>JBBIIA010000204.1:0-6079 GCA_037446775.1 Deltaproteobacteria bacterium
TGGCGCACCCGGCACGACTCGAACGTGCGACCTGCGGATTCGAAGTCCGACGCTCTATCCAACTGAGCTACGGGTGCGTGCGCGGCGCAGAGTAGCAGGGAAGCGGAGGGTGTTCAACGGGTTCCACTTGGTGGTCATGCCCCGGCGGTCGGCGCCGGCGCTTGCCCGGGGCCTCGTTTGGAACTATTCTGAGCCACGCCCCGCGGCCCCGGTCGCGCCCCCGCCTCCTCCAGCCCCGCCGGAGCCGCCATGCCCGACCTGATCGCCCAGATCGCCGAAGCCGCCCTCGCCATCGATCGCAAGGCGGCGGCCGTGTACGCGCGGCTCCGGGACGGGGAGGAGGAGCCCGAGCTGGGGGCGTTTTGGGGCCGGATGTCCCACGAGGAGGCGGACCACGTCCGGTTCTGGGAGGCCCTGCTGGCGCCGGGCCACGCGCCCCTGCCGGCGGCCTTTGACGACCCCCGCGGCGTGCTGGAGGAGCTCCGGCACCTGGACGACCGGGCCGGCGGGCTCCTGGACCGGTGCCGGGCCGGGCTGACCCGGGCCGAGGCGTTCTTGATCGCCTACCGCCTGGAGTTCTATCTCCTCCACCCGGCCTTCGCGGTCTTCTTCCGGGAGGCTCCCCCCACCCTCGCCGTGCCTTCCCCCGACGCCCTGTACAAGGAGCACATCCAGGCCTTCATCGACGCCTGCCGCCGGTACGCCGGGGACGACCCGGGGCTGGCGCTCGCCGGGGAGATCCTGGTGCGCGAGTGGCGCGAGAACCGGGCCGCCGCCCAGCAGGGCCGACGGCTCCGGGGGCTCCAGGGGCTCTTGCCGATCTGCTCGGGCTGCAAGAAGATCCGCGACGGGGACGGCGCGTGGCACGAGGTGGAGGCGTACGTGGGGGCGCGGACCGACGCCGACTTCACCCACGGCATCTGCCCCGGGTGCATCGAGCGCTTGTACCCCGAGTTCGCACGGGGGGGAGGGAACGGGTAGCCCCTACGGCACCAGCCACAGGCTGAGCTGGGGCCAGTAGGTGATGACGAGGACCGACAAGAGGAGCAAGACGAAGAAGGGCAGGGTGGCCCGGTACAGCTCGAGCACCGGGCGGTCGAAGCGGTAGCTGGCGATGAAGAGGTTCATCCCCACCGGGGGGGTGAAGTAGCCGATCTGCATGTTGGCGAGAAAGACGATGCCGAGGTGGACCGGGTGGACGTCGTACCCGAGGGCCACGGGCAGCAGGATTGGGACCACCAGCACCAGGGCCGAAAAGACGTCGAGCATGGTCCCCAGGACCAGCAGAAAGGCGTTGAGGAGCACCAGGAAGGCCCAGCGGCTGTCCACGTGGGCCCGGATCAGCTCGAAGAGCCGGGTCGGCACCTCGGCGTCGATGAGCAGGTTGGTGGACGCCAGCGACGCGCCGAGGATCACCAGGATCCCCCCCACCAGCACCATGGACTCCCGCATCACCGCCGGCAGGCGCCAAAGCCCCACCTCGCGCCGGACGAGCACCTCGAGCAGCAGCACGTACAGGGCGGTGACCGCCGCCGCCTCGGAGACCGCGAACACCCCGCCGTAGATCCCCCCCAGGACGACGAAGGGCAGGGGGAGTTCCCAGATCGACTCCCGCAGGGACGCCAGGGCTTCGGCGAGGGAGAAGCGCCGCCGGGGCACCGCCAGGTGGCGGGCCTGCCAGACGCTCCAGGTGGACAGGACCGCGAGCATCAGCAAGCCGGGCAGCACCCCGGCCGCAAAGAGGTCGTCGATGCCCACCGGCACCCCGGGGACCATCTGCTGGGCCACCACCCCGTACAGGATCAGGGGCAGAGACGGCGCGAAGAGGAGGCCGAGGCTTCCCGAGGTGGTGATCAGCCCGAGGGTGAACCGCTCCCGGTAGCCGGCCTGTTGGAGGGCCGGGAAGAGCAGCGCCCCGAGGGCGACGATGGTCACCCCCGAGGCCCCGGTGAAGGCGGTGAAGAGGGCGCACGCCACCAGGGACACCAGGGCGAGGCCGCCGGGCATCCACCCGAGCCACGCGTTGGTGAGGCGGACCAGGCGCTGGGGGGTCTTGCCCTCCCCCAAGAGGTAGCCGGCGAAGGTAAAGAGGGGGACGGCTAGCAGCACCGGCATCTCGGCGAGGCGGTGGATCTCGATGACCACGGCGGTGAGGTCGATCCCCTGGCGCCAGAACCCGAGGAGCGCGCTCGCCGCGATGACCGCGAAGAGGGGAGCGCCCAGGAGCGCGAGGCCCCCGAGGGCCAGGGTGGCGGCGATCACCGGGGCGGGTTGCCGACTGCGGCGCCCCGGGCCCGCACCACGGCCAGGGCGAGGTAACGCAAGGCGATCAGGCCGAAGGCGAAGGGGAGGATCGCTTCGAGGACCCAGGCGGGCACCTCGGCGAAGGCCACGGTGCCGGCCTCGCGCTCGGCCGCCACGAAGCGCACGGCCTGGAGCGCCACCACCCCACACACCGCGGCGGCGAAGGCGCTAGTCACCGCCCCCGCCAGCTGGCGCCCCCGGGGGGAGAGCACCCGGCCCACGGCGTCGATGGTGATGTGGCGGTCGGCGCGGGTGGCCGCCAGGGCGGCCAGCAGGCCGAGCCACAGGACCAGGGTGCGCAGGAGGGGGTCGCCCCAGGAGAAGCCGCCGCCCCCCAGGTTGCGCAACACGATCTGGGCCGCCGCCAGGAGGATCATGGCCCCGAGCAGGGCCGCCAGTACCCCGTCCTCGATCCGGTGGACGACCCGGATCACCCGGGCGAGCCGGGAGGCGTTAGCGACCACGGCCGGCCCGGAAGTCCGCGAGGTGGCCGCGCAGGAGCGTCAGGGTCCCGTCGGTGTAGACCCCCTTGCCCCGGAGCCGGGAGATGGCGTCGTCGGCGATGGCCCGCCACCGGGCCAGGTCTTCGGGTCCCGGGGTCTCGAAGGCGATGCCCTGGCCGGCCAGGGCCTTGCGGGCCGCGGCGTCGTCGAGGCGGTTTTGGCGATCCAGGCGGGTGAAGACGGTCCCCATCACCTCCCGCACCACCCCGCGGTCCTCCGGAGCCAGAGCCTCGAAGGCCTGGCGGTCCACGGCCAGGATCCCCACCAGATAGGTAAGGGGTACGTCGGTCAGGTGCTTGACCTTGGTGTGCCACTGGAGCGCCAGCGCCCCCAGGGCCGAGGCCGCCACCGTGTCCACCAGGCCGGTCTGGAGTCCGGTGTACACGTCGGCGATGGCGAGGGGCACCGGCGTCACCCCCACCGCCTCGAACCCCGCCTGGCTCACCCGATCCCCCTCGGGCACCCACACCTTGCGGCCCTTGAGGTCGGCCGAGACCCGCACCGGGTGGGAGGACATCAGATAGGCGAAGCCCCCCTCGCTGATGCCCAGGACCACCATCCCCGCCCCCTCCAGGGCCTGGGCCACGGGCCTGTCGAGGTGGCGGCGGACGTAGTCCACCTCGGCCAGGGAGTGGAACAGAAAGGGCAAGCCGTACACCTGGGCGTCGGGGGCGACCTCGGCGAGGCCGCCCCCGGTGAAGGCGCCGCCCTGGAGCTGGCCGGAGCGCACCTTGCGCAGTACGGTCTTATCGTTCCCCATCACCCCCCCGGGGTAGAACTTGAGCTTCACCCGGCCCCCGGTGCGCCGGGCGATCTCGTCGCCTCCCTTGCGCATCTCCACCATCCAGGAGGCCCCGTCCGGGGAGAGGGTGGCGAGCTTCAGGGTGTGGTTCTGGGCCGTCGCCGCGGTAGCGGCGAGGGTCAACAGCGCCGCGGCGGCGCGGAGCGTCTTGACCAGCATGGGTACTCCCGTGAGCAGGGGGCTCAGAAATAATCGGCCGCGGTGTCGCGAAGGGCGAGCGCCTCGGCCTGGGCGAGGGTGTTGACCAGGGTCAGCCCCGGGGCCCGGGGGTCGGCCGCCAGCACCTCCGCCACCAGGCGGTCGTGGAGCTCCTGGTCGAAGACCAGGCGGGCGTAGTGCCGGGCGAAGAGGACCTTGGCCATCAGGTTCTTCCCCGCCGAGAGCGCCAGGGCCCGCTCGAAGTAAGCCCGGCCCTCCTCGGGTCGCCCCCCCAGGGCCGCGGGGCGCAGGCACCGGAGCACCCCCAGGGCCAGGTGGGCGCCGCCGCCGTCGTGCCCGTCGTCCAGGGCCAGCACCCGGGTCAGGGCGGCGTCGATCTTGGGCAGGTCGGCGACCGCGTTCCAGTCCTCGCCGTGGGCCCGGACCCAGCCGGCCCACGCCGCGGCAAAGCCGTACAGGGCGCCGACGCTGCCGGGCCGCACCCCCCCCAGGGCGGCGACGAACCCGTCGTAGGGGCCCTCGGCGGCGGTGCAGGCGGCCGGCTCCGCGGCGCACAGGGCCCGCCGACCGTACTCCCGCGCCCGGGTGGCCAGCCGCCGCGCCCGGGCCGGGTCGTCCACGAAGGCCGAGGCGTAGGCGCCGTACAGCCGGGCCCCGGCCAGGAGCAGGCCCACGTCGTCGGGGCTGCCCTGGACGAAGCTGTCGATCATCAGCAGGTAGGCGGGGGCTCCGTCCCGTACCGTCGCCGGGTCGTCCTGGTCGAGCAGGGCCAGGGACAGGTTCTCGGCCAACCGGCCGGTGGTCGAGCGCACCACCCCCGCACACCCGCAGGCGAGGAGGAGGGCGGCGAGGACGAGGGGTCGCGACATCCGGCAGGCTCCTGGGTTCGCTGCTAGGTACCCGAAAGGCGAGGTGAGGGTCAAGGGTTCCCCGACGATTTCGGGCCAACCAGGGTAGCGCCGAGGGCTCGCCACACCACGACGGTGGCGTTGTCCTGGAGGCCGCGCGCCTCGGCCCACGCCCCCACCGCGGCGGCGGCGAAGCCCTCCTCCCGGTGCCGCAGGGCCAGGAGCTCGGCCGCCCGGGCGTCGACCCCCTGGTGCGACGGATCGAGCACGCCGTCGGTGGCGAGCACCAGGACGCTCCCGGGGCCCAGGGTGACGGTGATCAGGTCGGGGATTCGGCTCACCACCTCCCCCATGCCCGCGTCCCCCAGGGACCGAGCCATCTGGAGGCCGAAGCCGGTGCCGGGGTGGAAGAGATAGCCGGCCTCGTAGGAGCCGCCCCTTTCCAAGGCCGCGGCCCGTTCCCCGAGGTTCGAGCGGGCGTTGTGCTCGGGTGCCCGCACGGCGCGGCCCGCCCGGTCCACGGCAAGCACCGGGGAGTCGCCGACCACCGCCACGGTGGCGACCCCCCGGGCCTCGTCGACCCACGCCACCGAGGCGGTGGTCCCCGACGCCAGGCCCCGGGTCAGGGCTTCGAACCCCGCCACCAGGTCGCGCAGGGTCTGGTCTGCCCCGCCCGGGCCGGGGGGCGCGAAGGCCGCCGCCGCGGCCTCGGCGCAGAGGTCGGCGGCGACCGCCCCGCCGTGGCCGTCGAACACCGCCAAGAGCCACCCCGCCGCCTCCCCGACGCGCTCGGCCACCCACCGGTCTTCCTGGTGGGGCCGGGGCCCCCGGGCCTGCCACGTCGTCACCACGCCCATGCTCGTCTGCGCCTCCCCGCCCGCCAGGGTAGCACGGGTTCGCTTCTCTTCAACGTCCGGGGGTCTCCCGTGGTACCCTGCCGGGGCCGCGCCACTCGCCTTGGAGAGACGCCGTGTTCGAGCTCGCCCCCCGCCTCGCGGCGGATACGGTCCCGGTCGGGCGCCTGGAGCTGTGCCGGGTGCTCTGGATGGACGACGTGGCCTACCCGTGGCTGGTCCTCGTCCCGGAACGGGAGGGTGCCGTCGAGCTCTACGACCTGGGGGCGGCGGACCAGGCGGCCCTCATCCGGGAGGTGTGCCTCGCCTCGCGAGCCCTCAAGGAGGCGTTTTCTGCCCACAAGATCAACGTCGGGGCGCTCGGCAACCTGGTGCCCCAGCTCCACCTCCACGTGGTCGCCCGCCACCCCGGCGACCCGGCGTGGCCCGGCCCGGTGTGGGGCCACGCGCCGCGGCGCCCGTACCCTCCCGGCGCGGCGGCGGCCGCCGCGCGCGTCCGAGCCCGGCTCGGGGCCGGGTTGCAGCCGCCGACGGAGTCACCGTGCCCTTCGCCGCCGTCGGAGTCCTGGGGCGGAGCCAGGGCAATCGCGCATAAAAACCTTAGCCGGC
>JBBIIA010000205.1:0-6078 GCA_037446775.1 Deltaproteobacteria bacterium
GTCGGTGCAGGCGTTCGCGCAGCTCGGCCTTCACCGCCCGAAGCTTCGCCTGTAGTCGCTTGCGGACCGTTTGCCGAAGCACGGTGAACACCATGCCGCTTTCACCGGCGCACCAGGTTGGACAGGATTCCCCCGGTCTGCCTGCATCGAGCATCCTGAACATCCTGGCATCCTGTCCAAGCCCCCCGGTTCCCCGAGACGCCCGCGGAAGGCGGAACTCGACGCATCGTCGAGGAACCCTGCTCCGCAAGGCTTCTACCCCGCCTCCTCGTACCCGGCGATCACCACGTCGGCGGCGTGCTCCCGCAGGGGGATCAGGGCCTGGTAGGCGGGGGAGGCAAACCAACGGAGCAGGGTGTCGTGGTCGGCGAAGCGCAAGACCACGGCGTTGGCGCGGGGCTGCTGGCCCGCCAGCTCCGAGACCCGCCGGCCCCGAAAGACCACCTCGGCCCCAAAGGGGGCGAGGGACTCCCGGACCCCGGCCGTGTACTGGGACCAAAGCTCCGGGTCCTTGACGGTGATGTGTCCGATCAGGTAGGCGGCCACGGCGTCTCCTCTTCGATCAGGGTTTCGACTCGCTCGGGGACTTCGGGGACGGGGGGTTTGGGACAGGATTACCGGATGTTCAGGATGGGGCTGGCGGTGGACCCAAAGACATCAGGATTTGGCGCCGGGAATCAACCGTCCGGGCCGTACCGCTCCAGGTACTCGCGGACCCGCACCTTGCGGGCCGTGTTTGCCGAGCTCAGGTAGCGGATCTTGCCGAAGATCGGCCGCTCGGGACCCCAGGCGCGGTCGTAGCGGCCGAGGCACCACAAGACGCCGGAGAGGGAGTTGGGGTCCCGGCCGTCCAGGGCGTAGCGGTCGTTGAGGTAAAGCAGGGTGGCCAGGGCCTCCCGGGGGGACGCGCTCCACTCCAGGACCTTCTTGCCCCACAGCATCCGCAGATAGTTGTGCAATCGGCCCTCCCGGACGAGCTGGCGCTGGGCCGCGTTCCACAGGGGGTCGTGGGTGGCGGCGGCTTCCAGCTCGGCTCGGGAGTAAGTGTAGGGGCGGGGGTCGGCCGCGTGGGCCCCCAGGGTCGCCCGGGCCCAGGGGGGCAGGCTCTCGTAGCGATCCCAGCGGCGGCCGTGGGCGAGCCCGTTGAAGCCGACCTCCCGCCAGGTGACGAGCTGGTCCCAGAACGCCTCGGCGGCCGCCGAGGCGCCCCACCAGCCGGTGCGGCTGCCGGCGGTGGAGCGGGCGAGGTGGCTCTCGTCCCAGCCCTCCGCGGCGGCGACCCGGGCGAAGACCTGGTGGGCGCCCCCGTGGCCGAAGTGGAGGTAGGGGCTGAGGCCGCTCGTCCCGTCCCGGTCCGGGTGGTTGCGGTCCTCGCCGTAGCGGTCGAGGCGCTCGGTCACGAAGGCGTCGAGCCGCTCCTGGGCGGCGACGGCTCCGCCCCGCAGGGGGCCCGGCGGCACCGAGTGGTCCAGGGGGAGGGCGGCCAGGGCCAGGGGGTCCCCCGCCAGGAGCCCGGCGCTCGCGTGGGGCCAGCGCCGGGTCACCCCGGCCGGCAGGCGCGCCCGGCCCGGGGCGGCCGCCAGGGGCTCGGCCGCGGGCAGGAGCAGGTGCTCCCCCAGGGCCTTCTGGAGGAACCGCCGGAAGGAGTGGGCGGTGGGGAAAGCCCGGTCGGTGGCCCCCAGGGGCAGGAGGCCGTTGCCGTCCACCGCCTCGAAGCGCACGGTCACCTGGGGGGCGGCGGCCCGCCGCAGGGCGGGGTAGAAGAAGGCGGGGGTGTCGTCGGTGACCACGGCGGCGGCCGACTCGGCCAGGGCGGCCAGGAGGCCCCGGCCGGCCCCGGGCTCGGGTTCCGCGTAGGGGTAGTAAGCGACCCCGGCCGCTCGGCACGCCGCCTGGTTGTCGGCCATGCCGTCGAGGAGGAAGCGGTGGAAGCGGTCGCAGGCGAAGGGGTAGCCGACTCCCAGGGGCTCGAAGATCAGGAGGGGCTTGCCGAGCTCCTCGGCCCACTCCCGGGCCCGGTCCAGGGCGAAGTTCCAGCGGGTGCGGCGCGCCGCGACCATCCAGTACAGCACGTAGCGGCCCCGGGGGGCGGGGGGGGCGTCGGTGAGGACCCGTAGGCGGGTGGCCGGGACGCTCACCGGCGGCCCCGTCGGGCCACGGCCACGGCGCCGGCGAGGGCGGTGCCGGGGAGATCCCGGTACAGCTCGGCGAGGTAGCGCACTTCGTTGCCCTTCTTGGCCGCGGCGGCGGCCACGCCGGTGAGGGGGAGCCCGTACACGGTGCCGGCCCCGTCCCAGTCCCCGAGCCCGATCAACTCCCCCTCGGGCCGGTAGCGGGCGGGCCGCAGGGGGCGCCCGGCCTCGAGCCGCGCCAGGTTCTGGGCGGCGAGTGCCCCGTGGTACACGGCCCGCTGGGCGCTCGCCAGGTTCGCCCAGTCGTCCCGGGAGTTCACGGTGGCGAAGTCCCCCAGGGCGAACACCTCGGGGTGCTCCGGGCTCTGGAGCGTGGGGCCCACCCCAAAGGGCCGCCCCGGCTCGAGCCCCCCCAGGTCCACCCGCTGGACCCCCGCGCACCAGTACACGAGGTCGGCGGGCAGGGCGGTGCCGTCCGCCAGTTCCACCCCGTCGGCCCGCACCCGGGCGATGGGGGAGCCGAGCCGCAGCCCGATCTCGCGGCGCGCCAGGAAGTCGGCCAGGTAGCGGCGCTGAGCGTCGCCGCCCTGGGAGCGGCCGAGGAGGGCCTCGCCCGCCTCCACCACGGTGACCGCGCAGCGGTCCGGGGGGGCGGCCTGGCGCACCATGGCCGCCACCTCCAGTCCCTCGATGCCGGCCCCCACCACCAGCACCCGGCCCGGGCCGAGGGCGGCGAAGCGGCGGGCCGCTTCCCGCGCCGCCTCGTAGGTCTGGAGGTGGACGGTGTGCTCGGCCGCCCCGGGGACCCCGAAGTGGGCGATCTGGCCCCCCAGGGCCACGACCAGCCGGTCGTAGCCGTAGCGGCCGGCCCGCCCCACCACCGTGCGGCCCCCAAGGTCGAGCCCGGTCACCTCGTCCTGGACGAAGGCCGCCCCCGACGCCGCCGCCAGGGTGGCCAGGGGGAAGCGGAGGCCCCGGTCCCGGCTCGCCAGGACGGCGCGCTCGTGGAAGCGGGTCTTGATGGTGTGCCACGGCGAGGCGTCCACCAGCCGCAGGCGGTAGCGCCCCGGGTCGAGGCGCCGCCCCAACCCCCGCAGGCACGCCAGCCCCCCATACCCCCCGCCCAGGATCACTACCTGGCGCTTCCCAGCACCCATGCTCAAATCCCTTGTTGGCGGTTCCGGGTTCCCGGTTCCCAGTTCCCGGTTCCCAGTTCCCGGTTCCCAGTTCCCAGTTACCGGTCACCGGTCACCGGTCACCGGTTACCGGTTACCGGTTACCAGTTCCGTGCCCCCTTTCGCCCATTCTCTATTGCGCACTCCCTACTCCATACTCCCCCACACCTCCGCCAGCGCCAGCTCCGCCGCCCGGGCCCCGGCCATGCCGTGGACCCCGCCCCCGGGCGGCGTGGAGGCGGAGCAGAGGTACCACCCCGGCACCGGCACCGCGTAGGGCCGGGGCCCCGCCACCGGGCGGGCCCAGGTCTGGGCCAGGGTGGGGGCGCCGCCGGCGATGTCGCCGCCGAGGTAGTTGGGGTTGTAGGCCTCCAAGGCCGTAGGGCCCAGGGCGTGGCGGGCCAGCACGCAGTCGCGAAAGCCCGGCGCGAAGCGCTCCACCTGGGCCTCGAGCCGCTCGGTGAGGTCGAAGGGCGAGCCGTTGGGCAGGTGGCCGTAAGCCCACGCCGTGTGGCGCCCCGCCGGGGCCCGGCTCGGGTCGAACCGGCTCGCCTGGACGACGATGGCGTAGGGCCGCTCCGGGGGTCGGCCCTCGGCCACCGCTCGTTCCGCCGCTGCGAGCTCCTCCAGGGTGCCTCCCAGGTGCACGGTCCCGGCGCGATGGCAGGGAGCGCTGGCCCAGGGGATCGGTTCGGCCAGCGCCCAGTCGAGCTTGAAGGCGCCGGGCCCGGGGCGAAAGGCCCGGAGCCTGCGCGCGTAGGCCGCCGGGAGCCGGTCTCCGGCGATGCGCAGGAGCTGGCGCGGGGTCACGTCCCACAAGACGGCCCGGGCCGACGGCAGGTCGCCGGGGGAGGTGACCGCCCGGCCGGTCTCGAGCTCGCCGCCCAGGGAGCGCAAGAGCGACACCAGGGCGTCGATTAGGCCCTGGGAGCCGCCCCGGACCAGGGGCCAGCCCCCCCGGTGTCCGGCGGCGGCCAGGACCAGGGCGAAGGCCGCGGTGCCGGCCCGCTCCAGGGGCAGGGCGCCGTGGGCAGCGAGCCCGGCCAGGAGCGCCCGGGCCCCGGGGCCCCGGAACCGGGCCTCGGCCAGGCCCCGGGCCGAGCGCAAGGCCATGAGGCCGAAGCGGGCCAGGGGGAGCGGGAGGCGGGGCCGGTGCCAGAGGGGCCCCAAGAGCTCGGGGGCGAGGGCGGGCCACGCCTCGGCCAGGGGGCCCACCAGCCGACGCCAGGCGTCCCCGTCGGCCCCCAGCCCCGCCGCCGTGGCGTCCAGGTCCCGCTCCAGGGTGGCGGCCGAGCCGTCCAACTGGGGGTGGGCGCACAGGGCGGGGGGGTGCACCCAGGTCAGGCCGTGGTCGGCCAGGGGCAGGGCGGCGAAGAGGGGCGAGGTGATCCCCAGGGGGTGGACGGAGGCGCAGACGTCGTGGAGGTAGCCGGGCAGGGTGAGCTCTTGGGAGCGGCAGCCGCCCCCGGGGGTGTCCCGGGCCTCCAGCACCCGCACCCCGAGGCCGGCCCGGGCGAGCACCACCGCCGCCGCCAGGCCGTTGGGGCCCGAGCCGACGACCACGGCGTCGAGGGCGTCCCTTCTCACCGGCCCCGGCCCCCGCCGAAGAGCCGGCTCGCCAGCCCCGCCGCCACCGCGAGGCCGGTGCGGATCCCGGCGTTCTCCCACAGGTTGGTCACCGCCTCCCAGTGCCGGCCCGGGTCCACGCAGTCCGTCTGCACCGACACGGCGGGGCGCGCGTCGAACCGGGCCGCCAGGGCGGCGAGGGTGTCCCGCCAGAAGGCCTCCTGCTCCCGGTGCCCGAAGAGGGTGAAGCCGACGTCGAAGAGGGGGTCGGCGGTGCGGGCCAGGGAGCGGACCTGGGCGAGGGCGCCCCCGGCGTCGGGCAGGGCGGTGAAGGTGATCCAGCCGGCCGCCAGGTGCCCCGCCAGGGTCCCGAAGGTGAAGGACGCCGCGTCGGCGTGGAGCACCCGCACCCCGGTGGTGAGGGGCGCCCCGCCGGGGAGCCGGAGTTCGATGAACCCCACCGCGCCGGGCACCACCCCCGGGGGGGGCAGCACCAGCCGGTTGCCCCGGGGCCACAGGTGGGGCATCTCCTCGCGCAGGGCCTGGGCGACCCGGCCGGGGTCGGCCGGGAGGGGCTGGCTGTACACCTTGTGCCACAGGGGCCCGAAGCCCTCGGCGGGGCCCCGCACCCGCCGCCCCACCGCGTTGAGGGCCAAAAGCCCCCCGGGAGGAGCCTCGGTCCGGGCCCGGCCCAGGGCCCCCGCCCACTGCGCCGCCGGGCAGGTCGCTCCGGCTTGGGGCTCAGGCGCCTGGGGGGACGGCGCGCCCACCGAGCCGAGGGCCTCCGCCGCCGAGGCCCGCAGGGAGAGCGCGCCCCCCAGGTGGGCTTCGAGCACCCGGCGGCACCGGGGGGAGAGGCCGAAGGCCACCACCGGCCGCCCCTCCCGCCGGCCCCGGACCCCGAGCCACAACAGGAGCGAAAGCCCCGCCCCGTCGAGGTCGGTCAGGCCCGAGAGGTCCAGGACCACCGGTTTCCCCGGGGAGGCCTCCCAGGCGGCCAGGAGGGGCGACTGGGCGCGGCCGTCCAGCCGGCCCCGGGGGGTGAGCAGGAGGGCGGGGCCGGCGGCGGCCGTGGCGAGGGCGAAGGGGTTCATGGGTCGATCTCCGGGGGTCGGCGGGTGGGGGTGCCGTGCCCACTGTACCCGGGGATCGGGAGGGGCGATAGGCGCTCTGCGGTCAAGGCCGGGGACCCGGGGGTCGATCCG
>JBBIIA010000206.1:0-6011 GCA_037446775.1 Deltaproteobacteria bacterium
TACGCGGCCCGCCAGATGCTCCACCACGCCGCCCGCCTGCGGGACGAGCGGGGCGCCGCGGTGACCCGGGAAGCCTCCATGGCCAAGCTCTTTTGCACCGAGATGGCGGGCCGGGTGGCCGATCGGGCGCTCCAGCTCCACGGCGGCATGGGCTACATGAAGGACTTCCCCATCGAGCGCTTCTACCGGGATCTCCGGCTCACCCGCATCTACGAGGGCACCAGCGAGATCCAGCGGGTGGTCATCGCCCGGGAACTCCTGCGGGACGGGTGAGCGCCTCAAGGAGCGGGCGGCCAGAGCCGATAGGGGGAGGGCAACGTCCTTAGGCCGGGTCGGGGGGCTCCTCCACGGCGGCGAGCCACGCGGTCGGCTCCCGGCTCAGGTCCACGGTCGACCCGTCCTCGGTCCGGACCACCGGGCGGAGGCGGTCCCGAGCCCCCTCCTCCTCCACTTCGCCGGACCGGCCGTCCCCCAGGCGCACCCGGCGGCCCGGCTGGAGCAGCCCCAATATCCCCACCAGGGTCGACACGTACTCCCGGTGCAGGTGGCCGCGGCGGACGTCTTCGAGGAGCACCGTGCACGCCACCTCGGCGCTGCGCGCCGACCGGTAGGGCCGTACGGTGCGCAGCGCGTCATACACGTCGGCCACCGAGACCAGGAGGCTTACCGGGTGGACCGGCCCGGCGGCCGGGTCGTCCGGGTAGCCCTGGCCGCCGATCCCCCGGTGGTGCTGGTAGGCGACCACCGGCAGCAGCGGGTCGACTTCCCCCAGCCCTAGGAGTAGGCGGGCCCCCTCCTCCGGGTGTCGGCGCAACACCGCCAGCTCCTCGGGGGTCAACCGGGCGGGCTTGTTCAAGACCTCCGGCGGCAGCCGCTCCTTGCCGAGGTCGTGACACAGCGCCGCCAGCGCCACGCCGTTGGCCCGGTCCCGGGGAAGCCCTAGGGCCTGGGCCATGGCGGCGCTGAGCACGCACACGTTGAGGGCGTGGGTGAAGGTATACTGGTCGTGGGTCTTGAGCTCCCGGATCGGCCGGAAGAGCTCCTCCCCGGCGGCCAGGCGCCCGGCGATCGCCTGCACCATCTCCTGGGCCCGCGCGAGCCCCTCGGCCTGCTCCGCGGCGAGGCTGCGGAGGGAGTCCTCCACCCCGGGCATCAGGGCGAGATAGTCGGCCGCTAGTTCGGCGAGGGCCGGGTCGGCGGCCCCTTCCAACCGGAAACCGCCGACCCGGATCTTTCCCCCCCGAGGGAGGTCTCCCCCCGCCACCAGTCGCTCGATCCACTCCTCCCACTCCCCGGGCCCGATCCCGCCCTCGAGGTGGAGCGCCTCGTGTCCCCGGGCCGAGAGGTCGGCGAAGAGCCCTCGCAGGGCAGCCGGGGGGTCGCCGACGGTCTCGTCCTCGACCACCAGGTCGGCGCCGAGGCGCGCGAGCCGCACCGGGTGGCCGAGCCGCTCGAGGCTCGCCGCGACCTTCTCGGCCGCCCGGCGAGTCAAACTGCTCCCGGACGGGTAAAGTTTCCGAGCCCAGTACAGCCCCCCCAGGTCCCGCAGCAGGGTGGCGAAGTCGCCGCTCACGGAGGTCCTCCTCCCTCGGCCCGAGCCTCCAAGCTCGCCAGGGCGAGGACCGCCTCCCGGCGCACCTTGGGGTGCTCGTGGGCCCGAAGGGCCCGCACCGCCGGGAGCGCGCGCTGGTCGCCCCTGCGCCCGAGGGCGATGGTCAGGTTGCGCGTCACGTACCACGGGGCGCGGCGCAGCCGCGCCACCAGCACCGGGGTCGCGGCGGGGGAGTAGGCCGAGAGCACGTCCACCAGGAACCGCCGCACCGCGATCCGCTGCTCGGTCGCCAGGGCCCTGAGGACCGGCTCGAGGAGCACGGCTTCGTGGGCGCACGCGAAGGCCAGCAGCTGGTCGCGTCCCGCCCGATCCAGGTCGCGGAGCCGCTCGCTCCCGTCCCGCAGGGCCCGCACCAGCACCTCGGGCCGGCGCTCCAGCACCTCGGGGACGGCGCCGTGGATCGCCTGGAGCAGCTCCAGGTAGCGGGTCGGCGGGAGCGCCGTCACCCGGGTCTCCAGGCGCTTCCCCAGCCGAGGGCCCCAGGTCTCCGGCTCCCGGACGGCCAGGGCGAGGAGCACCCGGTCCAGGTGGGCCTCCGGGTCTTCGAGGAGATCCAGGACCTCGCCGGGGGGAGCCGTGCCGTCCGGCCCCCTGGCCGCGAGCCGGTCCAGGGACGCCGTGTACTCGGCTTCCATGAACGATTCCTCGTCGAGCTCCAGGAGGAAGGTCTCCACCGCCTGCCAGACTCCGGAGGCCCGGGGGGCCAAACCGGCGTCGGCGATCCGCGCGCGGACCGTCGGCAGGAGCTCTGTCGCCCCCCCGGGGGGGGCGAAGCGCCGAAATACGTCGGCCAGCCGTTGGGTGTTCTTTCCCTCTGCGGCGGCGAGCGCGGCCAGGAGCTCCACCAGCCGGTCGCCGGTGAGCTCTGGGGTCAGGGCCGAGACGACCGGGCCGCTGAGGTCCGCTCCGCGGAGCACGGCAGCCAGGTCCGAGGCCCGCGCCTCCCCGCCCAACCGGGCCAGGCGCGCCAGCACCCCGGCCCGCTGTTCCTCCGGGAGCGCTTCCAGGGCCTCGCCGAGGCCCCCGCCGAGGGCCGCGACCCCCCGCACCAGGGAGGCTCCGTCCGCCTCCCCGGCCGTCCCCGAGAAAAGCGCCCCCCCCGCGAGGAGCCACTGCCACGCCTCTTTGCCCCCGACGCCCCCGGCTTCCGCGAAGGTGTCGTGGAGGCAGGCCAGGTTTAGGCTCGCCACCTCGATGGTGCCGACGCCCCGGTCGACGAGGGCGGCCCCCAGGGAGGGCCCCTCGAGGGCGGGGTCTGCCAGGGCGGCGGCGAAGGCCAGGGCGTCGTCGGCCGTCGCCGTCGGGGCCCAGCGCACCCGCAAGGCCTTTTTGCCGTGGAGCAGGGCGGCGAGTTGGGCGGCGCGGGTGCCCTTCCCCCCTGCGCCGACCTCGCCTACCCACAGCTCGCTAGGCGTAACCCCGAGGGAGAGGGCTGCGGGGAGGTCGCTCTCGACGCCGGCCAAGAGGCGCGCCACGACCCCCTGGAGGTAGGGATGGCTCGGGGGATAGACCCGCACCCCCCGAACCAGGGCCAGAAGCTCCCGGGCAAAGGCCTCTACGGCGTGGGTCAGTAACCCGGCCGGTGATTCGCGCGGACTCATTCCCGTCAACTCCCCCTTGGGCGCCGCCGCCCTCGTACCCCTTGACGAGCAAAGGCCTTGGCCCACTCGCCCAGCCGTGCATCGCGCAAGGCACCAAGGGAGGGAGGCGTGCGGCAGGACCAAGGGCTCATGGGCGGTGGGTTCGCCCGCTCAAGCGGGTAGCTCTCTCGCTTCGACGCTTCACGCTTCGGTCGGCACCTCCGCCGACTTTAGCCTGGGCCTCCGGGGCGTCGGCGGTCGAGCGGGCACTTGACAAGCCGGGTGTACCCCCTACTCCATGGTCATGCTCACCCTCACCCGGGACAACCTGGACCAGGTCCTGCCCCTGGGGGAGCTCCGGCGGGGCCGGGCCGACGTCTTCCCCTTCAACCGGCTCTCCCCGGTCGGCGCAGCCGCGGACCTACTGCTACCAGAACCGACCGCCTACCGTGCCTTCCTCGCCGCCTACCTGGCGGCGACCGAAACCAACCCGGCCGTCGCCCAGGGGCTGGGAGGGGACCCCTTCACCGATCGGGACCCCTTTTGCGACCGGACCCTCACCGGTAGAACATCTGGGGCAGCCACAAGCTGACGGCGGGCACGTAAGTGACGATCAGGAGGGCCAGGAGCAGGAGAAGCAGGAAGGGCAGCACGGCGCTCGCCACGTAGCCCATGGGGCGCTTGGTGAGGCCCATGGCCACGAAGAGGTTGAGCCCGAAGGGGGGGGTGAGGAAGCCGAACTCGATCACCAGGACCATGATGATGCCGTAGTGGACCGGGTCGATGCCGAGGCGGTGGAGGGTCTCGGCGAAGATCGGCGACAGGATCAGCATCGCCGACACGTTGTCCATCACCGACCCGAGGAGCAGGAAGAGGACGTTGACCAGGAGCAGGAAGAGCCAGGCGCTGTCCACCCGGCCCATCACCCACTCGGCCACCTGCACCGGCAGCCCCTCGGCGGTGAGCAGCCAGACGAAGGTCATGGCGCAGGCGAGGATCAAAAGGAGCGACCCGGAGAGGGTGGCCGACTCCACCAGGGCCCGGTGGAGCTTGCCCCAGGTGAGGTCGCGGTGGATCACGCCCTCCACGAAGAGGGCGTACACCACGCTCACCGCCGCTGCCTCGGTGGGGGTGAACACCCCGGAGTAGATGCCGCCCAAGACGATCAGGGGCAGGCACAGGGCCCAGGCCCCCCGGCGCACCGCCTGCCCCACCTCGGCCCAGGTGGCCCCCGCTTCCACCGGCCACTGCTCGTGGCGGGCCTTCCACATCACGTAGCCGGCGAAGAAGGCGCCGATCAGGAGCCCGGGGCCCACCCCCGCCATGAACATCTCGGCCACCGAGACGTTCATCACCAGGGCGTAGAGGATCATCGGGATCGACGGCGGGATGACGATGCCGAGGGAGCCGGCGCTGGTCACCAGCCCCACGCTGAACTTCTCGGGGTAGCCGCTCCGGGTCAGCGCCGGGATCATGATCGAGCCGATGGCGACGACCGTCGCCGGGCTCGAGCCCGAGAGCGCCGCGAAGAAGAGGCACGCCAGGACCGCGGTGACCGCGAGCCCGCCGCGCTTGGCGCCCACCATCACCCGCATCACCTCCACCAGGCGCTGGGCCATGGTGCCCTCGGTCATCAGCCGCCCGGCGAGGATGAAGAAGGGGATGGCGAGGAGCACGAAGTTGTCTAGCGCGTTGAAGATCTGCTGGGGCAGCACCAGAAGCGGGGTGGCGGTGTGTAGCGCCAGGGCCACCGCGGTGACCCCGGCGAGCACCGCGGCGATGGGGAGCCCCAGGAAGAGCAGAAGGGTGAAGACGACGGCGATGGTGGTGAGCACCGGCTACGCCTCCCCGGCGGGTGCCCGGCCGAGGGCGAGCCGAGCCTGGCGCACGGCGTCTAGGACGAAGCGCACGGCGATGGCCCCCGACAGGAGCGCGATGGGCGCGTAGGCGACCCACATCGGCATCCGCAAGCTGGCGCTCGTCACCCCGAAGCGCAAAAGCTTGGCAGCGTGCACGGTGCCGTACCACAGGACCACGGCAAACAAGACCGCCGAGAGGGCGCTTGCCACCGCCCGCACCCCGTGGGAGGGGCGGGGGGGCAGGGCCTTCACCAGCGCCTCCACCGAGAAGTGGGTGCCGTGCTTCACCCCCAGGCTGGCGCCGAGGAAGGTGAGCAGCACCGAGGCGTACCGGCTCAGCTCCTCGGCCCAATCGAGCCCGGTGGCAAAGGCGTAGCGCAGCACCACCTGCACGAAGGCCAACAGCGCGAGGCTCAACAAGCCCCACCCGAGGACGATCTCCTCCAGCCGGTTCCAGTAGGTCACGAGCTTCACGGGAGCCCTCCCACGAAAAGGGGGCACCGGGCCGGCCCCGGTGCCCCCGGTCGACGCCGGAGACCCTACTTGGCCGTGTGCTGCTCCACCTTCTTCTGCAGGAAGTCGAAGAACTCCTCCCCCACCACCGGGCGGTACTTGTCGTAAATCGGGGTCATGGCCTTGCGGAAGGCCGCCCGCTCGGCGGCGGTCAGCTCGATCACCTGGACGTTGTTCTGCTTCGCGTACTCCGCCAGGGAGATGTCGAGCTTGGGCAGCTTCTCGAACTGCTCCGCGGTCACCTTCCGGTTGGTCTCGATCGCCGCCCGGGCGGCCTTGCGGAACGCCTGCTGCACCTCGGGCTTGAGGCCGTTCCAGAAGTCGTTGTTGAGCACGATCAGGCATTCGGTGAGGGCGTGGTTGGTGAGGGTGACGTGCTTGGCCACCTCGGTAAACTTCATCAGCACCGAGGTGTAGTAGGGGTTGTCCTGGGCGTCGATGACGCCC
>JBBIIA010000207.1:0-5972 GCA_037446775.1 Deltaproteobacteria bacterium
TCAGACCGGCGAGGTACGTGAGGGAGGTTTTTTCGACCGGATAACAGGATAAACGGGGTCTTTGGCAGGATAACAGGATGGACAGGATGGGGGTTGTCTAGAAACAACCATCAGGCTTTATCCGTAAATCATCAGATTTTATCCTGTTATCCTGTCAAAAAACCATTCCCCCGGCCGAACATATAACAGGATGAACAGACGGTGTCTCCGGGGGTTGGGTTCACGCAACGGCGCAACGTAGATCTTTGGTCTTGCCCCCGGGCCTTAGGTGGCGTCGTAGCGTCGTTGCTCTTTGCCCCGCAAGGATTTCTAGCGACACCGCGGACGGTGTCAAGCCCCACGGTCGCCGCCTAAAGCCCGGGGGGGCGAGGGCCGAAGAGACGGGTAGGGCGGCCGCGCGGAGCTCCCCCGGCGCCAACCCCCACGGACGGGACCCGATGACCTACGCCGCCCTCGCCGCCTGCCTCGCCGCCCTGGTGTACCTGGGCTCGGTGTACCTGCCCCTGGCCGAGCAGGCGGTCTTTGCCTACACCGTCTTCGGCTTGTGCCTGGTGCTGCGCAAGGCGCGGTTCGTCCAGGACCCCCCGTGGCGGATCGCCTTCCTGCTCCTGGCGACCTTCCTCTCGGTCCGCTACTGGCTGTGGCGCGCCTCGGACACCCTGATCTACACCGGGCCTTTGGATCTCGCCGCCATGCTCCTGCTCTTCGCGGCCGAGACCCACGGCATGGCGGTCCACTTCCTGGGCGCCTTCGTGAGCGCCTGGCCCCTGCGGCGGGAGCCCGCGCCCCTCCCCGAGGACCCGTCCCTGCTGCCCACCGTGGATGTCTTTCTGCCCACCTACAACGAGAGCGACGAGATCCTGCGGATCACCGCCACCGCCTGCACCCAGCTCGACTACCCGCCCGAGAAGCTCCGGGTGTGGATCCTGGACGACGGGGGGACCGACGCCCGGTGCGCGGACCGGCGCGTGGGCGCCGAGGCCCGGGACCGCCGTCGCCGGCTGACGCGGCTCGCCGCGGAGCTGGGGATCGGCTACTTGACCCGGCCCGACAACGCCCACGCCAAGGCCGGCAACTTGAACCACGCGCTCCAGCAGACCGACGGGGAGCTGGTGCTCTTCCTCGACGCCGACCACGTGCCGGCCCAGGACCTGCTGCGCCACACCGTGGGGGGGTTCCTCACGGACCCCAAGCTCTTCCTGGTGCAGACCCCCCACTTCTTCGTCAACCCCGACCCGGTGGAGAAAAACCTCGCCACCTTCGCCGACGCCCCCGGGGAGAACGAGATGTTCTACCGGGCGATCCAGCCGGGGCTCGACTTCTGGAACGCCAGCTTCTTCTGCGGCTCGGCGGCGGTGATGCGCCGGCGCTTTCTGGAGGAGGCCGGGGGCATCTCGGGGAAGACCATCACCGAGGACGCCGAGACCGCCCTGGGGCTCCACGCCCGGGGGTACCACAGCGCCTTCGTCGGCCGGCCGATGATCTGCGGCCTCTCCCCCGAGTCCTTCGACGACTTCATCCTCCAGCGCAGCCGGTGGGCCCAGGGCATGACCCAGATCCTGGTGACCCGCCGGCCGTTCCTGGCCCGGGGCCTGCGCCTCGCCCAGCGGCTGTGCTACACCAACTCCTCGGTCTTCTGGCTCTTCGGGTTCACCCGCCTGGTGTACTTCCTGGCCCCGGCCGCCTACCTGCTCTTCGGCCTCAAGGTGTACCACGCCTCGGTGCCCCAGGTGCTGGCGTACGCCATCCCCCACGCCCTGTGCGCCTTGGTCATGGCCGACTTCCTGTACGGCAAGGTCCGCTGGCCCTTCTTCGGGGAGATCTACGAGAGCGTGCAGTCGGTCTTCCTGGTGCCGGCGGTGACCTCGGCCCTGGTCAACCCCCGGCGGCCGACCTTTAAGGTGACGCCCAAGGGCAAGAGCCTCGCCAACGACTTCCTGAGCCCCCTGGCCGGGCCCTTTTACCTGCTCTTCTTCTTGCTGCTGGCGACCTTTCCGGCGGCAGCGATCCGCTGGACGACGGTGCCCGCGGACCGGGACGTGGTGGCCATTTGCGTCGCCTGGAGCGCCTTTAATTTCCTGTACAGCCTCGCGTGCCTCGGGGTGATCTGGGAGCGCCGCCAGCGCCGCCACTTCCACCGTTTCTGGGCCCGGGGCCGGGTGGCCGTGGTCGGGGCGGAGGGCGGCCGGTGGGAGGGGGAGCTGAGCGACCTGTCCCTCTCGGGGGCCGGCCTCGCCCTGGACCCCGGGGCCGGCGGGCCGGGGGAGGGGGCCGAGGTGACCTTGGAGGCCCGGGACAGCTACGGCCGCCCCTACTGCCTGGCCGCGGTGGTGGAGCGGGCCGGCGGGGCGGGTGCCCAGCCCGAGCTCGGCCTGGCCTTTCGGACCCCCGGGCCCGAGGGGTTCGCCGAGCGGGTGCGCTTCGTGTACGGTGACAGCCAGCGTTGGGTCGATCTGTGGGAGCACAAGGCCCGGCGCCTCGAGAGCTGGCAGGCGCTGGGCTACCTGGGGCGCAAGGGCCTCGCGGGGGTCGTCGTCAACTTCACCGGGGTGGCCGAACTGGCCGCCCACACCCTGGGCTCCCACCTGGCCGCGGCGCTGCGCCTCGGCCGCCGGGACCCCGAACCCTCTCAGGAGAGGACCGCCGCATGAAGTTCGTCCCCGCCGCCCTGGCGCTCCTGGCCCTCCTGGCCCCCGGAGTCCGGGCCGAGACCCGGACCCACCGCCTGCCCCTGGCCGACCTCGCCGGCCAGCCGACCGGCCGCCTGGTCTGCGCCAAGGCGGCCCACGGCCTCAAGGTCCCGATCCCCGAGCGGTGGGCGGTGACGGGCGCCGCCTTGCACCTGAAGGTGGTGACCTCGTCGGCCCTGGTACCCGAGCGCTCCCAGCTCGCGGTGACCCTGGACGGACGCACCGTCGGCCAGCTCCGCCCGACCCCCGAACCCTTCCAGGGGAGCGCCGACCTGGCCCTGCCCGGGCGGCTCTTGGCGCCCGGCTACCGGGACCTGGTGTTCCACGTCGCCCAGCACACGGCGGCGGCGTGCGAGGACCCCTGCGCCCCGGAGCTGTGGACCGAGCTCGACTGGGAACAGAGCTACCTGGACCTGACCTATGACGACGTGCCCGTGCCCCTCAGCCTCTCCCGCGCCCTGGGGCACCTCTTCGACCCGCGGCTCTCGCCCCGGGGCGAGGTGACGGTGGTGGCCGAGGCGGGCCTGTGGACCCCCGCCGCAGTCGCCGTCTCCGGGGTCGCCCGCCGCTTCGAGTACCGGCCGGTGGCGTTTGGCGCGGCGGCCGGGCTGGCGCCGGGCCGGGACCACCTGGTGGTGGGGACCACGGCCTTCGTCCGGGCCCTCCTGGAGCCCCGGGGGGTCGCCGTGGAGGGCGGGGGTCCTCGGGTCCAGGTGGCGCACCTGCCCGTTTCGGTGCCGTCGGCCCAGGGCGGGGGCTACCGGGCCGACCCGCGCTTCGGGGTGGTGATCGTGGCCGGGGACGACCCGGACCAGGTGGTCCTGGCGGCCCAGGCCCTGGGGGTGGTGACCTTGCCCTACCCGGACGGCCCGCGGCTCGCGCCCGCCGCCCTGGAGCTGCCCGCGGGGCGCCCCTACGGCGGCCCGGGGGTGGTGGAGCCGGGCCGGGAGGTCTCCCTGCACACCCTGGGCTTTTCTACCCGCACCTTTCGCGGCATGGGCCCGGGGGTGGCCGAGATCGAGTTCCGCCTCCCCTCCGATCTCCTGATCAAGCCCAACCAGTACGCCCACCTGGTGCTCAACCTCGCCTGGGGCGTCGGCGCCCGGGCCGACTCGGCCTTCAACGTCGCCCTCAACGGCCAGGGGGTCGCGGCGGTGGCCCTAGACGGGGGTGGGGCGCTGGTCGGCCACCGGGTGCAGCTGCCCACCTACCTCTTTCGGGCCGGCCGCAACACCCTGACCTTCGCCCCGGTGCTGATCCCGCCCACCACCGGCCCGTGTACTGTCATTCGGGACGAGACCCTCTTCGTCACCGCCTTCGGAGACAGTCGGCTGTCCTTCCCGGCCATGCCCCACTGGGTCGAGCTGCCCCGGCTCGATCTGGTCTTTCGGGAAGGGTTTCCCCTGGGGCGCTGGCCCGACGGTCGGGAGACCGCCCTGGTGCTGGGGGCGACCGACCCCGACACCCTGTCGGCGGCGTGGAACCTGGTGGGCCTGGCGACCCGCTCCGGGGGGTACCCGCTCTTTCGGCTCCAGGCCGTCGCCCCGGGTCAGCCCGAGCCCGCGGACCGCGAGCTCCTGGTGGTGGGCCCCGCCGCGGCCCTGCCGGAGCGGCACCGCCAGGCGGCCCCGGTCTCCTTCACCGACCCCTCGGTGGTCTCCTACCCCCAGCTCACCCTGCTCACCGGGGAGAAGGAGCGGGGCGCCGGGGAGAAGCTGCGGGAGGCGGTCTTTGGTTTCCTGGGCCGGACCCAGGCCAAGCCGGCCGTGGCCTCGGCCCGGGTGGTCCAGGACCTGGGGCTGGGGGCGGGGCGGGGGGCGGTGGCCCAGTTCGAGGTCCCGGGCGCCCCGGGGCGGTCGGCGGTGGTGGTGACCGCCGCCGGGGCCGCCGACCTGGGAGCCCTCGGGCGCGCGCTCCTGGCGCCCGCGGTGCTCGGCCAGCTCCAGGGCGGCCTGGCCCTGGTGGACCTGGCGGGGGAGGAGCCCGCGGTGGTGTCCGCCCAGACCTCCCGGCGGTACTACTCCGGCCGCCTGGATGGCCTGGCCCGCTTCGACTACCTGGTGCACCAGCACCTGTGGCTGTACCTGGGGCTGTGTCTGGCCCTCCTGGTGGGGCTGAGCGCCCTGGTGTACCGGCGGCTCCGGCGGCGCCGCGCCGTGCGGGTGGCCGGTGGGTAGGACCGTCGCCGGGGCCCTGGCCCTGGCCGTCGTACTGGCCCTCGCCGGGGCTGCTGCCGCTGGCTCCTGGGACCGGTACCGGGAGCGGTTCGTGGCCGCCGACGGCCGGGTGATCGACCAGGAACAAGCCCAGACCAGCCACTCCGAGGGCCAGGCCTACGGCTTGCTCCTGGCCCTGGCCCACGGCGACCGGCCGACCTTCGACCGGGTCTGGCGATGGACCCGGGACAACCTGGCGGTGCGCCGGGACGGGCTCTTGGCGTGGAGCTGGGGTCGGCGGGCCACCGGGGCGTGGGAGGTCATCGACTACAACTCGGCCACCGACGGCGATCTCCTGGTTGCCTACGCCCTCCTGGGCGCCGCCGAGCGGTGGGGCGAGCCCGCCTACCGCGAGGCGGCCCTCCCCCTGATCCGGGCGCTGCGCCAGCACCTGGGGTTTGCCTGGGACGGGCTCTCCCTCCTCCTGCCCGGCCACTTCGGCTTCGCCCGGGCCGACGCGATCCTGTGGAACCCCTCCTACGCCGTCCTGCCCGCCTACCGGGCCTTTGCCGCCGCGGACGATCGGGCCTACTGGGGCGCCGCGGCCGAGGGGGCGGCGGCCCTGCTGGGGCGGTTGGGCCGGGAAGGGCCGGCCCTGGCCCCGGACTGGGTCGCCCTGGGGCCGAGCGGCGCGGCCCGCCCCGACCCGGAGCGGGGGCGGTGGCACGGGGACGAGGCGGTGCGGGTGAGTTTGTACAACGGGGCCGACCCGGCCTACCGGGTTCCCCCGGGGGAGGCCCGGCTGCTGGAGCTCGTCGACCGGCTCGGCCACCTGCCCCGGCGGGTGGAGCTGGTCGCTCCCGGGGTGAGTCTGGAGGAGGCGCCCGCCGGCCACTACGCCGCCCGGGCCCGGGCCGCCGAGGCCCTCGGCCGGGGTGACCAGGCCGCCCGGCTGCGGGCCCGGGCCGCGGCGCTCCTGGCCCCGGAAACCGAGGCGTACTACTCCTTCTCCCTGTACCTCCTCGCCGAGTCGGAGCTCTTCCGCCGTGGGCCGTAAGCTCGCCCTGGGGGTCGCTGCGGCGCTCGCCCTGGGCGAAGCCGACGTAGGTCTCGGGCGAGCGCAGCG
>JBBIIA010000208.1:0-1073 GCA_037446775.1 Deltaproteobacteria bacterium
AAGATCTACGTTGCAGCTTTGCGTGAAGCCAACCCCCGGAGACAAGACCGTCTCTGTTCATCCTGTCCATCCTGTTATCCTGTCAAAAAGACCTCCCTCTCGTACCTCGACGGTCTGAGGCGCAGCCCCGTTAGTGGTAGTCGCAGAACTCGACATCGTAGGCGTCACCGTCTTCGAATCGGAAGCAGATGCGCCACTGGTCGTTGACCGATATCGAATGCTGCCCCCGACGGTCCCCTTCGAGCGGGTGCAGGCGGTTGCCCGGCGGGACCTTCAGATCCTCGACCGTGATCGCCGCGTTGACCTGTTCCAGCTTCCGCCCGGCCCGCTTCGCCACGTCCGGCGGCACCCGGCGCGCCTTGCCGGTCAGGTACAGCTCCTGCGTCTGCTTGTCGGCGAAGGTCTTGATCATGACGCGATCGTAACGCGTCACGTGACGAGCGTCAACGCTCGCATTCGATCGGGTAGCCGGGGAGAGGTCGGGGGGCCTTCGCTCAGGTGGCTACCCTCGACATTCCACAACGGAGCCCGTCGGGTTCACGACACGAACGCCCACGTCGCCCCCGCAAAGCCAGCACGGGGGTCCGGTCGCTAACCATGCCGATGCGCCGGGTGCCGTCGACACGAAAGGCTTGGGGACACGCGAACTATCCACGTCCCGCGCCCAGGCGCCGTGGTCTGCCGCTTCTTGCCCGCCACCCAGGCGGCGAACCGGGAGGCCGGGGGAGTCGGTCCGGGTTGGTCGGCCTTTGGCTCCGTCGAAATCGGGACTATTGACCTGTCCCCAAGGGATTCTTGCAAGGATCATTGGCCTTTCCCCCAGCTGTTCGTTGGACCAGAGGCCCCGCCGCGCCGCTATCGGGGAAAACCTGTGTTTTTCGGCCCGCGGCCCCTAGGGGTTTTCCCGTACGCCGAAGGGGGTGGCCTCGCGGGAGGCATGCGCCTTGTCGGCTCCTGGACCGGGGTTTGGCGGGTGAGGGGGGCTTCGTCGGTGGCCGGCGGCCTCGCGGGGGGCGGCGCCCCGGGCCGCCCCCCGGGTCAGTCCCCGAGCCCGGCGTGGAGGGCGAGGCGGA
>JBBIIA010000208.1:1173-5965 GCA_037446775.1 Deltaproteobacteria bacterium
CGAGGTTGGTGCTTTTTCGCATCCCGAGCTTCTGGAAGAGGCGGCTGCGGTGGGTTCGGGCGGACCCGGGGGTCGCCAGCGGGGTTGGCGGTCTCGCGGGCGCCCCTACCGGAGGGCGATCCCTTCGGCCACGGCGCGGAAGAACTCCCGGGACCACACCTCGAGGGGCGACGGATCGGCGAGAAAGCGCTCCACGTCGGCGCGGGCCCGGGCCACGTCGAGTCGGTCGATCCGCTCGGCCAGGCGCTGCCGGAAGGCCTCCGGGCCTAGGGGGGCACCGCCGCCGAAGTGGCCGCTCTGGCGCATGCGGGCCTCGAGGTGGGCCAGGTCGAGCGCGGTTCCCCGCGACGCGTACCAGACCAGGTCGTACCAGTCCCGGCCCTTGACCCTGGTCTTCCACCCCCGGCACAGGATCGCGTGCATCTTGCCCGCGAAGAGGCTGGGCAGGTCGTACACGCGCACCGAGAACGGCACCGGAAGTAGCAGGAACTTCGCCTCGGTGGAGAACCCCGGGGGCGGGTCGGTGTCGAGCTCGACCTTGATCTTGAGCTCCTGCCCCGGGTGGACCGCCTTCGCGATCTCCGCGCCCGCCTCGATGAGAAGCAGCTGCTCTGCCGTGCTCGCCTTGAGGAACGCCGACTCCACGGCGCTCTGCGCCGTCTTCTCCTTCTTCGCCACCCGCACGGAGAACCCCCAGGCGCGAAGCTCCCCCTCCATCCGCGCGCAGTAGGGGCCCAAGTCGAAGCCGGGGTCGGGCGCCAGGAGCGAGAAGTCCAGGTCCTCGCTGAACCGCTGGAGCCCGTAGAGGACCCGCAGCGCCGTGCCGCCGTAGAAGGCTGCCCTCTCGAAGAACTTGGCTCGCCACAGGCCGCACAAGGCGATCTGCTGCAGGATCTCGCGCAAGGCGTTGACGTGGTCGTCGGCGCTGCGGCGCTCGTACTTGGCGAGCATGGCCGCCACGGCGGGGTTCACCGGGCCCCCGGCAGGCGCCCCAGCACGCGGGCGCAAAGGGCGACCTTGGGCGAGCGCGCGGCCTCGGCGAGCGCTTCGAGGAAGCCGACGTCGAGGCGGGCCGCGCCCTCCGGGTCGAGCCGCAGGTTCTCGAACAGGTAGGCCCGGGCGTCGGCGAGAGTGCGCAGGGGGTTCCCCCGGTCGTCGCGCACCTTGTCGGCCAGGGCCCGCTCGGGCACGGCGACGAGGAAGGCGACGTCGCCGCGCTCGACCCGGTCCATGCCCAGGGGGTAGTACGCCTCGGGCACCTGGCGGTACACGAAGGCGCCCACCGGCGTGCGGAAGGTGCGCCCCCGCTTCGGGGTGACCGAGGTGAGCGCCGCGACCCGCTCGGGGATGAGCCCGTGCAAGCCCAGGGCGTAGTCCAGCGACACGAACGACGGGCCGTAGACGAGGTTCGCCAGGAGCTCGCGGCAGTACGGGCGCCGCCGCAAAGCGTCGCCGAAGACGTAGAGCCCCTTCTTCACCCGGACGATGGCGCCCCGGCGCAGGAGCGAGGTGACCTTGGCGCGCGGGTTCGCGTAGGAGGCGAGGGCCGCCATCAGGGCCGGGTAGTCGAACTCCTCCCGGCCGATCGCTGCTCGGAGGTTCGGTTCCATGGCGCAATTCAAGCACAGTAAGTCTGCCGAGTCCAGACATACACTGCTCGATTTGCATTGTCTGCGGGGCCTCGGGACATCCGCGCCCAGGACGCGGTGCCCTTGCACAGGGCCGGTTGGGGACGCCGGGAGCGTTCTTGTCTCGGCCCACCCGGTGCGGACAGCGTCGCCCGACGCCTCCCCTACCGCCCGCCCCCGGGTCAGTCCCCGAGCCCGGCGTGGAGGGCGAGGCGGACGAGGTTGGTGCTTTTTCGCATCCCGAGCTTCTGGAAGAGGCGGCTGCGGTGGGTCTCGACGGTCTTGGGGCTGATGGAAAGGGCCCGGGCGATGACGTCGGTGGTCTCGCCGTGGCCGATGCGGGCGAGCACCTCGAGCTCCCGGGGCGAGAGGGCGGCCAGGCCCCCCGGCCGCGGGGCCCCGGCCAGCGCCCCGTCGGCCCTCGCCCCCGCCCGGACCGGCGGTTGGCAGGGGGCCGGGGCCAGGCACAGCCACAGGGCCACCAGGGGGCGCCCCCCGCTACCCACGCGGGTGGCGATGACCCGGGTGCGGCGGCCCTGGCTGCCCCGGTGCCCCCAGCGAGCCCCCTCCAGGGTCCGGGGCCCGGGGTCGGGTTCGTCGCGACCGACCGCCAGCAGGTCGTCGGCCCTGCTGCACACTTCGCCGAGGAAACGCCCCGCCAGTTCGGTCGGGGAGACCTCCAGCAGGCTCGCCGCGCCTTCGGTCGCGTCGAACACCACCCCCGACTCGGCGTCGACCACCAGGGTCGGATGGGGGGAAGCCGCGAAGAGGGCACGGTAGCGCTCCTCGCCGGCCCGGCTCGCCCGCTCGGCCTCGGCCAGGGGGGTGACGTCGGTGACCGCCAGGTACACCCGTGCCCAGGTAGCCTCGCCCCCGGGGGGCAGGGCTGCCGCCACCTGGACGTGGCGGTCGCCCTCCGGGGCGTGTCGGTGGGCGACCACGGGGGGTAGGGGAGCCCCGCCCTCGGCGAGGGCCAGGAGCACGCCCAGGAACACCTCGGGGGAGCCGTCACCGAACAGGTCGGCGAGGCCGCTGCCCTCGCCCCGGCCCCCGGCCCCGGCCAGGCGCCCGGTGGCGTCGTTGATGCCCAGCACCCGCACCGACCGGGCGAGCTCCAGGACCAACTCGGGGTGGCTTCGCAGGTAGGGACCGAGGTCGCGGATCCCGTTTGCCCGCAAGCCGTCGAGGCGGCGGCGCACGGCCGAGAAGTCCTCGACCCGCAGGGCCACCGGGGCGTAGCAAAACGCCTGGGCCCACGCCGAGGCCTCGCCGGAGGCCGGGGGCCCCAGGGGTTGGCTCCCGGTCAGGTGCGGGCTGGCCTGGGGCTGGTCGGAGCTGGTGGGCATGATTCCCCCTCCCCCAAGGACGCGACTGGTGTCCGGCAGGTGGGGAGAGGGTACCAGAGGCCAACCCTGACGCAAAGGCTCGCGGGAGAAGCGTGACAGCAGGTTTCTCGCCACACGGGAGGGCTCGCCCCTCGCCCGTGGCGGGCCGGCTCCGACCCCAGAGGAGCGGGCGGTGAGCATGAGGACCGGGCAGTACCCTTGCCGGGCCCCGATCGCCCGGCACAGGCCGTCCCGGTCCGGCAGGTTGAGGTCGAGGATCACCAGGTCCCCGCTTACCGCCTCTCGTCGCCGACGACAGCCCGCAAGCGCTCCTGGCCAGTTGGCGAGAGGCCCAGGAGGTCGAGCTCCCGCGCCAGCTGCGCCGGGTCGCCGTGGCCCCCCAGGTACCCGTTGAGCCGGGCGGCGGCGGTGCCGCGGTGCCAGTCGGCGTCGGCGGGGTAGCGGGCCCGCAGCTCGGCCAGGAGCTCCGGGGCCTGCTGGAGCAGGTACTTCTGGTGATAGTCCTCGGCCGGGTAAAAGGGGCCGGCCCGCTCCACGTCGGTGCGCGCCCCGGGAAAGCGGCCCCGGGCCGACAGCGCCTGCCGGTGCTGGTCTTCGCTGTGGGTGAAGACCGCGTTGCGGTACTGCCGGCTCCACGCCTGGGCGCGGGGGTCGTGGCTCGCCCAGAAGAGCTCCAAGAGCTCGCCGTAGGTCACCCGGGCCGGGTCGTACTCCACCTCCACGGCCTCGGTGTGATCCCCCATCCGCCGGTAGGTGGGGTCCGGGGCGGTGCCGCCGGTGTACCCCGAGGTGGTCCGAAGCACGCCTTCCCTACTCCCGAACCGGGAGTCGACGCCCCAGAATCACCCCAGGGCGAAGGTCGCCACCTCGGTGGGGCCCCGGGGGCGGGCGTCGATGGGGGGCGCGGCCCGGGCGACCGGGGGCGGCGGCGGAATCGGGCCGGGGGGCGCTCCCGTCGGGCAGGAGATCCCCGGGGAAGCCGGCGGCGGGGGCGAAGCCCCCAGGGCGAAGGTCAGCCCCAACGCCGCGGCAGCCAGGGTGGCCACCCCGCCGGGGCTCACGGCTTCCCCCCGGCCGTAGCGGCAAAGGTCAGCGCCGCCGAGTTGATGCAGTAGCGGAGCCCCGAGGGGGGCGGTCCGTCCCGGAAGAGGTGGCCCAGGTGGGCGTCGCACCGGGCGCACAGTACTTCGGTGCGGACCATGAAGAAGCTCCGGTCCTCCTCGGTGCGCACGTTCTCCTGGGCCACCGGCGCCCCGTAGCTCGGCCAGCCGGTGCCCGAGTTGAACTTGGCGGCGGAGGAGAAGAGGTCGGTCCCACACCCCACGCACCGGTACACCCCGGTCCCGTGGTGATCCCAGTACTTGCCGGTGAAGGCCCGCTCGGTGCCCTGCTCCCGGGCCACGTGGTACGCCTCGGGCCCGAGCTGGCGCCGCCACTCCTCGGGGGTCTTGACCACCCGCTCGACCCAGTCGAACTGCCCGGTGGCCACCGAGTACAGCCGCACCCGGTCGGGCGGCGGGCCTCCGGTCGCCCCGGCGCCGGCCAACCCGGCAAAGGGCAGGGCCGCCAGGCCCCCAAGCAGCGCTCGTCGCATCGCATCCATGTCTGGTCTCCTTTCTGGGTTTCTCGACCCCCTACACCATAGGTCCGCCGGCTCCAGAAAGCTTCCCGAAAGAGTCACATTTCTATCCCGGCGCCGTCCCCCGCCGCCGGGGCGGGGGGGAAGCGGCGGCCGGAGAGGGGTGGCCCGGGTCGGGGCGAAACCCCTCCCGGGCGGCTTCCAGGATGGTCAGAAAGGCCCGGGCGGCGGGGGAGAGG
>JBBIIA010000209.1:0-5845 GCA_037446775.1 Deltaproteobacteria bacterium
TCAACCTCAGAGCGTTGAACGTCTTCGGATCGCCCGAAACGGTGAACGGGATGCGGATGTAACAGCTCGACGCGCGTCCGTACATCGAGGTTCCGACATCGATGGAGAAGTAGTCGGCGTAATTGATGCCTGTGCCTCGCTCGAAGCCGACGCCGCCCGGGCCGCTGATCCAGCTTGAATCGTCGAAGCTCACGTCGCTTTTCCACGCATCGGAGATCGGTCCGGTTGGAACGAGCACGCGTTTGGTTGCATTCTCAGCGGCCAGCGTGACTGTCTCGATCGTGCCCGGCGCCACTCCCGCCACGCCCAGAGCCCGCCGAGGGCGACGCCGCCCCCCAGACCCGCCCCGGCGAGCCCCACCCCCAGGGCCTCGGGGGCCGAGGCAGCCCCGAGGGTCCCGGCCACGAGCCCCACGGCGAGGCCCAGAAGCCCCGCCCCCACGGCCCGGCCGAGGCCCAAGACAAGCGCCCGTCGGCGCACCCGGGCGACCGCGCCGAGGAGGTCCCGCCCGGTCACGGGCAGCGCTCCAGGGGCGCGACGTCGTAGCGCACCGCGGCCAAAAAGAGCCCCTGGGGCGGAGCGGTGGGGCCCGCCTGCTGGCGGTCTCGCGACGCCAGCACCGCGGCCACCCAGGCGGGGGGGTGGCGCCCCAGCCCCACCTCCACCAGGGTGCCGACCATGTTGCGCACCATGTGGCGCAGAAACGCCGTGCCCCGCACCCCGAACTCGGCGAACTCCCCCCGGGGCGCGAGCCAGGCGTCGTGGACCAGCCGGTGGGAGGTGCGCGAATCGCAGCCCGCCCCCCGGAACGCCGCGAAGTCGTGGGCCCCCACCAGGCACCGGGCCCCGGCCGCCACCGCGTCGCAGTCGAAGCGCCCCTTCACCCGCCAGCTGGTGCGCCGGGCGAAGGCCGAGGGGGCGGGGCCGAGGTGGAGGAAGTACTGGTAGGTCTTCTCCACGGCGCTCCTCCGGCTGTCGAAGTCGGGGGGCATCTCGTCCACCCGGCGCACCGCGATGTCCGGGGGCAGCAGCGCGTTGAGGCCGTGGAGGACCCCCTTGAGGGGCACCCGGGCCGCAGTCGCGAAGTTCGCCACCTGGCCCAGGGCGTGGACGCCGGCGTCGGTGCGCCCCGACCCGGTAATCCGGGTCGGCGCCTTGAGGAGCCGCCCCAGGGCCTCCTCCACCGTCGCCTGGATGGTCGGGACCCCGGCCTGGGTCTGCCAGCCGGCGTAAGCGGTGCCGTCGTACTCCAGGGTGAGGCGGAGGTTCCTCACGGGGTCGCCCCCCACCGGCCCCCCAGGGCGGCGCCGAGGGTGAGGGCGGCCAGGGTGAGGGCGGCGAAGTCCGGGGCGCCCAGGGGGCGAAAGGGCGCCGAAGGGGCGGGCGGGGGCTCCCCCGCCAGGGCCTCAGCCCGCTCCCACACCCGGCGGAGCAGGGGCGCCACCAGGGTCGGGAGTTCGCCCAGCCGGCCCCGCCCGCCAGCCCGCCACGTCCCGAGGCTGGCGCCCGCCTCCTGGTGCAGGAGGGGGAAGCAGCGCAGGGCCAACAGGAGGGTCGTGCAGAAGTCCGCCACCGGCACCCCCAGCCGCGCCAGGGGCGACCCGAGCCGCTCCAGCCCCCACACCAGGTCCGCGGGGCTGGTGGTGGCGGCAAGGAGTACCGAGAGCCCCACCGCGGTGGCGAGCTGGGCCGCCACCCCCGCGCCCCGGGCGAGCCCCTCGGCGGTGAACCCGCCGCCGCTCCCGGGGACCGCCAGGAGCACCCGCCCCGGCTCGGTCAGCCCGTGGAGCGCCACGGTGAGGGCGAGGAGCCACCCGAAGGGCCGCACGCCCCGGGCCAGCGGCCCCAGGGGCAGGCGCGCGGCGCCGATCCCCGCGAGCAGGAAGGGCCACGCCCCGGCCCCCCCCCAGAAGCTCCCGGGCACGAAGGCAGCGGCCGCGGCCAGGGCGCACGCCCCGAGCTTCACCCGGGGGTCCAGGCGGTGGACCGGGGAGTCGCCGGGCCGGTACCGGCCCGGGGTGAGGTCGCTCAAAGGCGTCATGACGAGGCGGCATCTCCCGTGCTGGAGGCTCGCCCAGGCTAGCAAAGACCGGTCCCGGGCCACAAGCGGCCCCGGGCTAAAGCTCCGCCCCCGCCCCGCCGATCCGTGCCCCCACACCCCCGCGCACAGGAGTCATCCATGGCCGATCTACGAACCTTCCTGGTGGAGTGCGAAGCCGCCGAGCTCGCGGTACGAGACCTGTACCTGGCCCTGGCGAAGCGCTTCGCCGACGCCCCCCGGGCGGGGGAGCTCTTCGGTCGCCTCGCCCAGGAGGAGGAGAACCACGCCCGGTCCTTTCGCATGCTCCAGAGCCTCGCCGCCCAGGCCGAGGGAAAGGCGACCGTGCGGGCGAACCTGGAGGCGATCAGCAACCAGGCGCGCCAGGCCCTGGAGGGGGCGACCCGGGCCGTGCAGCGCGGCCACAGCCTCACCCTGGCCCGGGCCACCGAACTCGTGATCCGGATCGAGGGGAGCGCCCTGGAGGCGCAGCAGACGGCCTTTGCCGAGATCGCCGATCCGGGGTTTCGGCAGATCCTGGAGGGGATCACCGCGGGCGACCGAAGCCACGGCTGGCTCCTGGAGGAGCTGCGGCGCTACGCCAACGAGGAAGCCGTCTAACGGTTCCGAGTAGTCTTGAAGACCCGGCCCCCCAGGGGTCTCGTCCACCACAGAAAGAGGGGACCCAGGGCCACCCCGGCCCCCATGGTGGCGAACCCCCAGGTCCAGGAGGCGACGGTCTCGCCGCCGCCGGTGGCATCGAGGACCGCCCCCACCGCCAGGGGACCCACGGACGCGGCGCCAAAGCCGAGGAGGGACTGGAGGGCCAGGGTCAAGCCCCGCCGCGCCGGATCCGCCGCCGCCACCGTGCCCATGTGCAGCGCCGCCGAGTCCCCCTGGACGAGGAGCGCGTAGCCGACGCACAGCGCCGCAACCACCGGATAGGACAGGGAAGCGGCGGCTCCGAGCCCGCAAGCCGCCACCGCCGAGGCCCCCATGATGGCGGTCAGCACCCGCCGCCGCCCGAGCCGCTGGGCCGCCTCCCCTCCCCCCACGCTCGCCCACAGGGCGGCGAGCCCGGTTACCGCGGCCACCGTGGTCGGGGCCCAGGCGCCGCCCCCCGGCGGAGGCCCGAGGGTCTGGCTGGCGACCAGAAAGGCCACCACCCAGGAGCGGAAGGCAAAGAGCTCCCAGGTGTGGGCGGCGTACGCGAGGATGTAGCCCATCGCCTCGCGGTTGGCGAAGACCGGCCGAAAGTTCAGAAGGCGCAGGGCCGGGGCGCCGCTGGGGGCGATCGGCCGCGGCGGGAGCGCCCGGGCCGCCAAGACCAGGCCCAGGGCGGCGCCGCCGGCGCCCACGCCGAAGACCCACCGCCACCCCCAGGCCTCGGCCACCGCCCCGGCGGCCCAGAACGACGCGCTCGTCCCCAGGCCGAAGGCCGCCGTGTACCAGGAGACGGCGCGGGGCTGGGCCTGGGGGGGCAACCGATCCACCAGGGCCTTGAGCCCAGGGATGAAGGTCCCGGCGAGGCCCACCCCCGCCAGGGCGCGCAAGCCAAGCGCCGTCCAGAACCCCTGGGCCAGGAGGGCGAACCCCGCGGCCGCCCCCGCCGCCACGGCCGCCCCCCCGAGGTACACCCGCCGCCCGTCCAAGCGATCGGTGAGGCTCGCGAGCACGGGGACGGCCAGGGTGTAGCCGGCGAAATACGCCCCGCTCACCCACCCGGCCTCGGTGTGGCTGAGCCCCCAGGACGCCACGAAGCGCGGCAGGAGCGCGGGGAAGGCGAAGGTGCCGAGCATGGTGAGGACCTGGGCGCCGCACAGGGCCGCCACGGTGGTCACTGGCCCCCAGGGGGCCTTTCTCCGGTCGCGCATGGTGCCACCTTGCCCGAGGGCGCCGGGCTCTGGCCAGGGAAAACCTCAAGCTTCGGGCGCCACCGGCCGAACCGTGGGGAGAAGCCACGCGGAGGAACTGCCGTGACCGATGACCCCTCCTGGACCGAGGCCCTGTACCCTGCCGCCCGCATCCTGCTCGTGGACGGCGATCCCGAGCGCCGGGATCGCCTGGAAGCCGACCTGCGAGCCATGGGCTACGCTCCCCTGCCCTTCCCCACCGGGGAAGCCGCCCTGGAGGCCCTGCTGGGCCACGTCGCCGCCGACCTCGTGATCGCCGCCGCTCTCCTCCCGGGCCCCCTGGACGGGACCGCCCTGGCCCGCACCCTGAAGAGCTCCCCGGCTTGGAAGGACGTCCCGGTGCTCCTCGTCGCCGAGGGGGGGGGCTCCGAGTGCGCCCGGGCCCTGGACAGCGGCGCCGACGACGTGGTGCCCCCGTGGCCCGAGAGTGCGGAGCTCCGCGCCCGCATCGACCGCCGTCTCGCCGCCGGGGACCGCCTCCGCGCAGCCGTGGACGAGCGGGCCGCCGCGGCCTTGGCCCGGGCGGCCGACGCCGAAGAGGCCCTGGGGGAAGCCCTGGGGGTACTGGCCACGGCGTGTGAGGAGCCCTTTGGGGACGGCGGCGGCCACGCCCTGCGCACCGGCCTCTTCGCCCAGGCCTTGGGGGAGGAGCTCGGCCTCGAGGCGTCCTTCTGCCGCGACCTCGGCTTCGCGGCCCGGCTCCACGACGTGGGCAAGGTCCGGGTACCCCGGGCGCTCCTGGCCAAGGAGGGGCCCCTCACGGTAGCGGAATTCGAGGTAGTGAAAAACCATGCGGCGTGGGGGGCCGAGCTCCTGGGAGCCCACCCGAGCCTGGCCCTGGCCCGGGAGGTAGCGGCCGGCCACCACGAGCGCTGGGACGGTACCGGCTACCCGACCGGAGCGGTGGGCGCCCGGATCCCCCTCGGCGCCCGCATCGCCGCGGTGTGTGACGTGTACGAGTCCCTGCGGCTCCGCCGCCCCTACCGAGCCCCCCTGAGTCACGAGGCGGCGGTCGCCATCATCACCCGCGGCGACTGGCGCACCTCTCCCGAGCACTTCGACCCCGAGGTCCTGGCCGCCTTCCGGCGGGTGGAGGGGCGGCTGCGAGGGCTCCACGACGAGTTCAAGGGCAAGGGATAGGCAGCCCGTTCAGCCGGTCACGGCGCCGCCCCCCAGCCACCGGGAGGGGGCCTCTCAGCCCCGCACGGCCGCCTCGATCACGGCGACGTCGATCTTCTTCATCGTCATCATCGCATCAAACGCCTGCTTGGCGGCGGAGCGATCGGTGCCGGTGTAGGCCCTGGTGAACGCGACCGGGGTGATTTGCCAGGAGACCCCCCATCTGTCTTTGCACCACCCGCACTCGCTCTCCTGGCCGCCGTTGTCGACGATCGCGTTCCAGTATCGATCGGTCTCGGCCTGATCTTCCGTGGCAACTTGGAACGAGAACGCTTCGTTGAACGGAGCCGCTTGCGCGGCTGAAAGCACATCAACGCCTCCCCCAGTGACGGCAGTCGGTCTGTCGGAGTGTCGCTATCCCCACCTCTCCCCGGTCCCGCCGATCCCCGCTGCATCTTGTCGTTGAAAAAGGTAGCGTCCCCACCATCTTCCACCCCTTCAAGGAGGTCAACGATGGGAACGCTACACGACCGCATGCAAGCCGACATCCGCATCCGACGCTACAGCCCCTGTACCGAGAAGGCGTATCTGCGCTGCCCCTTGAGCAATTCCCGGTCGGCCCCGGCGCTGGACTTTGGCCAATTCAAGCCGCCATCGCGAGGCAATCCAACAAGCGCTTGACGAGGTCTGGTTCGAATTGCGGGGGCTGATGGCTTGACTTGGACTTTGGCCATTTTTCAGCCCGCCGGGGTTGCCGGTTGACGGAGGGGCGTTG
>JBBIIA010000210.1:0-5840 GCA_037446775.1 Deltaproteobacteria bacterium
GCTCGGCGACAGGGCCCACCCGGTCGGCCCCCCCCTTGGCCCCGACCAGGAGCTCGAACTCGATCCGGTCCCCGTCGGCAGGCCCCGCCGACGGCATGGTGGAGATGATCTCGCCGACCCCCTTCAAGGCCGCGTTGAGCCCCTCGAGGTCGGTGTCGAAGGTGTCGAGGGGGAACCCCACCCGGACCCGCACCAGGGAACGGAGGGGGTCCCGAAGGGTGACCTCGATGCGGTGCACCTCGTATTCGGTGAGGACCTGGCGCGCCTCGGCCGAGAGCCCCAGAGCCTCCAGCCCCACCGCCGCGGACGCGGGCGCCGGCCCCCCCTGGGCGACCGCGAGGAGCTCCTGGACGAAGGGGGCTACCGCGGGGTCCTCGGGGGGCAGGCCCTGGACCAAGCGCCCGCACAGGGCCTTGAGCAGGTCGGCGGCGCGAAACAAGAGGTCGAGGCTGCGCCGGTCGCACGCGACCCGCCCCATGCGCAAGGCGTCGAGCAGGCTCTCGGTCTTGTGGGAGACCTCGGTGACCTGAGTGAAGCCAAACATCGCCGCGATGCCCTTGAGGCTGTGGGCACCTCGGAAGATCCCGTTGAGGACCTCGGCGTCGGGATCGCCCTGGGTGGCCGAGGCCTCGAGCTCGAAAAGGCCGGTCCCCAGGGCTTCGAGCATCTCCTCGGCCTCCGCCAGGAACTCCCGGACGTTCGCCTCCTCGCCGCCCCTCATGGGGAATCGCCGACCACCCGCGCCCGCCGTTCGGCCGCCATCGCCACCGCCTTGTCCAGGCGGAGCAGGAAGACGTCGAGGTGAATCCCCCGCTGGGGCCCCGCCAGGTCGGCGGCGCCCGGCTTGCGGGCATACGCCTCGGCGCCCCGGGCCCGCACCGCGGTCCGCGCCTGGGCATCGGAGCCCTCCCCCACCACCACCGCGAGCAGCCCCGGCAACACCGCCAGCGCGTCCTCCAGAAGCCCGCACCCATCGGGCCCGGCCGCCGGAAGGTCGACCACCAGCACCGGCAGCACCTCCCCGGGGCCCCACTCCCCGAGGCACCCCAAGACCTCCTGGGCGCCTTCGCAGGCGGTCACCCGGTGGCCCCGGCGCCGCCAGTGATCCCGGCACAGGTTGGCCAGCTCCCGATCTTCCAGGTACAAGACGAAGGGAACCCGGGTCGGGTCGCTCTGGGCGCGCTCGACGCCCTCCTGGGCGAGGAGGCCGGCCTGCACGCCGACTTCGAGGATGAACTCCGCCGGGTTGAGGTGGAACCGATCGAGCCCCTCACCGGGGTCCCCGAACTGGAAGGCGAAGTGCCCCCCGGGCCAGGAGAACAGCTCGTACACCACGCGCTCGAACTGGTGGCGCAGCAGGCCCTCGATGGCCGCCGGGGCGACCCCGAACTCCTCACACAGGACGACCCCGAGGCGACGGCGCCCGGCTTCGGCCCCCTGCCGGGCCAGGGCGGCGGAGAGCACCTCCTCGGTAACCAACTGGGACTGGACCAAGAGGGTGCCGATGGCCAACTGCACCCGACTGGACTCGGCTCGGATGAGCCGACCATCCCGAAACAGGAGGCGGGCCTCCCGGTCCTCCCACCAGATCTCCAGCACGCCCGACTTGCGGGCCGCTCCAACCACCTGGAGCAGGTGGGAGATGTCGAGGTAGTTCAGGGTTCCTTCCAGCGCCATGGCGGACCTCGAAGTACGCGCGCCCCTCGGGGCGGTTCGCCCTACAGATCGACGACCGGGCTCCGGTTCTTTAGGTTCCCCGGAGGGGGGCTCAGCCCTGGGCCCGGTCGTACCGGTAGAAGACCATGGAGAAGGTGCCCCGCCCCTGGGTGAGGGACCGCAAGCCCGTGGAGTAGCCGAACATGCGGCTCAACGCCACCAGGGCCTCCACCTCCACCACGCCCCGGTCCGAGGCCATGCCCTGAATCTCGCCCCGTCGGGCGTTGAGATCGCCGATCACCTCGCCCACGTTCTCCTCGGGGACCACCACCCGCACCCGCATGATCGGCTCTAGAAGGACCGACCGGGCGCCCCGGCACGCCTCCCGAAAGGCCTGGTTGGCCGCCACCTTGCACGCCATCTCGCTGCCGGTGGCTTCGTCCAGGTCGACCCCGGTGACCTCCACCTCCACGTCCTCCACGGGGTAGCCGCCCAGGGGACCGCTCAGGAGCGCCTCGGTGACCCCCGCCCGCAGGGCCCCGGCCAGGGCCGGCGGCAGGGCCGGGAGTCCAGCGCCGAGCTCCACCCGGTTCCCGTCCCCCCGGGGCAGCGGCGCCACCCGCAGCCGCACGCCGACGCGGTGGCGCTTGTCCCCCAACAGCCGGTCGAAGAGGGCGCTCCCCTCGCCCCGCCCGTCGATGGTCTCCTTGTGCACCACCTGGGGCCGCCCGACCTGGACGCCGAGGTTGAAGTCCTCCTCCATGCGCCGCACCAGGACCTCGAGGTGCAGCTCGCCCATCCCCGAGATCAGGGTCTGGCCGGTCTCCTCGTTGACCTCGTGGCGGAAGGACGGGTCCTCCTCCGCCAGGCGCTGGAGCACCTCCCCGAGCTTCTCTTCGTCCTGGCTGCGCTGGGGCTCGATGGCCACGCTGATGACCGGCTTGGCGAAGGCGATAGTCTCCAACAGCAGGGGGTGGTTCGCATCGCACAGGGTGTCGCCGGTGATCGTCCACTTGAGGCCGGTCAGGGCGAGGATGTCGCCGGCCTGGGCCCCCTCCACCCGCTCCTTCTTGTCGGCGTGGACCCGGAGCACCGCCGCCGGCTTCTCCACCCGCTTGCGGGTCGCGTTGTACAGACGCCCGCCGTCGTAAGACCCGGCGTAGACCCGGATGTAGGTGAGCTTGCGCCCCGGCTCCTGCTGGATCTTGAAGGCCAGGGCCGCAAAGGGCGCCTTGGGGTCGGCCGCCCGCTCCTCCGGGGCCCCGGTTTCGGGGTGGACGCCCCGGACCGGCGGCGCCTCCAGGGGGCTCGGCAGATAGGCGAGCACGGCGTCGAGGAGCATTTGGACGCCCTTGTTGCGCAGCGCCGCTCCGCACAGGACCGGGACCAGCCGCCCCGCCAGGGTCTCGCGGCGGAGCACCGGCCGCAGGGCATCGGCCCCCGGCCAGCGCCCCTCCAGGTACGCTTCGGCCACGCCGTCGTCGAGGTCGCCCAGGGTCGCGACTAGCGCCTCGCGGCCCTCGGCGAGGACCAGCTCCTCCTCCGGGGTCGGCGGCCGACGCTCCGGGTGGGTCCCCAGGTCCGCCTCCACCCAAGCGACCACGTCCCCTTCCAGGAGGTCCAACGCCGCCCGAAAGTCCGCCTCGGCCCCCAGGGGGAGGACCAGGGGCACTGGCCGAGCCCCGAACTTTCGCACCAGGTCGGCGACGCAGCGGTGGAAGTCGGCCCCCACCCGATCCATCTTGTTGACGAAACAGACCCGGGGCACCCGGTGGCGATCGGCCTGCCGCCAGATGGTCTCGGTCTGGGGCTCCACCCCCGACACCGCGTCGAGCACCACCACCGCCCCGTCGAGCACCCGCAGGCTCCGCTCCACCTCGACGGTGAAGTCCACGTGGCCGGGGGTGTCGATCAGGTTCAGGGCCTGACCCTGCCACTCCACCTGGGTGGTGGCGGCGGTAATCGTGATGCCCCGCTCCTGCTCCTGCTTCATCCAGTCCATCACCGCCTGGCCGTCGTGGACCTCGCCCATCTTGTGGGTGCGCCCCGTGTAGTACAGGATGCGCTCGGTGATGGTGGTCTTGCCGGCGTCGATGTGGGCGAAGATGCCGAAGTTCCGGGTGTCGCCCATGGGGCGTCGCTCTGCCATGACCGCTTACGTCCTCTTCTCAAAGCCCCCCACCAGGGTCACCGACCGGCACCGGCGGGTCGACGCCGGGCAAAAGGCACGCCTCGCTACGGTTCCGCCCGGGCCGCCGGCGCGGCGCGAGGCGCCAGCGCCTCGGAGATCTTCACGTGGCCGGCCAGGGTCTCCCGCGCTTCGCCGCCCACCAGGATCTGCACCGCCCGCACCCCCGGCACGTTGTCGGCCACGGTGTGCACCAGCGCGTACACCGCGCCGAGCTCCCCCGCCGCCCCCCCCAGGTCCAGGGGCTCGGCCGTGGGCTCCAGGTCGACCACCGCCAGACCGTCGGCCCCCAGGTAAGCGCCCCGCACCCGGGTCCCCCGGGGCAAGGCGGGGGCGCCGCCCTCTCGGGGGCCGTCGGCCAACGCCTCCACCACCGCCCGCAGCCACGCCACCTCGTCGTCCCGCAACGGCAGCCGCCGGGTCTCGAGGAGCAGGGTGGACAGCCGGGGATCGGGGAAGTACAGCCGAGCCTCGGTGCCGCCGGGTCGCGACGCCAGGGCAGGCGCCAAGCGGCCGAGCGTCCCCGACCCCGAGACCCGATCCCACACAAGCCCCGCAACCACCGCCGCCACGACCCCCGCTACGGCGAGCCCCCAAGCGCCGCGGGTCCGTCGGGCGCGGCGGCGCCAGATGGCGCGCCTCCTCTTCGCCTCCTCGACCATAGATCCTCCTTGCGGGATCGGGGACCTTACCACAACCGCCCCAGCCAAGACGAGGGCCGGCGCGGCCGTCGTCCGGCGGCAAAGACGGGAGCCGTGGGGAAGGGAAGACCGAGTCCGCTCTTCGGCTCGGTGGCCTCGGCGGTGGTGTTAGGTCTTTCCGGGGCGGGCGGGATCGGCGGTCCGAGGCGGCAACCCGGCTCGGCTCAGGGGCGGGGCTCCAGGGGAAAGCCCGCGTCCTCCCACGCATCGAAGCCCCCGACCAGGTGGATGGCGCGGGAGAAGCCGAGCCGTTGCAGTTGCTGCACCACCCGGGCGCTGCGGGGCTTGTCGCCGCAGGCGCAGTAGACGAGCAGCGTGTCGCCCCGGGGGTAGGCGGGAGCCCACTCCTCCACCCGGGCACAGTCGCGCCACTGGGTCCCCGGCAGTTGGTGGGAGAGGTCTCCGGCTCGCGCCGCGCAGGTCACGTCCACCACGTGCACCCCCGGGCGGCCGAGGAGACCCCGCGCCTCCGCCGCCGTCACCGACGGCACCTCGATCCACGGCCGCTCCTCGGCCCGCTCCGGCCGCCGCTCGAGGGCGCGCACCTGGGCCGACGATCGCTGCGCGTTTTCACCCATCTGAGCGAGCGCGCCCCCGGCCCCCCCGGCGACCACCACAGCCAAAACCAGCCGCCCGACCCACTCGCCCATGACGCACACCTCCCACCACCGGGTCAACCGCCCACGGGAATGCGTCGGACGCAGGTTTCATGCCACCGCCCCGGGGGCCGCTGGGCAGTGGGCCTCAGCACTCTCCGCGCTGCGCTCGGGACGGCCAGCTACCCGTGGGAGCGCCCCCCTCGGCGCGATCTGCCGCGAAGCGGCATCCGGGCTCGGCCTGAGCCGAAATCGCCCCCCCCCTTCGCGCCTCCTGCGGGTCGCGGCGGGGCGCCGCTCCCACAGAGGGCGGGCCCACGAGTTCTGCCGACGAGCCTGCTTCTTTCGAGCCTCGTGCTCTGCGGGCGATCCCCGCCTACGCCGCCCGCAGCATGAACTCGACGGGGCCCTCTGGCGTGCGGCGCACGAGCCCCGCCTGCCGGAGCGCCCCGATGTCGCCGTGCACCGCCTCGACGTCGCTCCAGACGCGGCGCGCCGCCTCGCGGATGAAAAACAAAAAGGGGACGTTCGTGCAGAAGAGCTTAGCGATGGAGCTGGGGCGAGCGTAGGACTTGCGGCATGCCAAGGCAAGCGCGACTGGACGCGCCCTCGACCCTGCCTCACGGGACACGACGGAGGCGCTTCGGTATGTGTCAACGACTTTGAGACACGACCCGGCTGAAATTATTGTCCCTCCGG
>JBBIIA010000211.1:0-5821 GCA_037446775.1 Deltaproteobacteria bacterium
CCGGGACCCTGCCGGGGCGGGGGTTCGTGAAGCAGGAGGAGATCCCCCTGGCGGCGTTTCTCGCCACCCGGAACGGCCGGCGGTTCGGGGGGTGAGGGGTGAGGCGGAGGGGGCGCCGCGGCGCACCAGGCAATCCGCTTTCGGATCGTTTTCCGAGCCCCGACGGAGAGGTATAGTGGGAACGGTGCTCGGAGAGGGCAGAAAAGGAGGGTGCCGTGGCAATCGTTGACTGGCAGGAGAGGATTTCGGCCGACCCGACAGTGCTGGTGGGAAAGCCCGTAGTCAAGGGAACCCGCGTCGCCGTGGAGTTGGTGCTGGATCTCCTCGGGAGGGGCTACAGCCACGACGACATCCTGGCTCAGTACGATCACCTCACCCGCGAGGACATCCAAGCCTGCCTTGAATACGCGAGCGAGCTGGTGCGGTCCGAGAAGGTGTATGCCACCCCCTGACCTCGTCCATGCACATCCTCGCTGACGAAAACGTCCCCGGGCCGATGATCCGAGCGCTCCGTGAGCGGGGGCACGACGTGCTCTCGGTCAAGGAGTCCCTTCGCGGGGCGGATGATCCGATGGTCCTGCGCCGTGCCCAGGAGGACTCGCGGCTCCTCGTCACCTTCGACAAGGATTTCGGGGATCTGGCTTTCCATACCCGGTTGCCGGCCGCGTGCGGAGTCGTCCTCTTCCGCCTGTCCGGTGCCAGCCCGGCCGAGGACAAGGCACGAGCGCTGTCGGTGCTGGAAGACCGGGCCGACTGGGGCGGGTGGTTCGCGGTGGTGACCGACACCCTGATCCGGTTGCGCCCGTTGCCCAAACCGTGATCTGGCGTGGTGCCGGCCGGCGGCAAGGTGGTCGGGATCGAAGTCCGCGGCGGAGGTCGGAGGCGGCGCGCCCGTGCCTGGCGCCGGGCTTTATTCAAGCAGGAGGAGATCCCCCGGGCGGCGTTTCTCGCCACCCGGAACGGCCGGCGGTTCGGGGGGTGAGAGGCCTGCCTCGGGGGGCGCCGCGAGGTTCAACGCGATGGTCACTCTCGGGGGCGGTGTTGATCCGTGTACGGTAACCTCGTACGCTGGAGTCCCCAGTTGGAGGAGGATCTCCCATGCGACAGACGACGGTGAACCAGTTTCGCGCCAACCTCAGGCAGTGTGTCCAAGCCGTGCTCGAGGATCACGAACCGCTTCGGGTGAGCCGCAGCAGCGGGGACTTCGTGGTCATCGGGGCGGAGGACTGGCAGCGGGAGCAGGAGACGCGTCAGGTGCTGGAGAGCCGCTCGCTCATGGAGCAGATCGCCCGGTCGCGCTCGACCCACGAGAAGGGCGCTGGCCACCGGCTGACCGCGGGCGAGCAGGATGCGCTCGATCACGTTTGAGGGCGACACCTGGGAGCGCTACGAGGCCTTGCGCGCTCGAGACCAGGGACTCCACAAGGCCCTCTGTCGCCTCCTCAAAGAGATGCAGCGGGGAGACCCGGCCCGGGGCACCGGGAAGCCGGAGCCCTTGAAGCACGGCCTGAGCGGCCTGTGGTCGAGGCGGCTCTCCCTTCAGGACCGCCTAATCTACCGCTTCGACGACCGAACCATCTACGTCTTCGCGATCGGCGGGAACTACGACCAGAAGTAGGTGCGCCCAGGCTGCCCGCGGCCGGCCGCCAGGGAACGCTCAGGCCGTTTCCACGTCCTCGTACACGGCCGCTGTGTGGCAGGAGAACCCCAGGCTGGCGAGCTCGATGCGGGCCTCGGGGCCGTAGGGGTAGCGGGGCAGCGACCGGGCCAGTCCCAGAGCGGCGTGCAGCCCCCCTGCTTCTTCTCGTAGTCGATCATCAGCTCCGGGATGGCCAGGGTCCCGCCGTTGTACAAGACCTCCTCTTCTTCGAGCTCCCGGCTCACCCGGGGGCTGTCGCCAACGGGGACCGGCGCGGCGTTGTCGGGGGGCTGGGTGCCCATCACGTGGGGCAATAGGCGGGCGAGGTCGCGGTCGGGGAGGTCGGGGCGGTTGTACACGGGGGCTCCTCCAGGGGTTGGTGGTCAGGTCGGCGCACCCCGGGCGAACCGCAAGAGCTCGTCCGGGGGCGCGAACCCTTCGAGCCGACGCGCCCCCAGGAGGTGGGTGGGCACCGCTCGCACCCCCTGGGCCCGGGCGCGGGCCCAGTCCCCGTCCACGGCGGCGGCGAAGCGGCCCTCGGCGAGCACTGCGGCGACCTCCCCCGCCGGCAGGCCCGCCGCGTCGGCCGCGTCGGCCAGGACCTCGGGCCGGGCGAGGTTTCGGCCGTAGGCGAAGCAGGCGCGAAAGGCCGCGGCGCGAAATTCCCGGCCCCGCCCCAGGGTCTCGGCCCACTTCTCCAGCTCGTGGGCGCGGCGGCTGTTGTAGGTGCGGCGCCGCTCCCCCAGGGGGAGCCCGAGGTCGGCCGCGACTCTCCCGAGGCGGGCCAGCAGGGCGGGCAGGTCCACCCCCCGGCCGGCGAAGAGGTCGGCCAGGTCCCGGCCCTCCTCCGGGGTCTCCGGGTGGAGGGGGAAGGCGACCCACCGCACCCCGAGGGGCAGCTCCCGCTCCAGGCGCTCGACACCCACGGTGTCGAAGTAGCACCAGGGTCAGACGAAGTCGAAGTAGAGCTCCACGGCCCCTCCCTGTCGCCCCCGCAACCGTCGCGACGGGGAACGTACCCCGGGGTGTCCCCCCGGTCAACGGGGCCGGGGGTGCCCGGTGCTGGAATCCCGGCGTCCCATGGGCTATCCTGCCCCCTGGTCCCTCTAGCCCTCCCCGGAGCCCCTGTGCCGAATCCTCGCCCCCGACGGGCGGGTCTGCTCCCCCCAGGCCCGCCGTGCTGATCCTGGTGAGCAACGACGACGGCGTGCACGCCCCGGGCCTGGCGGCGCTCGCGAAGGCGTTGGCGTCCCTGGGCCGGGTGGTGGTGGTGGCCCCGGACCGGGAGCGGAGCGCGGTCGGCCACGCGGTCACCCTGCACCGTCCCCTGCGGATGCACGAGGTGCGCCCGGATTGGTACGCGGTGGACGGCACCCCCACCGACTGCGTCCACCTCGGGGTGCACGGCCTCCTCGACCGGCCGCCGGATCTGCTGGTGTCGGGGATCAACCACGGGGGCAACCTCGGGGACGACCTCACCTACTCGGGCACGGTGGGGGTCGCCCTGGAAGGGACCCTCTTCGGGGTGCCGAGCTTTGCCGTGTCCCTGGTGGCGCGGCACGACTTCTCCTTCGAGCCGGCGGCGCAGGTGGCGCGGCGCCTCGCCGAGGCGGTGGCGGCCCGGGGGCTCCCCCGGAACACCTTGTTGAACGTCAACGTGCCCAACGTCGCCCGGGGGGAGGACCTCAAGGGCGTGCGCATGACCCGGCAGGGGCAGCGGGTCTTCGGCAACGGGGTGGTGGCCGACACCGACCCCCGGGGGCGGCGCCACTACTGGATCGGGGCCCGGGAGCTCGGCTACGTGGAAGACGACGTGGGGACCGACGTCGAGGCCGTGGGCCGGGGGTTCGTGTCGATCACCCCGGTGCGCACGGATCTGACCGATCACCGGTTTCTCGAGGAGCTCCGGCTGTGGCGGCTGTGAGGCGGTGGGACGCGGTGGTGGTGGGTGCCGGGGCGGCGGGGATCTTCGCGGCGCGCACCCTGGGGGCGGCGGGAGCCCGCACCCTGGTCCTGGAGCTGGGGGAGGGGCCCGAGGACCGGCACTGCCCCCGCCTCCAAGCCGAGGGGCCGTGTTGCCGCTGCTCGCCGTGTCACGTGCTGGCGGGTTGGGGCGGGGCTGGGGCCTTTAGCGACGGCAAGCTCACCCTCTCGCCCCGGGTCGGGGGGCTGCTCGGTGAGGTGGTGCCCGCCCAGGCCCTGGAGCCGCTCCTGGCCGAGGTGGACGCCGTCTACCTCGGCCACGGGGCGCCGGCCGCGGTGCACGGCCGGGACGTGCCGGAGTTTCCGGCCCTGGCCGCGCGGGCCGGGGCCGCGGGGTTGACCCTGGTGGAGAACCCGGTGCGGCACATGGGGACCGACGGCTGCCGCCGCGTCCTCGCCGGGTTGTATCGGGAGGTGGGCGCCGGCGCGGAGCTCCGCTTCGGGGTCCGGGCGGAGGGCGTGGAGGTGGTGGATGGGCGGGTGATGGGGGTGCGGGTGGCCGGGGAGGTCATCCCCGCGGCCGCGGTCGTCCTCGCCCCGGGGCGCCTCGGGGCGCCGTGGATTCGGGAGGTGGCGGAGCGGGCGGGGATCCGGTGCCGGCCGAACCCGGTGGACGTGGGGGTGCGGGTGGAGTGCCCGGCGGCGGTGCTCGCCCCGGTGACCGATCCGCTGTACGAAGCCAAGCTGTACTGCCAGACGCCGACCTTTGGCGACGAGGTGCGGACCTTTTGCATGAACCCCCGGGGCGAGGTGGTGCACGAGGTGTACGAGGACTGCCTGACGGTCAACGGCCACGCCTACGCCGAGGCGTCGGGGGAGGCGACCAACTTCGCTCTGCTGGTGAAGACCGCCTTCACCGAGCCCTTTGACGACCCCATCGCCTACGGCAAGTCCATCGCGCGCCTCGCCAACCTCCTGGCCGGGGGGGTTCTGGTGCAGCGCTACGCCGACCTCGCCGAGGGGCGGCGTAGTACCCCCGAGCGGCTGGGGCGGGCGGCGATCCGGCCGACCCTGGGGGAGGCGACTCCCGGGGATCTCTCCTTCGCCCTGCCCCACCGGCACCTGGTGGGGCTCCTGGAGACCCTGCGGGCGCTCGACGCCTTCTGTCCCGGAGTGGCCGGGCCCGATACCTTCCTGTACGGAGTGGAGGTGAAGTTCTACTCCAGCCGGGTCGAGGTGGACCGCAGCCTCGCCACCCCCGTGGGGGGGTTGTACGCGGCCGGAGACGGGGCGGGGGTGAGCCGGGGCCTGGTCCAGGCGAGCGCCTCGGGGGTGTGGGCCGCGCGCTCGCTGTTGGCCCGGGGGGGGCGCGCGTGAACCCCGAGGGAGCCCTCAAGCGCCTGGTGGCTCGGGTGGCGGCCGGCGCCGGGGTGACGGACCCCCGGGTGCTGGCGGCGCTGGCTCGGGTCCCGCGGCACCCCTTCGTGGAGGACGCCCTGGCGCCGCGAGCCTACGCGGACGACGCCCTCCCCATCGGCTACGGCCAGACCATCTCCAAGCCGTCGACGGTGGCGCGGATGACTGCGGCGCTGGACCCGGGGCCGACGGATCGGATCCTGGAGGTGGGCACCGGCTCGGGGTACCAGGCGGCGGTGCTGGCGTGCCTGGCCGGCCGGGTCTACTCGGTGGAGCGGGTGCCCGCCCTGGCGGTGCGGGCGCGCCGGGTCCTAAACCAGCTCGGGTTTCACGCGGTGGAGGTGCGCCCGGGGGATGGGGCTCAGGGATGGCCCGAGGCGGCGCCGTTTCAGGGCATCCTGGTGACGGCGGCGGCCGAGGAGGTGCCCCTTCCGCTCTTGGAGCAGCTGGCCGTGGGGGGGCGCCTGGTCCTGCCGGTGCGGGAGGGTCGGGGGCAGCGCCTGCGGCGGGTGCGGCGGGTGGGGGAGCAGGAGTGGGCGGAGGAGCTGTTGGAGGCGTGCCGGTTCGTGCCCCTGGTGGCCGGGGCGGCCGAGGCGCGCCGCACCGGACGGAGAGACCCGTGAAGAGACCGACGATGGGAGGAGCCCGGAGGTGGCGGGCGGTGGCGCTCGCCGCGGCGGTGGCGGCGGCGGGGTGCGGCGCGCCGTTTGCCCGGCAGCACCGGGTGGGACCTGGCGAGGACCTGCGGGCGGTGGCCGCGGTCCACGGGGTGGACGAGGACGAGCTGCGGCGCTTCAACCGGCTCCGCCCCGAAGACCAGGTGCGGGAGGGGAACCGGGTGTT
>JBBIIA010000212.1:0-5779 GCA_037446775.1 Deltaproteobacteria bacterium
GGGCGGCGCGCCCCTGGCCCTGATCGCCGGCCCCTGCGCCATCGAGGACGAGGCGATGGTGCTCGACACCGCCCGGATGCTCAAGGAGCTGACCGGGCGGCTCGGGCTGCCCTTCATCTTTAAGAGCTCGTATGACAAGGCCAACCGCACCAGCGTCGGGTCGTTTCGGGGGCCGGGCCTCGCCGAGGGCCTTCGAATCCTTGGTCGAGTGCGCCGGGAGATCGGGGTGCCGGTCCTCACCGACGTCCACTCCCCCGAGGAAGCCGCACGGGCCGGGGAGGTGGTCGACACCCTCCAGGTGCCCGCCTTCCTGTGCCGGCAGACCGATCTCCTGGTAGCCGCTGGGCGTACCGGGCTCCCGGTCAACGTGAAGAAGGGCCAGTTCATGGCCCCCGAGGACATGGCCCAGGCGGTGGACAAGGTGCGGGCCGGGGGGGACGGCGGGGTGTTCCTCACCGAGCGCGGGACGACCTTCGGCTACCACTACCTGGTGGTGGACTTCCAGGCCCTGGTGCGGATGGCCGAACTCGGCTGCCCGGTGGTCTTCGACGCGACCCACTCGGTGCAGCGCCCCAGCGGCGGCTGCGGGGTCTCCGGGGGGGACCGGGCCCTGGCGGCGCCCCTGGCCCGGGCGGCGGCAGCGGTGGGGGTGGACGCCCTCTTCCTGGAGGTGCACCCCGATCCGGACCGGGCCCGGTGCGACGGCCCCAACTCGGTGGCCCTGGCCGACCTGGAGCCTCTCCTGCGGACGGTCTTGGCCATCGACCGCGCCCGCCGGGAGGCCCCGTGAGCCTGCTCGCGGTGGGCCGGGGGGTCCTGCGGGCGGAGGCCGAGGCGGTGCTGGCCGTCGCCGAGCGCCTCGGGCCCGAGTTCGACCGGGCGGTGGAGCTCCTCTTCGGTTGCCCCGGCAAGGTGGTGTTGACTGGCATGGGCAAGAGCGGCCACATCTGCCAGAAGGTCGCGGCGACGCTCGCGTCCACCGGGACCCCGGCCTTCTTCCTCCACCCGGCGGAGGGGGTGCACGGGGACCTCGGCATCCTCACCCGGGGCGACGCGGTGATCGCGGTCTCCAACTCGGGGGAGACCGAGGAGGTGGTGGGCATCCTCCCGGTGGTGCGCCGCTTGGGGCTCTCTCTGATCGCGGTCACCGGCAAGGCCGGTTCGACCCTGGCGCGCCGGGCCGACGTGGTGCTGGACGTGGCGGTGGGCCGGGAGGCGTGCCCCTTGAACCTGGCGCCCATGGCGTCCACCACGGCGACCCTCGCCCTTGGCGACGCCCTGGCGGCGGCGTTGATGGAGCGTCGGGGCTTCTCGGCGGACGACTTCGCCCGCTTCCACCCGGCGGGGGCCCTGGGCCGACGCCTCACCCTCCAGGTGGAAGACCTGATGCACGGCGGCGACGCGGTGCCCCGGGTGGGGCTCGACACCCCCATGGCGGAGGTGCTGCCGGAGATGACCTCCAAGCGCCTCGGGCTGGCCGGGGTCTTCGACGCTTCGGAGGCCCTGGCGGGGGTGGTCACCGACGGCGACCTGCGCCGGGGGCTCAGCCGGGGTGGCGCCTTCCTCTCCCTGCCGGCCCGGGAGCTGATGACCCGAAACCCCAAGCGGGTGGCGGTGGGCACCCTGGCCTTTGAGGCCCTGCGGCTGATGGAGGACCACGCCATCACCAGCCTCTTCGTGGTGGAACCGGGAACGGGCCGGGTGGTGGGGGTGGTCCACATCCACGACCTGGTGCGGGCGGGGCTCCGGTGACCGTCGCCGAGCGCCTGGCCCGGGTCCAGTGGCTGCTCTTGGACGTGGACGGGGTGTTGACCGACGGCACCATCGTCTTGGACGACCAGGGTGGGGAGACCAAGGCCTTTCACGTCCGGGACGGCTCCGGCATCAAACTCCTCCAAGCCGCCGGGGTAGGGGTGGGCCTGGTCACCGGGCGCCGCAGCCGGGTGGTGGAGTACCGGGCGCAAGAGCTCGGCATCGCCGAGGTCCACCAGGGGGTCAAGGACAAGCTCGCCGTGTTCCGGGAGTTTCTGGCCCGCCGGGAGCTCCTCCCCGAGGCGGTGGCGTACGTGGGCGACGACGTGGTGGACCTGCCGGTGCTTTTGACCGTGGGGCTCGCGGTGACCGTGGCCGACGCCCCCGCCTGCGTGCGGGAGCGGGTGCACTGGGTCACGGAGCGGCCCGGGGGGCGGGGCGCGGTGCGGGAGGTGGCCGAGGCGATCCTGGGGGCCCGGGGCGCCTGGGAGCGGCTCCTGGGCCCCTACCTGGCCGGGGGAGCCGGGCGGTGAGCCCACGGGCCCTGGGGGGGCTCGCCGTGGCGCTCATGCTGGCCGGGTGCCGGGGGGGCGGCGAGCCGGCCCCGGCCCAGGCCCCGGGGCCCACGTCGGTGTTCGAGGGGGTGGAGGTGGTGGGGGAAGACCCGGACGGCACCCGGTGGCGCCTCCAGGCCGCGCGGGGGGTGGGGCGGGAGGCCGAGGCCACGGGGAGCCTGGAGGGGGTCGCCGGGACCCTCACCCGGGGCGGGCGCACCCTGACCCTGGCCGCCGGGGCCGCCGACGCGGCTACGTCGGGGGAGATCCGGCTGTGGGGGGGCGTCGAGGTCCACAGCGGCGGGTACCGGGCGCGGGCAGCCCGGGCCACCTACCGGCGGGGCGAGGGGCGGGTGGTCTCGGAGGACCCGGTGGAGGTCGAGGGCCCGGGCCTCACGGTGCACGGTCGGGGGTTGGAAGTGGACGTGGAGGGCAGGAGCGTGCGGGTGCTAGACGGCGTGCGAGCGGTGCTTCGGCGGGGCGGATCGTGAGGGGCCTCCCGCGGGCCGCGGTCTGGGTCCTCGCCCTCGGGTGGGTGGCCGGAGCGGGTGGAGCAGGGGCGGCGCCCCCTTGGGGATCCGGCTCCCAGCCCCTGCAGGTGGACGCTAGGACCCTGGACGCCCGAGGGGCGGAGAACCGGGTCATCTTTGCCGGGGAGGTGGTCGCCCGCCAGGGCGACCTGACCCTCCAGGCCGACCGGGTCGAGGTGACCCTCGACCCGGGGACCCGGGAGCTGCGCACCGTGCACGCAACGGGCAACGTGCGGGTGCAGAAGGAGGAGGTGGTGGCCGTAGGGCGGGAGGCCACGTACGAGGCGGCCACCGGGGTGGTGGTGCTCACCGGGGAGCCCAAGGTGTGGCGGGACCGGGACGTGGTGGCGGGGGACAAGGTGGTGCTGTACCTGGCCGAGAACCGGAGCGTGGTGGAGGGGGCGCGGGCGGTGATCTTTCCGGGCAAGCCGCCCCCCCGCGCGCTGCCGTGACCGGGCCGGAGCGGCTGGAGGCCCGGGGCCTGGTGAAGCGCTACGGCGGCAAGGCCGTGGTCGCCGGGGTCGACGTGGCGGTGAACCGGGGCGAGGTGGTGGGCCTTCTGGGCCCCAACGGCGCCGGCAAGACCACCACCTTTTACATGGTGGTGGGCCTGGTGCGCCCCGACGAGGGGCGGGTGCTCCTGGGCGGCGAGGACGTCACCCGGCTCCCCATGTACCTCCGGGCCCGGAGGGGCGTGGGCTACCTGCCCCAGGAGCCGAGCGTCTTTCGCAAGCTGACGGTGCGGCAGAACGTCTTTGGGGTGCTGGAGGCCCGGGGGATGGCGCGAGCCGCCGCCCAGGCCCGCACCGAGGAGGTCCTCCAGGCCCTCTCCCTGCGCCACCTCGAGGACCGCAAGGCCCACTTCTTGTCGGGCGGGGAGCGCCGCCGGGTGGAGATCGCCCGGGCGCTGGCCACCGATCCGGCCTTCGTGCTGCTGGACGAACCCTTCGCCGGCATCGACCCCATCGCCATCGCCGAACTCCGGGACCAGATTTTGCATTTGAAAGCCCTGGGTATCGGTGTCATACTCAGCGACCACAACGTGCGGGAAACACTGGGGGTCTGCGACCGGGCGACGATCGTCAGTCAGGGCGCGGTCCTCGAGGAAGGTTCCCCCGACGACATCGTCCGGAGCCCACGGGCGCGGTCCGTGTATCTGGGGGAAGGATTCCAGCTCTAAGAGACGAAATGGCCCTAGAGATTCGCCAGAACCTCAACCAGGAGCTGCGCCTCACCCAGGAGCTGGTGATGACGCCCCAGCTCCAACAGGCGATCAAGCTCCTGCAGCTGTCGCGCCTCGAATTGGCGGATCGGGTCCAGGAGGAGATGGCCGAAAACCCCCTCCTGGAGGAGCTCCGGGAGGAGGAGGGCGGGGGAGAAGGCGATCCGACCGAAGACCGGGCGGTGGTGCCCGAGGCCCGGGAGGCGCCCCGGGAGGAGCCCCGAGACGAGCCTGCCGACGGCGACGACCGCAAGCCCGAGATCGACTGGGAGCAGTACCTCTCCTACACCGACAGCGGCAGCGCCTCTGACCTCCCCGCCGCCCCCGACGACGAGCGCCCCTCCTACGAGAACTTCCTCGCCCGGGACGTCACCCTCCACGACCACCTGCTGTGGCAGCTTCGGCTCTCGGACCTGTCCCCTCCTGAGGTGGAGATCGGCACCCTTATCGTCGGCAACGTGGACGAGGACGGGTACCTGCGGGCGACGGTGGCCGAGATCGCCGAGATGGCGAAGGCGACCGAGGAGGCGGTGGCGGCCGTCCTGGCCGCGGTGCAGGACTTCGACCCCCTGGGGGTGGCGTCGAGGGACCTCCAGGAGTGCCTCCTCAAGCAAGCCACGGAGCTCGAGATCTCGGACGTGGCCATCCAAATCATCCGCCACGGCTTGAAGCACCTGGAGACCAAGAACTACAAGAAGCTCGCCAAGGAGCTCGACTTCGACCTGGGGGACGTGATCGAAGCGGCCCGGGAGATCGCGTCCCTGGAGCCCCGGCCCGGCAGTGACTTCACGGCGTCCCGGGTGGACTACGTGGTGCCCGACGCCTACGTGGTGAAGGAGGGCGAGGACTACGTGGTGCGCCTCAACGAGGACGGCGTGCCCAAGCTGCGGGTGTCGCCCTACTACCAGAGCCTGCTCCAGAGCGACTCTTCGGCGGGACGGGAGGCCAAGGGGTACATTCAGGAGCGGATGCAGGCGGCCCTGTGGCTGATCCGCAGCATCCACCAGCGCCAGCAGACCCTGTACAAGGTGGTGTGCTCCATCGTGGCGTTTCAACGGGACTTCCTGGATCGGGGGCTCAACCACCTCCGCCCCCTGATCCTCAAGGACGTGGCCGAGGACATCGGCATGCACGAGTCCACGGTGAGCCGGGTCACCACCGCCAAGTACATGCACACCCCCCAGGGGACCTTCGAGCTCAAGTTCTTCTTCTCGAGCTCCATCCAGAGCCGCACCGGGGAGGACCTGGCGAGCCGGAGCGTCAAGTCGCGGATTCGGGAGATCGTGGCCAAGGAGGACGCCACCGAGCCCTTGAGCGACCTGATGATCGGCCAGATCCTGTCCAAGGAGTTCGGCTTGTGCATCGCCCGCCGAACCGTGAGCAAGTACCGGGAGAGCCTGGGGATCTTGCCTTCCTCTGGGCGCAAGCGGTACTTCTAATGGGGCGGCGGTCGGCGCAGCCCTGACGCACGAGCGCAAGGATCCGCGCAGGCCTTGGGGTTGGGGGCGGCAGCGGATCTTTGCGGCGCAGCTCGTCCTGTGGGCGCGTCGGGGTGCAGGGGTCCTCGACTTGGTCTGGACGACCCTGCTGGGCCCCTGGTTCGATGCGCGCTTCCTCGACAGGCAGGCTTGGCCAAGGCGGGATACCCCTGTGCTCCGCGGGAGCTTGGGCCTCCCCGCCGACCAAGCTCCGCCCCTCTTCTTGGTCGCCGCCCTCGTGCG
>JBBIIA010000213.1:0-5762 GCA_037446775.1 Deltaproteobacteria bacterium
AAACCGGGAGGGTAAGAAACCCCTCCCGGACCTGTCAAGGCTTTTCGCCACTTGCAAAGCCCATGGGGGCAGGAGTCCTCCCCCAGGGCTCGCGCTCCGACTCACTGGGACCGGGGGGTTTTGGACAGGATAACAGGATGTTCAGGATGTTGGGGGCGGCAGCGGCCGCCGCTCCTCTGCGGGGTGCCCAGGGCCCCTGCTCGCCGAGGATTCTGGAGTGACCTACGAGATCCTGCTGGCGGCAGGCCCAAAACATCCTGTCCATCCTGTTATCCTGTCAAAATACCCTCCTCCCGCGGCGCTACCCTGTCCAAGGCCCGCTGGCCGCGGGTATCCTGGCCCCATGCGCCTCTCCCTGTACGTCCACGTCCCCTTCTGCCGCTCCCGCTGCGCCTACTGCGCCTTCTACAGCGGCGAGCCCCTGGCGGAGCTCGCCGCCTATCCGGCCCACCTCGCCGCGGAGATGGCCCTTCGCGCCCGTACCCCGGGGCCCCTCTACACCGTGTACTTCGGCGGCGGCACCCCCTCCCTCCTCGGGCCACCGGGGATCGCCGCCGTCCTCGAAGCGGCGGAACGAACCTGGGGGATCGCCCCGGGGGCGGAAATCACCGTCGAAGCCAACCCCGGCGCCGACCCCGACCTCCCGGGCCTGCGGGCCGCCGGGGTCAATCGCCTCTCCCTCGGCGTTCAGGCCCTCGACGACGCCCTCCTCGCCCGCCTCGGGCGGCCCCACCGGGCGGCGGACGCCCGAGCCAACCTGGCCGGCGCCGTGGCCGCCGGGTTCGAGCGGATCTCCGCCGACCTCCTGTACGGCCTCCCGGGCCTCGCCCCCGGCGCCCTGGTCGGCTGGGCCTCGGAGCTCGTGGCCCGGGGCGCGGGGCACCTCTCCGCCTACAGCTTGGAGCTCCACGAGGGCACCGCGCTCGCCGCCGACCGGGCCGCCGGAGCCTTCGCCCTTCCCGACGGCGAGGAGGAAGGGGCCCAGGCCGCCGCCCTCGGGGAGGCCCTGGCGGCCCTGGGCCTATCGGCGTACGAGGTGTCGAACTTCGCTCGCCCGGAAGAGCGGTGCCGGCACAACCTGGCGTACTGGGACGGGCTGCCCTACCTGGGCTTGGGGCCCGGGGCCCACGGCTACGAACCCGGCGGAGGGCGGTGGGGGTGCCGGTGGTGGAACGATCCGGGGCTCGCCCCTTACGCCCAAGCCCTGGGCCGCCAGACCCTGCCCCCCGGGGGTAGCGAAGAGCTGACCCGGGACGAAGCCCTCCTGGAGCGGCTCTTCCTCGGCCTGCGGCGCCCCGCGCCCCTGGACTTCGGCGCCCTGGAGCGCGCCTTCGGCCTCCCTCCGGGGGCCTTCACCCCGGCGCTCACGGTCCTGCGGCGCGATGGCCTCCTCGCCGACCTCCCCGGGGGCTCGGCTCCCACCCCAGCCGGCCTCCGGCGAGCCGACGGCCTGGCTTTGTGGCTCCGGGACCAGGCGGTGTCCCGGCCATAGCCGGGGGCGTGCCACCCGTCGTCGGGGTCGGCGACGCCGGCCCTCGCTCGACCACCGAGCGCCCCCCTACACCCCCCGCTCCTGCCCGGGCCACAGCACCCGGTGGAGCTGCACCTGGAGCCGGGCGTCGAGCCGGTCGGCGACCATCCACGCGGCGAGCTCCGCGGGCTCCAGGGCGCCGGCCACCGGGGAGAGGCTCACCCGCACCCGCCCCCCCAGCCCCTGGTCCCGCCACACCCCCCGGGCCCACTCGTAGTCGGCCCGGTCCGCGCACACCACCTTGATCTCGTCGGTGGGCTTGAGGAGCGCCAGGTTCTCCCAGCGGTTGTGGGCCGCCATCCCCGAACCGGGGGCCTTGAGGTCCATCACCACCCCCACCTCGGGGGGGACCCCCTCCAGGGACAGGCTCCCGTTGGTCTCCAAAAGCACCCGCCGCCCCGTGGCCACCAGGGCCCCCAGGAGGGCGGGAGCCCCCTCCTGGGCCAGGGGTTCACCCCCGGTCACCTCGACCATCGCCTGGTCGTCCCGGGCCACCGCCGCGAGGAGCGCGGGCAGCCCCCACTCGTCTCCCCCGTGGCGGGCGTACCGGGTGTCGCAGTACGTACAGTCGAGGTTACAGCCCCCGAGGCGCACGAAGGTGCACGGGTAGCCCGCCCAGTGGGACTCGCCCTGGATGCTAGCGAAGATTTCGACGACCCGCAGCGTCACCATGGGTCGAGGCTACCACGGGGGCACCCGGGGCTCAACGCGGGCACCGGTCAGGTGTCCTCGGTGTCCTATGTGGTGCACCGCCCTCTCCGGTTTCACCACAGAGGACGCAAGGGACGCAGAGGACTCAAGGGACACAGAGGACTGCCCTCTCTCCCACCCCATCCTGTCCATCCTGTCATCCTGTCAAAACCCCCCCGCGTGGCGCTGGCGCCGGGCTCGCCTTGCCGCGCCCCCTGGTTTTTCGTAGGCTAGGCGGGACCACCAACGGAGAGGCGCCATGACCGCCTGGGAGATGTGGGGAGTCGCCGTCTCGTACCTGGGGAACCTGGTCTCGGTGCTCCTGGTGCTCGCCATCCTGTCGGGGCGCAAGGAGGCCCGAGCCACCCTCGGCTGGCTCCTCCTCGTGCTGTTTCTCCCCTTCGTCGGCGCCGTCTTGTACCTGGTCTTCGGCCGGGTCCCCTTTCCCCTGCCCCCCCGCCGCGACGGCGCCCCGGGCGATCTCTGCCCCCTCCCGCCCCCGGACCTCCCCGGGCCCATGACCCGCACCGCCCAGCTCGTCTCCGCCCTGCCGACCCGGTGCGGCTCCCTGGAGCTCCTGCCGAGCGCCGACGCCAAGTACCAGCGCCTCTTCGCCGACGTCGTGGCCGCCCGGGAGCGGGTCTTCGTCTCCTACTACGTCTTTCGCCGGGACGAGACCGGGGATCGCCTCCTCACGCTCCTCGCCCGCAAGGCGGCCGAGGGCGTCGAGGTCCGCCTTTTGTACGACGGCTGGGGGGCCTTCGGCTTGAACCTCTTCGGCCACCTAGCCCCGTACCGGGCCCGGGGGCTGCGGACCGCCGCCTTTCACCCGGTCGTCGATCCCCTGGCCATGTCCCGGGTGAACTTTAGGAACCACCGCAAGATCGTCGCCATCGACGGGCGGATCGGCTATACCGGCTCGATCAACATCGGCGACGAGTACCTCGGCCGCGCGGCGCGGTTTGGGACGTGGAAGGACATGCACCTGCGCTTCGAGGGGGAAGGGGTGGCGGCCCTGGAGGCGGTCTTTCGGGAGGACTGGCACATCGCCACCGGCGAAGCGCTCCCGGCGAGCCCGGCCCCCGCCGAGCCGGGGGACACCTGGATCCACGTCCTTCCCACCGGCCCCAACCGGGCCGGCGACAACCTGTTCCCGCTGCTCTTCGCCCAGTTTGCCGCCGCCCGCGAGAGCATCGACGTCCTCACCCCCTACCTCATCCCCGACCCCGGCCTGGTGGCCGCCCTGTGCATCGCCGCCCGCCAGGGCGTGCGGGTGAGGGCCCTGGTCCCGGGCAAGAGCAATCACCCCATGGTGGCGGCGGCGGGCCGTTCGTACTACGATGAGCTCCTCGACGGAGGCGTCGCCCTCTTCGAGACCCGGGAGGGCATGCTCCACGCCAAGGGCGTGCTGGTGGACGGCCAGTGGGCCCTCCTGGGCTCCACCAACCTAGACAACCGGTCGTTTCACTTAAACTTCGAGCTCAACGTCGCCACCTCGGACCCGGCCTTGTGCCGAGCCCTCGGGGAGCTGGTGGAGGGATGGCTCGCCGACACCGCACCCATCACCAGGGAGCGCCTGGCTCGCCGGTCCCTCCCGCGTCGCCTGATCGAGGGCGCCTGTCGCACCTTATCCCCCGTCTTGTGACCCCTTGTCCGAAAGGAGACCCCGTGATCCGCTCCCTCGCCGCTGCCGCCGTCGCCCTGGCCCTCCCCCTGGCCGCCCACGCCTTCCCGGCCAAGGACCTAGGGGGCAAGACCTGCGCCGACTGCCACAAGCTCACCCCCGCCGAGGCCGAAAAGGTCCTCAAGGGGCTGGTGGACAAGGTGCTCGCCGTGCGCGTAAGCGACGTGTCGGGCTTGTGGGACGTGGACGTGGAGAAGCAGGGGCACAAGATCCCCGCCTACCTCCACTTCTCCAAGAAGTACGTGGTGGCGGGCAACGTGATCCGCCTGGACACCTCCGAGGACCTCACCCGGGAGCGGGAGATCGGCCTGAACCGCATCGACGCCTCGGTCATTCCCCTGGACGACGCCGTGGTCATCGGCAACCCCAAGGCCGCCCACAAGATCGTGGTCTTCGACGACCCCGAGTGCCCCTTTTGCGTCAAGATCCACGCCGAGATGAAGAAGGTGGTCGCCGAACGCAAGGACATCGCCTTCTTCATCAAGATGCTGCCCCTCGACAGCCACCCCACCGCCCGCAAGAAGGCCGAGGCGATCATCTGCGCCAAGTCGCTCCAGCTCCTAGACGACAGCCTGGCGGGCAAGGCGATCCCCGAGCCCACCTGTCAGACCGACCAGGTGGACCAGAACAAGGCCCTGGCCGCCCAGCTCGGCATCCGGTCGACCCCCACCCTGGTCTTTGCCGACGGGCGGGTCGTCCCCGGCTACAGGCCCGCCGACAAGATCATCGAGACCCTGGAGCGGGGGGCGCCAGCGCCCAAGAAGGGCGCCAAGTAAGCCGCCCCGGCGCTCACCGCAGGGGGAGGTCGAGCCACAGGTAGTCGGCGTCCCCCTGCGGCTCCGAGCGCCGATCCACGCGGCCGGGGAGCTCGGGCAGCACCACCCGGGTCACCGGCGCCGCCCCGAGCCGGCCCATCTGCTCCGGGATGCCGCGCTTCCAGGCGTGGCCGCTGCCGGCGAAGACCAGGAGCCGCACCCCCGGGTTCGCCTCCCGGTAGGCCAAGAGGTTGGCCGCCATGGCCGCGTCCCACAAGAGCTGCGCCTCGCAGAAGTTGGTGAACGACCGCCCCCTGGCGTCGTGCATCCCCAGGGCCTTGCGGATGAAACCCTCGTACACCTCGTCCACGTCGCACCGCACCGGCGGCAGGGCGGCCACCGCCTCCGGGGAGAGGCTCGCGTAGCCGTGCTGGGCCACCTGGCGCACGGTCTCGGTGGGCACGTTTAGGCCCACCAGGGGGATCCCGTGCTCCCGGGCGTAGACGAAGATCTCGCCGTAGTACGCCCACGGGAAGTTCCAGTGGTCGTAGTAGGCGAGGACGAAGTCCGCCGGGGCGATCGCGCCAGCCACCCACCGATCCAGGAGGGCCTGGCCGTCGGCCCGAAACATCTCCAGGCCCACCGCCACCGGGAGCTCCGCCTCGTGGAAGGCCTGCATCAGCTGAAGCTGGGCCCGGTGGTGGGCCGGCTGGTCGTGGAGCTCGCCCACGAACACCACCTCCGCCCCCAGGAGATCGGGCAGGGCCTCGGCGAGGGTAACCGCCGCCCCGTCGGCGGTGCGCAGCAGCCGGTCGGACCGGAGCAGGGGCGGGGTCCACCAAGCGTGAACCGCTAGGACGGCCAGCGCGACGGTCAGGGGCACGAGGGAGCGCGCCATGGGGAGCTCCTCCAGGAAGGGGGGAAGGGCCAGGCCCAGGGTACCGCGGGACCCGGCAGGTCACCACACCCTCGCCCCCCCATCCTGAACATCCTGTCATCCTGTCAAAAAACCCCCGTCCCCCCCGTCCCAAGGTGGAGCTGAGCTTCGCGCGCCGCTTCCGGCGCGGTATGCTGGCGGCTCCCCCTCACCCCTGGAGGCCCC
>JBBIIA010000214.1:0-5654 GCA_037446775.1 Deltaproteobacteria bacterium
CGGGGAGGCGGCGCCGGGGCTCCCCCCCGAGGCCGCCCGGGGGGCGATTGGAGCGCGGGCGGCGGGCTGGTGCTCGGCGACCCTGGGGAGCCGGGGCGCGATCGCCGCGCTCGACGGCGCCCTGGTCCGGGTGCCGGCCCCCCCGGTCGCCGTCCGGGACACCACCGGGGCCGGCGACGCCTTCCACGGCGCCCTGGCCCTGGCGCTCGCCCGAGGCATGGCCCAGGCCGACGCCCTGCGCTTCGCGGTGGCCGCGGCCAGCCTCTCCTGCCGGGGGCTGGGGGGGCGGAGCTTCCCGACCCCGGCCGAGGTCGAGGCCCTGTGGCCGACGCTGCCCGTGGTCCCCTTGGCCGAAGGGGCACGGTAGCCCCGGCGCGGCGCGCCTCATCCCGCCGAGACACTCGAGGGGCTTTTTGACAGGATGAACAGGATGGACAGGATGTCTGGGTTCTACCTTCGGCTGACAGCCTGCCATTCCGCCCAAGAACCCGTGACCGATGCTCCGCCTTTCTCTGTGTCCTCTGTGTCCTCTGTGTCCTCTGTGGTAGAACCGGAAAAGGGCCTCCACCGCCGAGGCCAGACCGCGACCCCGCACCCAGGAGCGATCGATGGAACCTCACGTGGCTCGGCTCGTCGCCGCGAACGGGGAGGAGCTGCCGCTGGATGTCCGCCTCCGGGAGTTGGAGGAGGAAGGGCTCATCTCACCCGAGCCCCTCGGGCGCCCCACTCCGACCCCCGTGCCCTTGGTCCCGGAGGGCGCGGCGCAGCGGTACCTGCGGGAGGATCGGGACGTCGCGGGCCCCCCGCCCCCACCCTAGCCCTCCCCTCCTCCGGTCAGGCTCCCCTCGCTCACTCGTTGCGCAAGAGCGGCGCCGCCGGGCGCGCCAGGGCCCGGGCGGTGCCCATCAGCCCAAGGAGCAGGGTGAGGGCGAGGCCCACGCCCACCGTGGCCGCGGCTACCCCGGGGTGGAGCCGAAAGGGGCTATCCATGACGAAGCGCAGGATGCCCCAGGCCGCCCCCGAGCCCACCAGGACGGCCAGCAGCCCCGCCGCCCCGCCGAGCACGGCGTACTCCACCAGGAAGGTGGCTAGGATGTCCCCCCGGGTGGCGCCGCACACCTTGAACACCACGGCGTCGTAGATCCGCCGGTGCTGGTCGGCGGAGACCGCGCCGGCGAGCACCAGAAAGCCGGTGAGCACGGCGAGCCCCGCCATGGCCCGAAAGACGGCGCCGATCCGCTCGAGCACCCCGGCCACGTTGGCGAGCACCCGGCGGAGCTCGATGGCCGAGACGTTGGGGAAGCCCTGGGCCACGGCCCGAAACACCGCCTCTTCGGCGGCGGGGTCCACGTGGACCGCCGCCATGTGGGTGTGGGGCGCCCCCTCCAGGGCCCCGGGGGCGAAGATCAAGACGAAGTTGAGCTCCAGGGTCGACCAGTCGACCCGGCGGAGGTTGCGCACCTCCACGGTAAAGGTCCGCCCCAAGACGTTCACCCCCAGGGTGTCCCCGACGCCGATGCCGAAGCCCTGGGCCACGTCCTCGGTGAGGGAGACCGCGGGGGGACCGGCGTAGGCCTCGGGCCACCACTGGCCGGCGACGATCTCGGCCCCTCGGGGCGGCGCCGCCGCGTAGGTGAGGAAGCGGTCCCCCCGCACCGCCCAGCTCACCTCCGGGTCGATCTTCACCTCGTCCACGGGTCGGCCGCCGATGGCGGTGATGCGGCCCCGCAGGGTGGGCACCGCCTCCAGGCGCCGGAAGCCGGGCACCGCCTCGACCCGCTCCCGAAACCCCGCCAGCTGATCGGGCTGGAGGTCGATGAAGAAGAACGCCGGGGCCTGCTCCGGCAGGGACTCCCCCACCAGGTCGTTCAAGTTGGCCTCCACCAGCCCCACCGCCACCAAAGCGGTCATGCCGAGCCCGAGGGAGAAGATCGCCGACCGGGCGGGGGCGTCGGGGCGGCCGATGTTGGCGAGCCCCAGGCGCACGGGGGGCGGGCCGAACCGCGGGAGGCGGCGGGTGACCCACGGCACCGCGCCGGCCAGGGCGCGGAACAAGACGAAGGCGACGGCGGCCCCCAGGGAGAACCACAGGGCCAGCCGCCGGTCGCCGCTGGCGAGCACCGCAAGGCCGACCAGGAGCCCCCCGGCCCCCACCGTGGCAACGGCCAGGGGCGCCCCCAAAGGCACCCGGGGCAAGCCGGTGGAGCCCCGCAGGAGCACCGCGGGGGAGACCCGGATGGCGGCCCCCAGGGGGCGCAGGGAGAAGACCAGGGCCACCAGCAGCCCGGCCGCCGCCGCCAGTCCCAGGGGACCCGGCGACACCCCGGGGCGCAGGGGAAAGGGCAGGGCCTCGCCCCAGAGCCCGGCCACCAGGTAGGGCACCGCCCCACCGAGGGCGATCCCCACCGCCGCCCCCAGGGCCCCCATGAGCAGGAGCTGCACCAGGTAGGCGGCGAAGAGGAGGCGCCCGGAGGCGCCCACGCACTTCATGGCCGCCAGGTGGAAGAGGCGCCCGGCCAGGTAGCCCCGCACCGCCCCGGCCACCCCCAGCCCGCCGATCAGGAGGGTGCAGAGGCCCACCAGGGTGAGGTTGGCCGCCATCCGGTCGAGGAAGAACTGCACCCGGGGCGCCGCCCCCTCGAAGCTGCGCAGGCGCCAGCCCGCCTCGGGGAAGCCCTCGTCCAGGGCGATCTTGAGGGCCGCCACCTCCGCCTCGTCGGCCAGGTCGGCCAGGCGGACCCGGTAGGCGTACTGCACCAGGCTCCCCGGCTGCACCAGCCCCGTGGCGGCCAGGGCCCCCTCGCCGAGCATCACCCGCGGCCCCAGGCTAAAGCCCTGGACGGCGAGGTCGGGCTCCTGGGCCAACACCGCGCGCACCGCGAGGCGGGCCTCGCCCACCTCCAGGGCGTCGCCCACCGCGAGCCCGAGCCGCGCCAGGAGCGCGGGGTCGACCACCGCGCCCCAGACCCCGTCCACTTGGGCCAGGGCGGCGGCGAGGGACCCCGCCGGCTCGAGCCGGGCCGCGCCGTACAAGGGGTAGCCTCCGTCCACCGCCTTGAGCTCCACCAGGGTGCGGCGGGCGGGGTCGCCCCCGGGCGCGGCCGCCATGGCCCGCAGCTCGGTCACCGCCGACACCGCCCCTCGGGCGGCGAGAAACCCGAGGGCTTCGGCGGGGATCGGCCGGTGCACCAGGCGCACCTCCAGGTCGCCGCCCAGAAGCGACCGGGCGTCCGCCACCAGGCCCGAGCGGGCGGCGGCGGCAAAGGACCCCACCCCGCTCACCGCGAACACCCCCAGGGCGAGGCAGCCGAGGAACACCCCGAAGCCCCGCACCCCGACCCGCAGCTCGCGCCGGGCCAGCCGGGCGACCAGGGCCGCCCGGACCGGCAGGGAGAGCCCGCTCACCCGCCCTCCTCCCCCAGCGCGGCCAGCACCCCGTCGGCCATGCGCACCGTGCGGTCGCAGCGGTCCGCCAGCTCCGGGTCGTGGGTGACGAGCACGAGGGTGGTGCCCCGCTCCCGGCACAGGGCGAAGAGCCGATCCATCAGGGCCCAGCCCATCTCCCGGTCCAGGTTGCCGGTGGGCTCGTCCGCCAGCAAAAGGCGCGGCCGGGGCCCAAAGGCCCGGGCCAGGGCCACCCGCTGCTGCTCGCCGCCCGAGAGCTCGTGGGGGTAGTGGGCGGCCCGCCGCTTGAGGCCCACCTCGGCCAGGGCCTCCGCGGCCCGGGCCAGGGCGTCGCGCCGGCCGGCGAACTCCAGGGGCAGGGCGGCGTTTTCCAGGGCGGTCATGGTGGGCACCAGGTGGAAGGCCTGGAAGACGATCCCCACCTCCTCGCGCCGGTAGCGCGCCAGGGCATCCTCCCCCAGGGCCGCCAGGTCCCGGCCCGCCACCCGCACCCGCCCCGAGCTCGCCCGCTCCAGCCCCCCCATCACCATCAGGAGCGAGGTCTTGCCAGCCCCCGAAGGCCCGACCACGGCGACGGTCTCCCCCGCTTGCACCCGCAGGTCGACCCCCCGTAGGATGGCCACCGGCCCCGCCCCCCCCACCAGGGTCAGGTGCACCCCCGCGAGGTCGACGACCGTGGAAAGGTCTCGCTCCATGTCCGTTCTCCGCCTGCTGGTCACCGCCGACGCGCTTCGCCCCGGGCTCAGGATGGCACTGGTGGCCCTCCTGGCACAACTCGCCGGCGGCCCGGCGGGGGCCGCGCCCCCGGCCCCCGTCCGCATCCTCGCCCTGGGCGACAGCCTCACCGCCGGCTACGGCCTGGCCGAGGCCGACGCCTTCCCGGCCCAGCTGGAGGCGGCCCTCATCCGCCGCGGCCGCGCGGTGCGGGTCTTAAACGGCGGGGTCTCGGGGGACACGGCGGCGGGGGGGCGGGCACGCCTCGCCTGGCTCTTGCGGGACGCCCCGGACCTGGCGATCGTGGCCCTGGGGGCCAACGACGCCCTGCGGGGGCTCGACCCGGCCCAGCTGGAGGCCAACCTGGGGGCGATCCTCGCCGAGCTGCGGGCCGCCGGGGTGGGGGCGCTCCTGGTGGGCATGCGCGCCCCGAGAAACCTCGGCGCGGACTACGTGGGGCGCTTCGAGGCGGTCTTTTCGCGCCTCGCCCAGGTCCACGGGGTCCCCCTGGTCCCCTTCTTCCTGGAGGGGGTCGCCGGGCGAGCGGAACTCACCCTCGCCGACGGCCTGCACCCCAACCGGGCGGGGGTGGCGGAGATGGTGCGGCGCCTGCTGCCCGCAGTGGAATCGGCGCTGCCGGGGAGCCCGCGCCCGACCCCGTGAGCCCGCCCCCTCCTTGACCGCCCGGGGGGCGCCGGTACGCTGGCCGTGCCCCCCCGGTCCCACCGCAAGAAGGAGGTCCCCATGCGCGCTCGGCTCATCGCCGCCCTGGCCGCCGTCGCCCTTCCTCCCCTGTCCTCCTTCGCCGCCGGGGGCCAAACCGTCCCCTACCAGGTCGCCGGCAAGCCCTACGAGGGCTACTACGTTTCCCCCCGGGCGGGAGCGCCCCTGGTGCTCCTGCTCCACGATTGGGACGGGCTCACCGACTACGAGATGAAGCGGGCCGCCATGCTCGCCGAGATGGGGTACGCGGTCTTCGCCGCCGACCTCTTTGGCGCCGGGATCCGCCCCGAGAAGCTCGAAGACCGACGACAGCACACCGGGGAGCTCTACACCGACCGCGCCAAGCTGCGCGCGCTGATGTCCGCGGCGCTTGAGACCGCGGCCGCCCAGGGGGCGAACGTGGCCAACGCGGTGGCCATGGGGTACTGCTTCGGTGGCGCCGCCGTGCTGGAGCTCGCCCGCTCCGGCGCCGACCTCAAGGGCTTCGTGACCTTCCACGGGGGGCTGGAGACCCCCGCCGGCCAGAGCTACGCCCAGGCCCGGGGCGAGTACCTGGTTCTCCACGGGTCGGCGGACGCGGCGATCCCCCTGGCCCACTTCGCCGGCCTGGCCGGGGAACTCGAGGCCGCCGGCCTCAAGCACGAGCTGGTGACCTACGGCGGCGCCCCCCACGCCTTCACGGTGTTCGGGAGCGACCGCTACCGCGAGGACGCCGATCGGAAGTCCTGGGCGCTCTTCGGCCGGTTCCTGGGGGAGGTGTTGCGGTAGGCGGAGCACCGCGAGACGGAGGCCTCCCCCGCTCCGGCACGGCC
>JBBIIA010000215.1:0-5634 GCA_037446775.1 Deltaproteobacteria bacterium
ACGCAGTTCTCTTCGGCCGGTGTCGGCAGGACTCAAGGGTGGGCCGTGCCCACCCTAGAGTACCTTCCACGGCTGGGGCATGAACAGCTCTTCGTACAGGGCCATGGCGTAGCGGTCGGTCATGCCGGCCAGAAAGTCCGCGGCCAAATCCTCCACCGGCGCCCCGGGGATCGCCTGGGCGTGGGTCTCCAGAAACCAAGCGGGGTGGCCGACGCAGTGGGCGTACAGCTCCTCCAGCACCTTGCTCGCCTTGATGAAGTCGTCGTGCACCCGCGGGTTGTCGTACACCCGCTCGTACAAAAACTCCCGCAGGGCGAGGGCGGCCCGGTGGACGGGAGCGCTAAGCGCCACCACTTCCAGGTTTCGGGCTGCGGTCTCCCGGATCACGTCCCGCACCATGGCGTCGATGCGCTGCCCGTGGGTGGTGCCCAGGGTCCGTCGCACCTCCCCGGGGAGCTCCTCGGCCCCGATCACCTCGGCCCGCAGGGCGTCGTCGACGTCGTGGTTCAAGTAGGCGATCAGGTCGGCCACCCGCACCACCTGGGCCTCCAGGGTGGCCTCGGGCCGTAGGATCTCGCCCCGGCCCTTGGTGTGCTGGAGGATGCCGTCGCGCACCTCGTGGGTGAGGTTTAGGCCTCGCCCACCGCCTTCCAGGAGGTCCACCACCCGCAGGCTCTGGACCGCGTGGTGGAAGCCACCGGGCTTGAGGCGGTCCAACACCGCCTCCCCGGCGTGGCCGAAGGGAGTGTGCCCCAGGTCGTGGGCGAGCGCGATGGCCTCCACCAGGCTCTCGTTCACCCGAAGGGCCCGGGCGAGGGTGCGGCCGATCTGGCTCACCTCTAGGGTGTGGGTGAGCCGGGTGCGGTAGTGGTCCCCGGCGGGGGCCAGAAACACCTGGGTCTTGTGCTTGAGCCGCCGAAAGGCCTTGCAGTGGAGCACCCGGTCCCGGTCGTGCTGAAAGGCGGGCCGGATGTCGCAAGGGGCCTCGGCCCGGGGGCGCCCCCGGCTCCCCCGGGAGCGGGTGGCCCGGGGGTGGAGGAGTCGGTCCTCGTCGGCCTCGATGGCGTCGCGAATGGTGTCCATGGGCGGCGATCCCGGGTCGGCAGGGGCGTGGCCGGTGGCGGCGCCAGGGTACCCCAACCGGGGCGGGGGGCCAACGGGAAAGGGGGGGCCGGGAAGAAAGCCCGGGCCGTCGGCCGGGGCCTTGTACTACAATGCCCCCATGCCGCGCCGCGTCGCCGCCCTCGCCGGGCTCCTCCTCGCTGCCCTCCTCGCCTGCCGCGGCGCCTCGCCCCGGGACCCCGGGGAGTTTCGGGTCGGCATCGAGGGCACCCCGACCACCCTCGACCCCCGCTACGTAGCCGACGCCCACGGGGTGCGCCTGGTGCCGCTCTTGTTCCACGGCCTTCTGGCCCAGGAGGCGTCGGGGGAGTTTCGCCTCGACCTCGCCGAGGCGTGGGAGACCCCCGAGCCCCTCACCCACGCCTTTCGCCTCCGCCCCGGGGTGCGCTTCCACGACGGGGCCGAGCTCACCGCCGGGGACGTGGCCGCCACCTACCGCTACGTCATGGACCCCGCCCACGGCTGCCCCGGGGGCGGCGCCCTCGCCGCGGTGGCCGCCGTGGAGGCCCCGGACGACCGCACGGTGGTCTTTCGGCTCCGGGAGCCCTTCGTCTCCTTCCCCCACCAGCTCACCCTCGGCATCCTCCCCGCGCGCCTCGCCAGCCGGCCCGACCTGGGGGCCGAGGTGGTCGGCACCGGCCCCTACCGGCTGGCCGCCTTTCGCCCCGGGGAGGAGGTGCTCCTGGCGGCCTTCCCCGGCCACTTCCAGGCCGCGCCCCGGCTGGCGCGCCTGCGCTTTCGCATCCTGGCCAACGCCACCACCCGGCTGTTGGAGGCCCGCTCCGGGGGCCTGGATCTCCTCCAGAACGCGGTGCCCCCCTACGCCGTCAAGTTCCTCGCCCGGGAGCCCCACCTGGCGGTGACGGTCTCCCCGGGCTCCTCGTATCAGTACCTCGGCTACAACCTGGAGGACCCGGTGGTGGGGGAGGTGCGGGTGCGCCGGGCGCTCGCCCACGCGGTGGACCGCCGGGAGTTGATCGCCTACGCCCTGATGGGCCAGGCGCGCCCGGCCACCGGGGTGCTCCCCCCCGAGCACTGGGCCCACGCGGCCGACGTGGCCACCTACGACTTCGACCCCGCCCGCGCCCGGGGCCTCCTAGACGACGCCGGCTACCCCGACCCGGACGGCGACGGCCCCGGGGTGCGCTTCACCCTCTCCTACAAGACCAGCACCGACAAGACCGCCGTGGAGGTGGCCCGGGTGGTGGCGAGCCACTTCGCCCGGGTCGGGGTGGGGGTCGAAGTGCGCAGCTTCGAGTGGGGGACGTTTTTCGCCGACGTCAAGAAGGGGAACTTCCAGGTGATGAGCCTGCGCTGGATCGGCATCACCGACCCGGACGCCTTCCACTACCTGTTCCACTCGGCGTCGATCCCCCCCCAGGGGGCGAACCGGGGGCGGTACCAAAACCCCGCCGTGGACCGCTGGCTCGAGGAGAGCCGGGGGGAGCCCGACCGGGAGCGCCGCCGGGCGCTCTACGCCCAGGTGCAGCGGGCGGTGGCCGAGGACGCGGTGTACACGAGCCTGTGGTGGCTGGACAACGTGGTGGTGGCCCGCCGGGGCTTTGCGGGCTACCAGGCGCTCCCCGGGGGTGAGTACACCAGCCTCGCCCGGGTGACCCCGACCGGGGGGACGCCGTGATCCGCCGCCGGCTCCTGACGCTTCTGCCCACGGTCCTGGGGGTGGTCACCCTGGTCTTCGCCTTCTTGCACCTGGTGCCCGGCGACCCGGTGGACGTGATGCTCGGGGAGACCGCCCGGCCGGCGGACCGGGAGGCCCTGCGGGCCGACCTGGGGCTCGACCGCCCCCTGGCCGTCCAGTACGGCGCCTACCTGGGGGGGCTCGTTCGGGGCGACCTGGGGCGGAGCTTCACCTACCGCAAGCCGGTGGCCGAGGTGATCGCGGCGCGCCTGCCGGCCACCCTGGAGCTCGCCGGCTGGGCCCTGGCGGTGGCCCTGGCCGTCGCCCTGCCCCTGGGGGTGTTGGCGGCGGTCCGCAAGGACACCGTCTTCGACCGGGGGAGCCTCCTCGCGAGCCTTCTCGGGGTCTCCATGCCGAACTTCTGGCTCGGGCCCCTCTTGATCCTCCTCTTCTCGGTGCATCTGGGGTGGCTCCCGGTCTCCGGCCGCGACGGGGCCGGGAGCGTGGTGCTGCCGGCCATCGCGCTTGGCACCGGGCTCGCCGCCATCCTCTCCCGGATGCTGCGGTCGAGCCTGATCGAAGTCCTCTCGGCGGACTACCTGCGGGCGGCCCGGGCCCGGGGGGTGGGGGAGGCCCGGGTGATCTGGGTCCACGCGCTGCGCAACGCGTGCCTGCCGGTGATCACGCTCCTTGGCCTCCAGCTCGGGAGCCTCCTCTCCGGCGCGGTCATCACCGAGGCGGTCTTCGCCTGGCCGGGGATCGGGACGCTCCTTCTGCAGGCGATCCAGGGCCGGGACTACCCCCTGGTGCAGGGGGTGGTGCTGGTGATCAGCCTCGGCTACGTGGCGGCGAACCTCGCCGCCGACCTCTTGTACCGGTGGGCTGACCCCCGGGTGAGGCAGTCGCGGTGAGGGCCGGGGCGGCGAGCCGCTGGTTCAACCGCGGGGCGGCGGGGCTCCTGGCCGTGCTGATCGCGGGGGCGCTTTTAGCCCCCTGGGTGAGCCCGGTGCCCCCGGACCTCTTGGACCTGCCGGGGGGCCTCGAGGGCCCGAGCCTCGCCCACCCCCTGGGCCAGGACCGCCTCGGCCAGGACGTGCTCGCCGGCCTTCTGTACGGCGGCCGGGTGAGCCTCGCGGTGGGCCTACTGGTGGTGGGGGTGAGCCTCGCGGTGGGGACCCTGGTGGGCTTCGTGTCCGGCTACGCCGGGGGCTGGGTGGACGAGGCGTTCATGCGGGTGGTGGACGTGCTCCTGGCCTTCCCCGGCATCCTCCTGGCCATCGCCTTGACCGGCATCCTGGGGCCGAGCCTCGGCAACGTGGTCTTCGCCTTGAGCCTCTTGGGCTGGGTGGGGTTCGCCCGCCTGGTGCGCGGCGAGGTGTTGGCCCTGCGCCACCGGGAGTTCGTGGTGGCGGCCCGGGTGCTCGGCGCCGGCGTCCCCCGGATCGCCCTTCGCCACGTGCTCCCCAACCTCGCCGGCCCGCTCGCGGTGCAGGCGACCTTTTCGGTGGCGGGGACGATCCTCGCCGAGTCGAGCCTGTCTTTTCTGGGCCTCGGGCCCCAGGGCGTCCCCACCTGGGGGGCGATGCTCAGCCAGGGGGTGGACTACCTCCTCTTCGCCCCCCACCTGGCCCTCTTCCCGGGCCTCGCCATCATGGGCACCGTGCTCGGCATCAACGTGCTCGGGGACGCCCTGCGGGACCGCCTCGACCCCCGGCGGGCCCGGTGATCCTCCCCTGGGCCCGCTGGGTGCCGAGCCCCAACTGCTCCCCCCGGGAGGGGGCCGCGGTGGACGCGGTGGTGCTCCACCACATCAGCTTGCCGCCGGGGGAGTGGGGGGGCGGCCACGTGGAGGCCTTCTTCCAGAACCGCCTCGACCCGGCCGCCCACCCGTACTTCGCCGCCATCGCCGGGCTTCGGGTCTCGGCCCACTTCCTGGTGGACCGGCAGGGCGCCCTGACCCAGTTCGTCGACACCGACCTCGCCGCCTGGCACGCCGGGGCGAGCGAGCTCGCCGGGGTGTCCGGGGTCAACCGCTTCTCGGTGGGGGTGGAGCTCGAAGGGGACGAGGAGTCCCCCTACACCGACGCCCAGTACGAGACCCTCAACCGCCTCCTGGCGGCGCTCGGCGCCGCCCACCCGGCCATCACCCCGGCCCGCATCGTCGGCCACGAGCACGTCGCCCCCGGCCGCAAGCGCGACCCCGGGCCGCGCTTCGACTGGGGGCGGGTGGGGGGGACGGGGGAGCCCGGGTAGGCCGGACACGGCCCGGCCTCGGTTTCCCGAGGAGGATCGCGATGGCCGTCACCGTGCAGATCACCCTTCCCGACGAGGTCCTGCGCGCCGCCGACTATCCGCCGAGCGGGGCGGACGCGCTGCTGCGGCTCGAACTGGCGCTCTCGTTTTTTCAGCGGGACGTGTTGAGCTTCGGGCAGGCCCGCGAGCTGGCTGGGCTCTCCGCGTGGGAGTTCCTCGAAGCGCTCCGCGATCGGAAGATCCCCCTCCACTACGGGGATGCCGAGTACGAGGAGGACTCCCTCGTCGTTCAGGAACTGGCGTGACGGGTGCCGTCATCGCCAACGCGTCGCCCCGCATCACCCTCGTCTCCATCGAACGCCTCGGCCTCTTGCGGGCGCTCTGGCGCGAGGTGCTCCTTCCCGAAGCCGTGCACGACGAAGGCGTCGTCCGGGGCCATGGGCGGCGTGGAGCACAGGCGGTGGCCGCCGCCTGCGGCGGCTGGCTCCGCATCGCTGCCGTGTCGAACCGGCAGGAGGTTGCCGTCCTTCGCGCCGTGCTCGACCGGGGCGAGGCCGAGGTGATCGCGCCACGGCGCCCAGGCCAACGTCGCCCACAACGACGACACCCCCATGAAGATC
>JBBIIA010000216.1:0-5532 GCA_037446775.1 Deltaproteobacteria bacterium
GCCCCTGACCCCCGACTTCTGGCCCCTGACCGAGTGGCTGCCCGGGTTCTCCCCGCTCCCCCAGCCGTGGTAGCATCGCCGGCGCCTTCCATCCCGTGCCGCGAGGACCCCATGCCCGCCGCCTCCTTTCCCTTCTCGGCCCTGGTGGGCCAGGAGAAGATGAAGCTCGCCCTGGTCCTCAATGTCATCGACCCCACCATCGACGGGGTGCTGATCCGGGGCGAGAAGGGCACCGCCAAGTCCACGGCGGTGCGCGCCCTGGCGCGGCTCTTGCCCGACCTGGAGGTGGTGGCCGGGTGCCCCTACCGGTGCCACCCGAGCCGGGTCCGGGAGATGTGCGCCGACTGCCGGGCCGCTCTGGCGGCCCACCCGCCCCTGGCCACCGAGGTGCAGCCGATGCGGGTGCTGGACCTGCCGGTGGGGGCCACCGAGGACCGGGTGGTGGGGTCCCTGGACATCGAGCACGCCCTCAAGACCGGGGAGAAGCGCTTCGAGCCCGGGATCCTCGGGCGGGTCAACCGGGGCGTGCTGTACGTGGACGAGGTGAACCTGCTCGAAGACCACATCGTCGACGTGCTCCTCGACGCCGCGGCCATGGGGATCAACCACATCGAGCGGGAGGGAGTGAGCTACGCCCACCCCGCCCACTTCGTCCTGGTGGGCACCATGAACCCCGAGGAGGGGGAGCTCCGCCCCCAGCTCCTGGACCGCTTCGGCTTGTGCGCCGACGTGGAGGGCCTGCGAGACCCGCGCCTGCGGGTCGAGGTGATGAAGCGCCGGGTCGCCTACGAGGCCGACCCCCTCGGGTTTCGGGAGGCGTGGCGGGCAAAGGACGAGGACCTCCGCCAGGCCATCGTGCGAGCCGAGGAGCTGTTGCCCCGGGTGGAGCTGGACGACGACACCCTGGAGGCGATCGCCACCTTGAGCGTGGACCTGGGGGTCGACGGCCACCGGGCCGACCTGGCCATGACCAAGGCCGTCGGCGCCCTGGCGGCCCTTCGGGGCCGCACCCGGGTGACCGAGGAGGACCTCACCGAGGCCGCGGCCCTGGTGTACCCCCACCGGATGAAGAAGACCCCCTTCGAGGAGAAGATCCTCCGCCAGGAGGAGGTGGTCACCTCGCTCCGGCGGACCCGGGAGGCCCAGGAGGCCCGCCGGGCCCCGGATAAAAAAAAAGCCCTCACCTGAGCCCGGAGCAGAAGGCGTCCGACCGGATCGTGCTGGAGGAGCGGATACACGGCGCCCGGGGGAGCTTCCGGGTGCGAGGCACCCTGGTCTCCCGCCAGACCCGCCCGCGCCTCGCCCGGGGGCGTAGGCTCAAGAACCGGGTCTCCCCCGACACCGGCCGGTACGTGCGGGCCCGCCTGCCCACCGGGCGGCTCGGCGCCGTGGCCCTCGACGCCACCCTGCGGGCGGCGGCGCCCCACCAGCTCGGGCGGCGGCTCCGGGGCCTGGCTCCGCCCCAGGGCATCCGGGTCCTCCCGGACGACCTGCGGGAGAAGGTGCTCTCCCGCCGCAGCGGGGTGAGCGTGCTCTTCGCCGTGGACGCCTCGGGCTCCATGGGGGCCGAGGAGGTGATGGGCCGGGCCAAGGGGGTGGTGCTGTCGCTTTTGGCCGACGCCTACCAGAAGCGGGACCGGGTCGGGCTTCTCACCTTTCGGGGCACCGAGGCGCGCCTCGTCCTGCCCTTCACCTCGAGCGTCGAGCACGCCCAGAGGCGCCTCAAGGCGCTGCCCACCGGCGGCAAGTCCCCCCTGGCGCTCGCCCTAGCCAAGTGCCTCGAGACCTTCGGCCGCGAGGCCCGCCAGCAACCGGGCCGCACGCCCCTGCTGGTGCTCCTCACCGACGGCAAGGCCAACTTGAGCATGGCCGGCCGCGACCCCTTCGACGAGGCCGTCCACCAGGCCCGGCGCCTGCGCCACGCCCGCATCCGCGCCCTGGTGATCGACACCGACCCGACCTGGATCCACTCCTACGCGTACGCCCGGGCCCTCGCCGAAGCACTGGGGGCGCGCTGCCTCAAGCTCGCCGACCTGGAGGTGGGGCGGATCGTCGACTTCATGAACCTGAAGGCCGGGTGAGCCGGGCGCCGGTGCGGCCGCGCCCCGGCGATCCCCGGGCCTTACGTAGCGTCGTGGCGTGAGACAGTCTTTTCCCCGGGGGCCGGGTTCACGCAACGGCGCGACGGGGGTCTTGGCCTCCCCCTTCCCGGTTGCCCCGAGCCCCGCCCCTCCCCCATAATGGCGGCCCAGCGCCCCCCCCGCTCCGGAGGCCCCATGAGCCACCTCGCCCTGATCGCTGCCGCCACCCTGGCCTGGGCGGCCGGGGCGTGGGCCGCGGGCCCCAAGGTCACCGTCACCCACGCCCTGGCCATGCACGGCGCCCCCAAGTACCCGGCGGGCTTCTCCCACTTCGACTACGCGGTGCCCGCCGCCCCCAAGGGCGGGGAGATCCGCCTGCACGCCATCGGCACCTTCGACACCCTCAACGGCCTCGCCCTCAAGGGCGTGGCTGCGGCCGGCCTCGGTCTTACCTACGACACGTTGCTGACCAACGCGGACGACGAGGCGTTCACCGAGTACGGCCTTCTGGCCGAGACCATCGAGGTGCCCGAGGACCGCTCCTGGGTCGCCTTCACCCTGCGCAAGGAGGCCCGCTGGCACGACGGGCGCCCGATCACCGCGGCCGACGTGGTGTTCACCCTGGAGACCCTCAAGACCAAGGGGCTCCCCCGGTTTCGCGCGTACTACGCGGACGTCCTGCGCGCCGAGGCCCAGGGGGAGCGCAAGGTGCGCTTCCACTTCGCCCCCGGGGACAACCGGGAACTCCCCCTCATCGTCGGCCAGCTCCCGATCCTGCCCCGCCACTACTGGGAGGGCCGGGAGTTCGACAAGACCACCCTGGAGCCGCCCCTGGGGAGCGGCCCCTACCGGGTGGAGAGCCACGACCCGGGGCGGTCCATCGCCTACGCCCGGGTCGCTACCTACTGGGGCCGGGACCTGCCGGTGAACCGGGGCCGGCACAACTTCGACCGCATCCGCTACGACTACTACCGGGACGCCACCGTCGCCCTGGAGGCGTTCAAAGCCGGGGAGTACGACTTCCGGGAGGAGAATGTCGCCAAGAGCTGGGCCACGGCCTACGATGCTCCCGCCGTCCGCCAGAAGCTGATCTTGAAGGAGGAGCTGCGCCACGAGCGTCCCACCGGGATGCAGGGCTTCGTCTTCAACCTCCGCCGCCCCCTCTTCCAGGACCGGCGGGTGCGGGAGGCGCTCGCCCACGCCTTCGACTTCGAGTGGTCGAACCAAAACCTCTTTTACGGGCAGTACACCCGCACCGCCAGTTACTTCTCCAACAGCGAGCTGGCGAGCCGCGGCCTGCCGTCGCCCCCGGAACTCGCCCTCCTCGAGCCCCTGCGGCCCCAGCTCCCCCCGGAGGTGTTCACCCGGGAGTACCGCCCCCCGGTCACCGACGGCACCGGCAACATCCGAGACAACCTCAAGCGCGCCGTGGCCCTGCTCCAGGAGGCGGGGTGGACCGTCCAGGGGGGCAAGCTCGCCCGGGCGGCCACCGGCGAGCCCTTCCGCTTCGAGGTCCTGCTCAACGCCCCCACCTGGGAGCGCATCGCCCTGCCCTACGCGAAGAACCTCGAACGTCTCGGCATCGAGGCCCGGGTCCGCACCGTGGACGTCGCCCAGTATCAGAAGCGGGTCGAGGAGTTCGACTTCGACGTGATCGTGGACGTCTTCGGCCAGTCCCTGTCGCCGGGCAACGAGCAGCGCGACCTGTGGGGCTCGGCGGCCGCGCGGGAACCCGGCAGCAGCAACACCATCGGCATCGCCGACCCGGCGGTGGACCGCCTGGTGGACCTGGTGATCGCGGCTCCGGACCGGGACGCCTTGATCCAGCGCACCCGGGCCCTGGATCGGGTGCTCCTGTGGGGCCACTACGTCATCCCCCACTGGCACATCCGCACCTTCCGGGTCGCCTACTGGGACCGCCTCGGCCGCCCCCCCACCGTACCGCGGTACGCCCTAGGCTTCGACACCTGGTGGATCGACCCGGCCCGGGACGCGGCCCTCAAGGCCAGGCGCCAGGCCCTGCGCCCGTGACGGCGCGGCGTCCCCTCCCTGTCGGGGGTCAGCTATTGCCGATCTTCTCCACGTCCCGCGACCCTCAGGAGCACCGGCGACGCCACGTAGATCAGGGCTAGGGCGAAGGAGATCGCCAGGGGGGCGCCGTATTCGTCCCGGCGCACTCCCTGGGCCAGGAGCACGAGAAAGAGGGCCAGGACCAGGACCCGGGCGATCCGGGGGATGCGGGGCAGGGCCTCCCGGCCGAAGTGGCTGTAGGGGATCCTCGACACCATCAGGCCCGCCGCCCCGAGCACTACGATGGCCTTGAGGAGATCGCCCCCGAGGATCAGGCAACCGCTCCCCACCAGGAGCGCTCCCCCCGGGGAGGGCATGCCGGCGAAGGTCTTCACCCCCCCCAGCACCCCCGCCTTGCGCTTCTCCAGGACAAAGCGCACCAGCCGATACCAGGTGGCGGCCAGGTACAGAAGCCCCAGGGCGATCCCCGTGGGAAGGCTCGCGAAGGACGTGGCGACGATCAGCCCCACGGTGAGACCGAAGCTGGTGCCGTCGGCGACGTCGTCGAAGATCTCCCCCCGGGGCGTGGACCCCCACCGCTCCGCCGCCCGCCCATCGAAGAGGTCGAGGAACTGGCCGAGGAAGACCAGCCCAAAGGCGTACACCGGCGGGTATCCGGCGAGGATCACCCAGATGCCGGCGAGCCCGCACACCATGTTCATCAGGCTCAAGATGTTGGCGTACCAGTAGTTGGGGATGACCCGAAAGGCCATGGAGCAGAGCGACAGGGCGGTGCAAAACCCAAGCAGCGGCAGGATCGCCCGGTGGAGGGCGTGGGGCCCGTAGATCCACTCCAGGGTGGTGATCGTCAAGAGCAGGACCACCAGGAAGGTCTTGGCCTTGCCGAAGAGGTTGGCCGCCTTGTTGGGCAGAAAGGACCGGGACGCTTGCCCCAGGAAGTCAAAGAACAGGAAGAGCGCGACCAGCCAGATCGGGTACCAGCTCTGCCACGCGAAGTACGCCAGGGGGGGGCCGTACATCAGCTTGTCGGAGAGGGGGTCGATGGTCTCGCCCTTGGGGGTGGAGAGGTTACAGTGCCGGGCGATCTCCCCGTCGGTCAGGTCGGTAATCATCCAGAAGGTGAAGAACAGAAACGCCAACTTGGGCCAGCCCAGATGCAGGATGGCGACCGACAGAAACCCCATCGGGTAGCGCAACCGGCTGATGGTGTTGGGGTGGAGAAACCAGCAACCTCGCACCCACGCGATTTGCTTTGGGGTGCGCATGCCCCGGAGCACGAAGAGCCGCTCGACCGCCAGCATGGCGAGGACCGGAAGCAGGATCTCGGGCACGGCGGCTGAGTAGGGGAACATGCGCCCTCGGTGACGGCAGGGGAACGGGGGCTCAGGGTACCAGAGAGCCGCGCCCGGGGGCCAGGGGT
>JBBIIA010000217.1:0-5459 GCA_037446775.1 Deltaproteobacteria bacterium
GTGGGTTGCCGCAGGGCAATCGCTGGCGTTTCCTGCCGAGCCCCGCGGCCGAGCTTGACACCGGTTTTTTTTGGAGCTTATTCTGGCAGCCCACTCCAGGGGGAGTCCCAACCGGTTGGGGGGTATTGCGTGCACGACGGTTTCGTTCCCGGGGCCGAGGATCTGGCCCTTGCCCACCTGTCCCGTACCACGCGGCGCGCCTTCCTGGGGCGGGCCGCGGCCGCGGCCGGGCTGTGGGTGGTCTGTTCCCTGGGGCCGACCCCGGCTCGGGGGAGCAAGGACGGGGGGAAGGCGCCCCAGCCCCCCACGGTGGTGGTGGTCGACTTGAAGAAGTGCGTCGGCTGCCGCATTTGCGAGGTGGAGTGCGCCCGGAAGAACTACAAGACCTTCAACCCCCGCCTCGCCAACCTCCAGGTGATCCACGTGGTCCCCCCCGCCAGCGTCCCCAACCACTGTTACCTGTGCAAGGACGCCCCGTGCGTCGCCGAGTGCCCGGTCTTTATCGAGGCGGCCACCGGTAAGCGGGCCCTCTACCGCGATCCCCAGCACGGCGGGCTCAAGCTCGACAACGTCGCCTGCACCGGGTGCTGGAAGTGCGTGGACGTGTGCCAGAAGGAGCGCTCGGGGATCTTGCGCAAGAACCTCCGCTCCAAGCGCCCCGAGGGGTTTTGCACCCTGTGCGACGGGGAGCCCTCCTGTGTCAAGTACTGCCCCAACGACGCCATGGCTCGGGTGCCCCAGAGCTTCGACGGCCGCCACCTGGCGCGCAACCCGTACCTGATCGCCGACGAGCTCGCGTCGGTGTGGTACCGATAGGGGGCGCCGATGAACGGAATCTGCGGCCGCATCCTCGAGGTCGATCTCACCCGGCGCAAACACCGGGTGCGTCCCCTGGAAGACGCCGTAGCCCGGGCGTACCTGGGGGGCCGGGGCCTGGCGGGCCGCTTGCTGTGGGAGGGGAGTCCGCCCCCGGGGACCCCGGCCCTGGCCCCGGACGCGCCCCTGGTCTTCGCCACCGGTCCCCTCACCGGGTTCCCGGTCCCGGGGGCGTCGCGCACGGCGATCGCCGCCAAGAGCCCGGCTACGGGCCCCCGGTCGGGGGGCGCCGCCGCCGGCGGCCTCGCCCTCGGGCTGATGCCGGGCCACTTCGCCGTGGAGCTCAAGTACGCCGGCTACGATGCTCTGGTGATTCGGGGCAAGGCAGCCGAGCCCGTGAGCCTGGTCATCCGCGACGAGGAGGTGGAGTTCCGCCCCTCCCGACACCTGTGGGGGCGGGAGGTCTCGGAGGCGGAGAAGGCGCTGCGCTCCGAGCTCCCCAAGGAGCCCTTTCAGACCGTGCTGATCGGCCCCGCGGGGGAGCGACTGCACCCCCTGGCGTCTGCGGTGCACAACTACCCGTGCGCCTCCCACGCGGGCCGCGGCGGGCTCGGGGCGGTCCTGGGGTCGAAGAACCTCAAGGCGGTGGCGGTCCGGGGGACCCTCCACCCCTTCGAGCCCGCCGACCACAAGGCCTTCGAGGAGCTGGGGCGGCGGGCTTCCAAGGCCCTGGAGGGGTGGAACCACTTCGAGACCTGGCGGCGGTGGGGCACGGCGGCCCTGGCCGAGGGAGGGAGCGACGCGGGCCTTCTTGCCACCCGGAACTTTCGCGAAGGGACCTTCCCGGCGGTGGCCCGGGTGGGGTCGGTGCGGGCCGAGGCGGCGTTTTGGATCCGCAGCGAGGCGTGCTTCTACTGCCCGCTCCACTGCCGCAAGGTGGCCCTGGTGCGCAACCGCAAGGGGGATGGCGTGGCGGTGGCGGGGCCAGAACTCGAGACCAGCGCCATGCTCGGCGCCAACTGCGGCGCGGAGGACCTGGCCGGGGTGCTCCTGGTCAAGCGCCGGTGCGACGAGTTGGGGCTGGATCCGGCGAGCCTCGGTAACCTCCTGGGCTTCTTGATGGAGGCGGGGGAGAAGCGCCTGGCGCTCCCCTCGGAGCTCGGGAACACCGGGCTCGCCTGGGGGAAGACGGAGGCGATGCTCGCGGCCACCGACGGGATGGTCAAGGGGGAGGGCCGCCTGGGCCAACTCGGCCAGGGGGTGCGGGCCGCCGCCAAGCTCCTCGGCGGCGGCAGCGACGCCTGGGCCATGGAGGTGAAGGGCCTGGAGATGGACACCTACAACCCGCCGGCCCTGCCCGCCATGGTGATCGCCTTTGGGACGAGCCCCCTGGGGGGAGCCCACGAGACCGGACACAGCCGCGAGGTCCAGGACCAGCGCGCGGTCTCCGACTCCCTGGGCCTGTGCCGGTACCACACCTACGCCATCGGCCCGGAGCTCCAGGCGGCGCTCCTGCAGGCGGTGACCGGGGAGAAGCGCACGGTCCAGGACCTGGTGGCCGCCGGGGAGCGGATTTGGAACCTGGAACGGGGCTTCCTGGCCCGGGAGGGGTTTGGGCCCGAGGACGACCGGCTCCCCCGGCGCTCCAAGGCCGACGCCCTCACCGTGGGCCCCCGGGCGGGGGCGGTGCTCACCGCCGCCGCCGAGGCCGAGGCCCTGGCCGGCTACTACGGCGCCCGGGGCTGGGATCCGAAGCGCGCCGCGCCCCTGCCCGCGACTCTCCAGCGCCTGGGCCTCGCCGATGTGGCCGACGCCCTCAAGGCCGGGTAGGGCCGTGCGCCTCAAGCCGGGCCTCCTGGCGTTTTTGGTGGCGGCCTGGGGCGTGGCCCTCGTGCTCCTGGGGCGTCAGGCCGGGGGTGGGGGGTGCAGCCTCGGCGCCTGCGGCCCGTGCACCGCGTGCCTCACCCCCCCGGCCCCGGTGGAGCTCCGGGTCGAAGAGCGCCTTGGGTAGAATCCGAGCGGTTCGGGCCCTCACCCAGGGGGTGGCGGTAACGGGCACCGCCTGGGTCGCGGCCAACGCCGCGTACCTGGCGGCCGTGGCGGATCAGGCCCGGGCCCCCGGGCCGCTCCTCTCGGCCCTGGCGCGCTGGTTTCCCTTTGGCCCCGAGGCGGGGGTGCTGTCGGTGGAGGACTACTGCCCCCTGGGGCCCATCGAGGGCGCGGTGCGCTTCTTCCAGACCTGGGGGGCGGGGGAGGGGCTCAGCTTCGTGGGCCCGGTGACCCTGCGCAACCTCGCCGTGCTCTTCGCGTGCCTCGGCCTCGCGGTGGTCACCAAGAAGACCTTTTGCAGCTGGCTCTGCCCCTTTGGCGCCCTCGTCGAGGGGCTGCGGGCCCTGGGGGCGCGCCTCGGGGTTCCCGCGTGGAAGCCCAGGGCCCGGGTGGACCGGGCCCTGGGGTGGGGGCGTTACCTGGTCCTGGCGCTGGTGGTGGCGCTCACCGCCTGGTCGGGGACCCTGGTCTTCAAGGACGTCGACCCCTTTTACGCCCTCTACTCCCTGGGCTCCGAGCGGGTGGCGTGGCCGGCTTACGCGGTGCTCGGGGCGGTGCTCCTCGGCGCCCTCGCCAACGCCGGCGTCTGGTGCCGGTACCTGTGCCCCTTGAGCGCGGTCTTCGACCCGCCCTCGCGGCTGGGCCTCATCCGGCTCGCCCGTACCGAACGATGCGTGCGGTGCGGCGACTGCGCCGCCGCGTGCCCCCAACGCTTGCCGGTGCCGGTCCGGAGCCGGGTCACCGACGCCCGCTGCACCAACTGCTTGGACTGCCTCGACCGCTGCCCCGAGCCCGGGGCTTTGGAACTGCGGCTGGAGGTCCGGCCGTGAGGCTGCCGTGGTGGGTGTTGCCGCCCCTGGTGGCGCTTCTCCTGGCCGGGGGGAGTGCGGGCCTGCGGGAGGCGGGGGTGTGGCGGGAGCGGGGGCGGGTCCTCCCCCCCAGCGAGCAGGTGGCGCCGGTCCTGGAGGCCGCCCCGATGTGAGCCGCGGCGTGGGGAATCACGTCCGGAAGCGGCTCGTGAGCTCCAGGAGGGTGTCGGCGCGGCCCGCCACGGCTTCGGCGGCCTTGGTGATCTCGCCCGTGGCCGCGCTGTTTTGGGTGACGCCCTGGGCGATCTGTTCCATGTTGCCGGCGAGCTCCCGAATGGTGGCGGACAACTCCTCTGCCGCGATTGCGATCTGCTCGGTCTGGGCCGCGGCCGCGGCCACCTGCCGCTCGATGGCGCGCATCGCCTCCCCGGTGCGCGCCCCCATGGCCGCGCCCCGGGCGGCTGCCGCCTTGCTTTCCCCCATGGTCTCCTGGGTCTTTTCGCCCTCGCCCCGCACCGTGGCGACGGTGCGCGCGATCTCCTGGGTGGCGCGAACGGTCTTCTCGGCGAGCTTGCGCACTTCGTCGGCCACGACGGCAAACCCCCTCCCGTGTTCCCCCGCCCGGGCCGCTTCGATGGCCGCGTTGAGGGCCAGGAGATTGGTTTGGTCGGCGATGTCCTCGATGACCCCGAGCACCGAGCCGATCTTCCCGGTCTCGGCGCACAGGGCGAAGACCCGGCGGACGCCCTCGTCGGCGGCGCCGGCGATGGCCTGCAGGGCCTCCTCGGTGCCGGCGGTGATGGCCACGCCCTCCGCGGCCATGCCGCGGGCGCGGGTCGCGGCGTCGCTGACCGCCAGGGCGTTCTTGGCCACCTCGGCGACGGTGGCGCTCATCTCCTCGGCGGCCGTGGCGGCGGCTGTGGCCTGGGAGGACACCTCGACGTTGCTCGAAGAGATCTGAGCCGTCGCGGCGGCGAGCTCCTCGGAGGAGGAAGCGAGCTCGAGGCTGGCTTCCTTGGTGGTGGCCACGAGGCTTTGGATCTGTCCGACGAACCGATTGAACGCCCCGGCCAAGAGCCCCACCTCGTCCGAGTCCCGGGCGTCGAGCCGGGCGGTGAGGTCTCCGTCCCCGTCGGCGACGTCCTGGAGGCGGTGGGCTGTCTGGGTCAGGCCGGCCGTGACCCGGCGTGAGACCGCAAAGCCCAGGGCGAGGGAGAAGCCCGCGCCCAGGACCGCCGACACCCCCAGGACCCAGGCGGCGGCGCGCTCGGCGGCAGCGACGGCGACGACGCCCGCGCGGATCACGTCGGCTTCGTAGCGCTCCTCGGCGACCCGGAGGAGCTCCTCCAGGGAGGCGACCGTCGCCGTCAGGCCGTGGCGGGCGAGCGCCAGCTCTTCGGCGGCTTGGAATACCTCCAGCCCGGCGGCGAGAAACGGCGAGTAGAACTCCCCGAAATCCCGAAAGCGGGGATGGGTACCGATGGCCGCCACGGCTTCTTCAAAATGGGCCCGTTCGGCCGGGTCTCCCGTGATCAAGATGTCGTTGAAGGCCATGACCGCGCCCCAGGCGGTGTTGAGCAGGGCGGTCTGCCCGAGGGCTTCGATGCGCGCGAGGAGGGGCCCGGCGGCCGCGTCGGCGAGTTCCATCCGCTCACCGGGAGCGGCGGCCAGGAGCACGGGGGGGGGCACCTCGGCGATCAGCTGTTCGAGGAGCGTGGCGATCGGCTCGGTGGTCGCCGGGGCCATGGGGAGGTCGGCCAGGCGCTCGGCGTGGCGGCAGATTGG
>JBBIIA010000218.1:0-5382 GCA_037446775.1 Deltaproteobacteria bacterium
GCTTGAGGAGCTCGTGGCCCCCCAGGCCCTTGAGCAGGGCGAAGAGGATGGCCAGGAAGGGCACCAGGCTGAGCAGGGTGGTGAAGGTGAGGGCCGAGGCCCGCAACAGCCCCCGGTCGGCGTCGAACTTCCAGACGGTGACCAGCCCGAGCCGGAGCGCCTCCCGGGCGGGGCCCCGGGGGACGTCGTCCCACAAGAGGCCCTCGAGCCACGCCCGGAGCCGGTCCACCGCCCTACCCCTTCCCCTCGAGGGAGGCAAGCACCGCAAGGCGCCGCTCGGTGGCCTCCGGGGTGGTCCACCACCGGCGGAAGGCCGCCCCGGCTCCCGCGTCCGCCGCCGCCACCGCTCGGCCCGCCGACCCCCGCACCAGCTCCCGGATCGCCCGCAGCGCCGCCCGAGGCTTGGCGGCCAGGGCCCGGGCCTCGGCCACCGCCGCCCCCAGGCACTCCCCGGCCGGCACCACTCGGTCGGCGAAACCGGCGGCGGCAGCCTCGGCGACCCCGTACAGCCGCCCAAAGAGCGCCGCCTCGGCGGCCCGGTGGTCCCCCACCGCGGCCCGCAGTAGCTCCACCACCCCCGGCGGCAGGGGCAGGGCCAGGTCGACCTCGGTGAGGCCGAAGCGGCCGGAGCCATCTCCAAAGACCCGGCGGTCCGCCGCCAGGGCGAGGATGGCGCCCCCGGCGATGGCGTGGCCGTTGACCGCGGCCACCACCGGCACCGGCCCGGCGAAGAGTTCGCGGTACAGGGCCGTGAAGCCCTCGATGAACGCCCCAAAGGGGCCTTCGTCGAGGCCATGGAGGCGCTTGAGGTCGAACCCCGCCGAGAAGGTCCGCTCAACGCGGCTCGCCAGCACCACCGCCCCCACCCCGGGGTCCGCGCTGAGCTCCGCCACCGCCTGGCGCAGCCCCGCCACCAGCTCTGGGGACAAGGCGTTCACCTTGGGGCGGGCCAGGGTCAGCACGGCGACCCCGCCGTCCCGTTCGATCTCGATCATGGCTCCTCCACGGCAATCGGCGGCGAGGCCCCCTCGGCCCCGGCCAGCATGGTCAAGAACTCCTCTTCGGTCAGGAGCGCGAGGCCGAGCTCCCGGGCCTTGTCGGCCTTGGAGCCGGCCTCGGCTCCCACCACCACGTAAGTGGTCTTTTTGGACACCGACCCCGAGGCCCGGGCCCCCAGGGCCTCCACCCGGGCCTTGGCGTCGTCGCGGCCGAGGGTCGAAAGCCCCCCGGTGAAGACGAAGGTCATCCCCTCCCAGGGCCTCGGCCCGGCCGGGCGCTCGGCGCCCCGCACGGCAAAGCCGGTGGCCCACAGCCGGGCGAGCCCCGCCCGGTTGCGCTCGTCGGCAAAAAACGACACGAGGCTCCGGGCCACCTCGGGGCCGACGTCGGGGACGGCGAGGAGCGCCCCCTCCCCGGCCTCCTGGAGCGCCGCCAGGGTCCCGAAGTGGCGCGCCAGGGCCTGGGCGGTGGCCTCGCCCACGTGGCGCACCCCGAGGCCGTACAGGAAGCGGCCGAGGTCCACGGTGCGGGCCGCCGCCAGGGCCCGGGCGAGGTTGCCCGCGCTCTTCTCGGCCATGCGCTCCAGGGGCACGAGATCCGCCTCGGTGAGGCGGAAGAGGTCGGCGACCTCTCGCACCAGGCCCTGGTCCACCAGCTGGTCCACCAGCTTCGCCCCCAGGCCCTCGATGTCGAGCGCCCGGCGGGTGGCGAAGTGCCGCAGCCGCCCCTTGAGCTGGGCCGGGCAGTCGAGCCCGGCACACCGGGGCACCGCCTCCCCCTCGGGCTGCTCCACCGGGCCGCCGCAGGCCGGGCACCGGTCGGGCATGACGAAGGGCCGCTCCGTGCCGTCCCGCGCCGCCACCACCGGCTCCACCACCTCGGGGATCACGTCCCCGGCCCGCTGGATCACCACCCGGTCGCCGATCAAGACCCCCTTGCGGGCGACCTCCCCGGGGTTGTGCAGGGTGGCCCGGGCGACCGTCACCCCCCCCACCTCCACCGGCGCGAGCACCGCCACCGGGGTGATCGCCCCGGTGCGGCCGACGCTCGCCACGATGTCCAGGAGCCGAGTGGTGGCCTGGCGGGGGGCAAACTTGTACGCCACCGCCCAGCGGGGCGCCCGGGCCTTGGCCCCGAGCTGGTCCTGGAGGGCCAGGGAGTCCACCTTGACTACGCAGCCGTCGAGCTCGAAGGGGTAGCGATCCCGCCGCTCCTCCACCTCTTGGCAGTAGGCCTCGGCGGCTTCGATGCCCGCCACCTGGCGGCGCTCCGGACTGGTGCGAAACCCCAGGGCCTCCAATCGGTCGAGCACCTCGGACTGGGTCGCGGCCCACCCGGGGGGGACCCGGCCGACCCCGTAGGCGAGGAAGGTCAGCCGGCGGCGGGCGGTAACCCGGCTGTCGAGCTGACGCACGGCCCCGGCGGCGGCGTTGCGCGGATTGGCGAAGAGGGCCTCGCCCCGCTCTTCCTGATCTTTGTTGAGGCGGGCGAAGTCGGCCCGGGTCATCACCACCTCTCCCCGCACCTCCAGGGCGGCCGGGGCGGCCGCGGGATCGAGCGCCAGGGGGATGGAGCGGACGGTGCGCAGGTTGGCGGTGACGTCCTCCCCGACCCGGCCGTCCCCCCGGGTGGCACCCCGGACGAACCGCCCCCCCCCGTAGGTGAGGGCCACGGCGAGGCCGTCGAGCTTGGGCTCGCCGACGTACGCCACCCGGCCCTCGAGGCCGAGGAACTTCTGGACCCGGGCGTCGAACTCCCGCAGCTCGGCCCCGTCGGTGACGTTTTCGAGGCTCAAGAGGGGCTGCCCGTGCTCGGCGGGGGCGAAGGCCTCCAGGGGCGGGGCCCCCACCCGCTGGGTGGGGGAGTCGGGGCCCGCGAGCTCCGGGTGGGCGGCCTCCAGGGCTAGAAGCTCCCGGAACCAGGCGTCGTACGCCGCGTCGGACACCTCGGGGGCGTCCAGGACGTGGTACAAGTGGTTGTGCCGGTGGAGCTCGCGGGAGAGCTCGGCGGCCCGCTGCCGAGCCGAGTCGGGGATCATCTGGGCCCTCCCTGGGGTACTCGTCTTGAGGGATCGAAGGCTCGCGGGCTCACTCGCCCTCGCCGAGCACCGGGGCGTCCTCGGGGAAGAGCTCCAGGATCACCGCGAGATCCTCCTTCGCGACGTGCAGGAACGCGACCCCCACCTCCCGTTCACCTCCGGGAGCGGGCCGTTCGTACACCACCTCACCCGCAGCCTTTACCACCCGGTCGTCTACCGACAGCAAGAGCTCCAGGGTCGTACCGACTCCGATCTCCTGGTCGCTCCGGAACATGCACCCGCCAAGGCCCAGCACCCGGGTCTTGACGAAGCCCTCGACCCCCTCCGGGGCCACCTTGCGCACCAGCACCGCGTGCTCGGCGGGAATCCGGGGAAACCTTCGGACGCGGCCGTAAGGGCCCTCCATTGCCACCTCCCTGAGCTGGGCCCCCGGAGCAGGACGAGACCTTACCCGAACCGCCGGGTCCGGGCAACCGCAAGCCTTCCCCGGGGGTTGGGTTCACGCAACGGCGCAACGTGGATCTTTGGTCTTGTCCCCCTCGGGCCTTACGTGGCGTCGTGGCGTCGTTGCGTGAGACCGTCTATTTCCGGGGGTCGGGTTCACGCAACGGCGCAACGGCGCAACGTGGATCTTGGTTCTTACCAAGGGTTTCTAGCGCCGTCGGCGCCCCCCGAGCCGGCCGCCCCCGCGGCCGAGCCCCGACAGCCCCGCCGCGAGTAGGGCGAGGCCCCCCAGGGGCACCGCGATCCACGCCCAGGGCCCGAGGAGGAACCCGAAGAGGCGCCCGTTGTGGAACTCGAAGAGGGCGTGCCACAGGGAAATCCGGCCGCCGTCCTGAAGCTCGGGCGGCAGGGCCGGCGGCGGGCCACCCGCCCAGGCCCCCAGCAAGCCGAGGCCGTAGTCGGCGGCAGCCCAGCGACCGCCGAAGTCCACGAAGCCCACCACCTGCTGGGCTCCCACTGGGCCCCGGGCCCCGGGCCGCGGGGGCTGGCCGGTAAAGGCGTCCCAGGCCGCGCCCAGGTCCCGGTCCCAGCGGAAGAGCCCGCTCATGGAGCCCACCCAGTAGGCGCCGTCCCCCGTGGGGCGAAAGACGGTGGCCCCCATGACGCTCACCGGGGGCGCCCCGGCCACCGGGGTGAAAGGGCGGGCACCGTCCGCGGGGCCCTCGTAGATGCCGTCGGCGGTGGCGAGCACCAGCACCCGGCGGGCAGGGTCCCACAGGGCCTTGCGCAGGAGGTCGTGCCAGGGGTTGGGGTCGGCGGGGGCCGGGTGGGCCGAGGCGGGGTAGGTGGCCCCGGCGATGGCCACCAGGAAGGGGGGGCGCTGGAAGAGCCCGGTGAGGGCGACGAAGAGGAGGGGCAACGCCCCCCACAGCCCGAGCCGACGGTGCCAGCGCAAGCCCCCCCGGGCGAGGCGGCCGCCGAGGCCCCGGGCGAGGCTCCCCCTACGGCGACGGCCCCAGAACCACAGCCCCGAGGCGCCGAGAAACCCAAGGAGGAGCCCGATCGCGTCCACGGCCAGGCGCCCGGGGAGGCCCCAGGTCTCGCCGCTGTGGAGGTGGAAGACGAGGCGGAAGAGGGGGAGTCGTCCCCCGGGCTCGGGGGCTCGGGGCGGGGTAGCGTCGACGAAGCGGGGAGGCCAGACCGGGTTGGCGGCGTAGACCCGGTCCCGGGTGAGCACCAGCACGCGCCCGTCGGCGGTGAGGAGGTCGACCACCGGCGGGCTCCCGTCGGGGAGGGGCACCGGCTGCCACGGCCCGGGGTCCCCGCGGCGGCGGCCGAAGAGCCCGCCGCGGGTGCCGGCCAGGAGGAAGGGCTCCGGGCCGTCCACCGCCAGGAGCGCCCGGGTGTCGCGCCGATACACCCCGGGGGGGAGGCCGGCGGAGTCGCCCCGGGGCGCGGCCGCCCCAGGATCGAGGCGCCACACCCCGGCGTCGCCACAGAGCAGCCACCCGCCCCCGGGGTCGGGCACAGCGCCCCGCAAGCTGCCGCGGTTCCAGTCCCGGTAGTCGTAGTCCCCGGGGAGCCAGGACCGGGGCAGGTCGGTCCCCGCCAGGAGGTCGGGGTGGTTCAACAGGATCCCCGACCCGGCCATGGCCAGGAAGTAGACGCCGAGCCCCACCCCCAGCCACCGGTGGACCGGGCGCAGGCGCTCGCGCCAGCTCCGCGTGGATTTCCGCATGGCCCGAGTCTACCGCCCCCCGGCCCCCCTAGCCTTGCCCGAAGTCAAAAGCCCGCCGGGGGAGGTGACCATTTCTTGACCGGATAACGGGATGCCGGGGAAAGACCGTTTTTGAGTCGGAGTAGGAACGCCCATTGCTGGGCACCCCCTCCACAGATCCGGA
>JBBIIA010000219.1:0-5301 GCA_037446775.1 Deltaproteobacteria bacterium
TAGCATCCTGAACATCCTGTAATCCTGTCCAAAACCCCCGTTCCCCGAGGCGCCCTCTGAAGACGAAACTTGACGCATGGTCAAAGATCTCTGCCTCCCAAGGGCCTCTAGCGAGGTGATCCATGATGAGCATCGCCAACGACACCCCCATGAAGCGCCGGCCCACCCATCCCGGCGAGATCCTGCGCGAGGACTTCATGCCGGACTACGAGCTCACGGTCAGCAGTCTGGCCCAGGCGCTCGGCGTGTCGCGCCAGACCGTGAACGAGCTCCTCCGGGAGCGGCGGGCGCTGTCACCCGAGATGGCGCTGCGCCTGTCCACCCTCTTTGGCAACTCGCCGGAGTTCTGGCTGAACCTGCAGCGCGCCGTCGATCTGTGGGATGCCCACGCCGCCGTGGAGGACGACGTGCGGCGCATCAAGCCGCTGTGCGTCGCCTGATCGGACGACGAGAGCCCGGGCCCCCACCCAGGCCATTTGGGGACAGGCCCCAGCCGCGCCAGCCGTGATCGCCTTTGGCCCGAGGCAGGAGCCGTATGAGGTAGTTCCTCACGTACGGATCGGTGCGGGGTGCCGGGAAACCGGCATCCCTACCGCGACCCAGGGTCCCTTCTACAGCCCTGCCGACCGTCTTGTCCTTGCAAATTGAAAGCTTGGCTTTTAATATGCACGCATGATTCGACGATCGCTGCAACCACACCTGGAACGCGCCGTGAGCCGGTTTCCGGTGGTGGGGCTCGTGGGGCCCCGGCAGGTGGGCAAGACGACCCTCGCCAAGACGCTCCTGGGGAGCGGGGAGCGGCCGACCGTATACCTCGACCTGGAGCTCCCCTCGGACGCGAACAAGTTGAGCGACCCGGAGCTGTATCTCGGCCGGCTCGCCGACTCCCTGGTCATCATCGACGAGATCCAACGGGCGCCCGGTCTCTTTCCGGTGCTCCGCGCCCTGGTGGATCAGCACCGGGTGCCCGGCCGGTTCCTCCTGCTCGGGTCGGCGTCCCCGGAGCTTCTGCGCCAGTCGTCCGAGACCCTGGCGGGCCGCGTCGTGTATTGTGAGCTCTCCCCCTTGGGGCTGGCCGAGGTGCAGCCCGTCGATCGCCTGTGGCTCCGAGGCGGCTACCCGGACAGCTTCCTGGCGCCCGACGAAGCGGCCAGTCTGGAATGGCGCGAAGCCTTCGTCGCCACCTACCTCGAACGCGACATCCCCCAACTGGGGATCCGGGTACCCGCGGCGCAGCTCAGGCGCTTCTGGACCATGCTGGCCCACAGCCACGGCCAACTGTGGAACGCCAGCCGGATTGCCGGGAGTTTGGGGCTCTCGGCCCCCACCGTGCGGCACTACCTCGACATCCTCGAGGGCACCTTCGTGGCGCGCCAGCTTCAGCCGTACCACGCGAACGTGGGCAAACGCCTCACCAGGTCCCCCAAGGTGTTTCTCCGGGACTCCGGCGTCCTCCATGCGCTCTTGGGGCTGGGCACCCTCGACGACCTCCTCGGCCACCCGGCCGCCGGTAGCTCCTGGGAGGGGTTTGTCGTCGAGCAGATCCTGAACACCTCGCTCAAGGGGCGAAAGCCCTTCTTCTACCGGACGGCAGCAGGCGCCGAGATCGACCTGGTGCTGGTCCCCGGCCGGGGAACGCCCGTGGCGGTCGAGGTCAAGCACGCTGCGGCGCCGTCGCTCGGAAAGGGCTTCTGGAACGCCTTTCGGGATCTGGGGTGCGAACAGGGGTTCGTGGTGTACCCGGGTGACGAGGCATACCCGCTGGGCGAAGGGGTGACGGCGCTGCCCGCGGGCCGGCTCGGGGAGATCTGAGCGGCCACTCCGCCGCCGGCGGGAGCCGGTTTCAGCAACGGCTAGTGAACCTGCTGGCCTACGTCGACTTGAACCCGGTGCGGGCGGGCATCGTGGCGAGGCCCGAGGAGTACCGCTGGTCTCTTGTCGCGACCGCCTTCCCACCGATGGCGAGATAGCCGTAGATCGACGAGCCGGGATCGAATACCCACAGAGCACCGGTTCGCCACCACAGTGTGGATAGTTCGCTACGCAGCACGTGGTGAGCGCGACCGCCCCCTCCCACGGTCGTGAGCCCAGCCGCGCCTTGAAACGGGGGCCTCCGGAAGGGTATACGAAGGGGACTCCTCTCTCCCCGCCCGGAGGCCCCATGCTCACCCTGCGCGACCGCCTGTCGCACCTGTCGTTCCGTGACGCCGCGAGGCTCCTGGGCCCCGGGGGCGAGGCCCTGGTGCGCCAGGGGGGCAGGCGCCAGGTGTCGGTGCTCGACCAGGCGCAGCTGACCGAGGAGCGCCTGACCCTGGACCTGGGGGACGCGGTGGCCGAGGTGGCCCTGGACCCGGCCCGGGACCGGGAGCTGCGGTTCTCGTGCAGCGCCTGCGACACCGCCTGCGAGCACCTGGGCGCCCTCTTCGCCGTGGTGCTGGAGGAGAAGCTGGCCCTCGGCCTGGCGGCTCCGCCGCCGGAGCCGGAGCCCCAGGAAGCCCTCACCGACGAGGAGCTGGTGGCCCGGGCCCTGGCGGAGCGGGAGGTGCGCGCCGCCGAGGAGCGGATGACCGTGAAGGCCCTGGAGCCCAAGGTGCTGTGGTCCGACTACGCGGTCACCAGCCGGGCCTCGGGCAAGACCTACCGGGTGGCCCTGCGGGGCTGGGAGCGGGGCGAGTCGTTTTGCACCTGCGCGGACTTCCGGCGAAACACCCTGGGCACCTGCAAGCACCTGCTCCACGTGCTCGCCCGGGCGCGCAAGCGGTTCTCCAAGGCCGAGCAGCGCCGGCCCTTCCGGCCCGACGCCGTGGCCGTGCACCTGCGCTACGGCGAAGCCCTGGAGCTCCGGGTGCTCGTGCCCGAGGGCGTGCCTCCCGCGGCCGAGGCGGTGCTCGCGCCGGTGCGGGGTCGGGCGATCGACGACCCGCGGGACCTGGTGGCCCGGGTCCAGCGCCTCGAGGCCCTGGGCCACGCCGTCACCGTGTACCCCGACGCCGAGCTCTACCTGGAGACCGCGCTCCTTGCAGGGCGCCTGGCGGCGCGCGCCGCCGAGATCCGCCGCGACCCGGCCCGCCACCCCCTGCGCCAAGAGCTCCTCAAGGTCGAGCTGCTGCCCTACCAGCTCGACGGCATCGCCTTCGCGGTGGGGGCGGGGCGGGCGATCCTGGCCGACGACATGGGGCTCGGAAAGACCATCCAGGGCATCGGCGTGGCCGAGCTCCTGGCCCGGGAGGCGGGCATCGCCCGGGTGCTCGTGGTCTGCCCCGCGTCCCTCAAGGCCCAGTGGGCCTCCGAGGTCGAGCGGTTCTCGGGGCGCCCGTGCCAGCTGGTGGTGGGCACGGCCGAGGAGCGGGCGGGCCAGTACCGCGGCGACGCCTTCTTTACCGTGTGCAACTACGAGCAGGTGCTGCGGGACATCGTGGCCGTGGAGGCGGCGCCCTGGGACCTGATCGTCTTGGACGAGGGCCAGCGGATCAAGAACTGGGAGGCCCGCACCAGCCGCACGGTGAAGAGCCTGCGGTCCCGCTTCGCCCTGGTCCTGTCGGGCACGCCGCTGGAGAACCGCCTCGACGAGCTGTACTCGGTGGTCGAGTTCATCGACGACCGGCGCCTGGGGCCGGCGTTCCGGTTCTTCCACCGCCACCGGGTGGCCGACGACAAGGGCAAGGTGCTGGGGTACCGCAACCTCGATGAGCTGCGCGACAAGCTCCGCCCGGTGCTTCTGCGGCGCACCCGGGCCCAGGTGGCCCGGCAGCTGCCCCCCCGCACCACCGAGATCCGGCGGATCCCCCCCACGGCCGAGCAGGCCGACCTGCACGAGGGCCACAAGCGGATCATCTCGACCATCGTCCGCAAGCCCTACCTGACCGAGATGGACCTCCTGCGCCTGCAAAAGGCGCTTCTTCTGGCCCGCATGGCCGCCAACAGCACCTTCTTGGTGGACAAGCAACCCCCCGGGTACTCGAGCAAGCTCGCCGAGCTGGCGACGCTGCTCGACGGCTTTGCCGCCGAGGAGGACCGGAAGATCGTGCTCTTCTCCGAGTGGACCACCATGCTCGGCCTGGTGGAGCCCCTGCTGGCGGAGCGGCGGCTGCCCTTCGTGCGCCTGGATGGCTCGGTGCCCCAGCAGAAGCGCCAGGCCCTGGTGCAGCGGTTCCAGAAGGACCCGGCGTGCCGGCTGTTCCTCACCACCAACGCCGGCGCCACGGGGTTGAACCTCCAGGCGGCCAACACCGTGGTGAACGTGGACCTGCCCTGGAACCCGGCGGTCTTGGAGCAGCGCATCGCCCGGGCCCACCGCATGGGCCAGAAGCGGCCGGTGCAGGTGTACCTCTTGGTGACCGAGGACACCATCGAGGAGAACCTGCTCTCCACCCTGGCGGCCAAGCACGAGCTGGCCCTCGCGGCGCTGGACCCCGACTCCGACGTGACCGCCGTGGACCTGGCGAGCGGCATCGAGGAGCTCAAGCGCCGCCTCGAGGTGCTGGTGGGCACCCGCCCCGCGGCGCCGGTGGACGTGAGCCAGCAGGCGGCCGTGGAACGCGAGGCCCGAGAAGCCGCCGAGCGCCGCGGCCGGGTGGCCGCGGCCGGCGGCCAGCTCCTGGCCGCGGCGTTCTCGTTCATGGGCGAGCTCGCCGGCCCCGGCCCAGAGACCGAGGCGAGTCGGCAGATGGCCGAGGCCTTCAAGGCCCGCCTGGCCGAGTGCCTGGACCAAGACGACCAGGGCCAGTGGCAGATGACCGTGACGATCCCCGACCCCGCGGTCCTCGACTCCCTGGCCCAGACCCTGGCCCGACTGGCCGCGCCCCGCAGGAGCCCCCCATGATCGACCTCGCTCGCCCCGCGCCCCTGTCCCCCGACCAGTACCCGAGGTGGGGCGACGACGGGGAGTAGCCCCGAGGCCCCAGCCCCGTTCGCCCCCAGGACCAGGAGGACCAGAGCCGTGATCCCCTTTGCCCAGAAGTTCCCCGAGGTGGCCCGTCGGGAGACCCGCGTGGTCACCGTGACCGAACCCGGCCAGCCCGCGCCCCCCGACGCCTACGCCTTCGTCGAGCTCTACTGCGACGAGAAGGGCTGCGACTGTCGGCGGGTCATGTTCTGGGTGATGGCCGAGAGCCGCCAGGGGCCGGTGGCGACGATCTCCTTCGGCTTCGACCCGGGGGACGATGCCGCCGGGCCGTTCCTCGAGCCCTTGGGGCCCCAGACCGAGCTCTCCGACGCCCTGCTCGACCTCTTCTTGTACCTGGTGAACTCCGACTCGGCCTACGTGGAGCGGCTCTACCGCCACTACGCCCGGATGCGGGA
>JBBIIA010000220.1:0-5279 GCA_037446775.1 Deltaproteobacteria bacterium
GAGGCCACGCGGCGCCGGCCTCGGACCTGCTGGCCGAGGGGCGGCCTTATTATCCCTTGACGTTAATATCTCGCAGGGATAAGGTCTTGCCCCATGATCCGAAGCTTCCGCTGCCGAGAGACCGAGCGGCTCTTTCGGGGGCGGGTCTCCCGCACGTGGCCCCCGGACATGCAGCGGCGAGCGGCCCGGAAGCTCAACGTGCTCCACGCCGCCACCCGTTTGGACACGTTGCGGGTACCGCCCGGCAACCGCCTCGAAGCCCTCGCGGGCGACCGGGCGGGGCAGCACGGCATTCGCGTCAACGACCAGTGGCGGATCTGCTTCGTCTGGAAGGACGGGCACGCCCACGAGGTCGAGCTCGTCGACTACCACACCTGAGGTGCCACCATGGCCGAGCGCGACATCCCCCCGATCCACCCCGGCGAGATCCTCAAGGAGGAGTTCCTCGACCCCATGGGGATCAGCCAGTACCGCCTGGCCCAGTCGATCAGCGTCGCCCCCCGGCGGATCAACGAGATCGTCCACGGCCGGCGGGCGATCACCGCGGACACCGCCCTGCGGCTGGGGCGCTACTTCGGGATGGAGGCCGAGTTCTGGCTGAATCTCCAGGCCCGCTACGACCTGGAGGTGGCACAGGCGGCGCTGGGCACCCGCCTCGACCGCGAGGTCGAACCCCGAGCCGCCTGAGCCCGAGCCCCCCGGAGGGACGCTGGTAAGCTTCATTGGGCCCCTTACGGGACGCTGCATAGGTTCCTTAGGTTCCGTCGCCTTCCCTCTCACCCCGCCCCCTTCCAGCACGCGTGATCCGTAATCCGTGATCCGTGATCGGTGGAACCTCGTGATCCGTGATCGGGTCAGGGCGAAGACCGGGCCTTGATGGACCGGATCGGGCCGTGGAGCATCCGAGACACCTGCTCTCGTTTCGCGTCCAGCTCCGAAAGCCCCTTCGCGTCGCCCACACCGATCCGCCTGGAGATCTCGATCTGCGTCGCGAGTTCGCTCGCCGAACCGGAGGCGACGTAGAGGAACGGCGCGAACTCCTTCTTGGTCTGCCTCGCGGCGCCTTCGGCGATGTTGCTGGCGACCGAGACCGCCGCACCCCTCATCTGGCCGACGAGACCGAATCTCTCCTCACCCGGGAAGTCCCTGGTCGCCTGGTACACGGAGCTGGCGAGCTCCACAGCTGCATTCCAGACATCCAGGTCCCTGTGGGTCTTCATGGCCCACCCTGCCCCCCCGGTGCAACCCGATCACCGATCACCGATCACGGATCACCGATCACGGATTACGGATCACGAGGGACGCCTCCCGGGCGCAGTTGCCGCCGTCGGCCGCGCGGGGTACTCTGCACTCCCGAGCGCCCACTTCCGCCGCGGAGGCAGCCCCATGGCTTTTTCGCGCATCACGGTCGACCCCGGGCAGATGGGCGGCATGCCCTGCGTGCGGGGACTGCGCATTCCCGTCGCCACGGTCGTGGGCATGGTCTCCGACGGCATGACCGAGGGGGAGATCATGGCCGCGTACCCGGACCTGGAGCCCGACGACATCCGGGAGTCGCTTCGCTTCGCGGCCGAAGCCGTCCGCGAGCGCGAGCTGCCGCTGGCCCACGGGCAGTGAAGTTCCTGGTCGACAACGCCCTGTCCCCCCTGTTCGCGGAGGCGCTGCGCCGCGCCGGCCACGACGCGACCCACGTGCGCGACCACGGGATGGCGACCGCCCCGGACGGGGACGTTTTCGCCCTGGCGGCGGCGCAGGACCGCGTCCTGGTCTCCGCCGACACCGACTTTGGGACCCTCCTCGCGCTCCGCGGGGAGGCGAAACCCTCGGTCATCCTGTTTCGCCGGGCCGGCCAGCGCCGGCCGGCGCAGCAGGCAGCCCTCCTCCTGGCGAACCTGCCCGCCATCCGCGACGCCCTGGATCAAGGCTGCATCGCCGTGATCCGCGAGCGGCACTTGCGCGTCCGCCGCCTCCCCATCGGCAGCTGACCGACACGAACCCCTCGGGGCCCCCCGGGGGGACCCGAGCCCCCCGGGCTTCATCTCACCGCCCGTGCGCCGCCCTCTCACGTCGCCGCTCCCTCCAGCACGCCCCGGATCCGTCCGTCGTTGCGGCCCGTGCAGGACTCGGGGACGTTGCTCAATGAACAATTTCGCCCCGCTCACCCCAGCTCGAGGCTCGAGGCTCGAGGCCAAAGGCCAGGGCAGGCTCGAGGCTCGAGGCCAAAGGCCAGGGGATCCGTGACTCGTGGGGCGCCAGCCCCCACGCCTCGTTCCTCACGCCTCGCCCCTCACGCCTCTTCCCAGCTTCCACTCCGCCGTTTTGCTGGCCCTGCCTCCCGCCGTTGCGCCTCCCACGGCGGTGTGTCGCCTGTCGGTTGACGCCAGGCGCACCGCAGGTATAGTTTCTATACCATGGACTTCGAGTTCGACCCCGCCAAGAGGGCCGCCAACGCGGCCAAGCACGGGCTCGACTTCACCGAGGCGCAGGCCCTGTGGGCCGATCCCCGGCGGGTCGAGGTCCCGGCCCGGACCTCGGACGAGCCGCGGGCCCTGGTGATCGGGCAAATCGGCGGCAAACACTGGTCGGCGGTCATCACCGTTCGCGCCGAGCGGGTGCGGATCATCTCGGTCCGCCGCGCGCGGCCAGAGGAGGTCGCCATCTATGAAGGCTGAGGAGTTCGACCGCCGGTTCGACGCCGGCGAGGACGTGACCGGGCAGCTCGACCTGGCCCGGGCCCGCCGACCCGACGAGGAGCAGAAGCGCGTCAACGTGGACTTCCCCGTCTGGATGATCCACGGCCTCGACCGGGAGGCCCGGCGCCTGGGGGTGCCCCGCCAGTCGCTGATCAAGGTGTGGGTGGCCGAGCGGCTCGCCCAGACGGGCGGCTGAACCCGGCCTGCTCCTGCCCCCCCCTGGGGGGCGCGGGCCCGTCGCTCGATCGGCAAGTAAGCCCACGCTCTCACCGCGTCCTCCCGCGCTTGCCAAGGGCTGCTCGTGATTCGTTCAAGAGCCGTGATTCGTGATTCGTGATCCGTGATTCGTTACTCGTGATTCGGGGCGGGAGAAGTGGGGTTCGAGGCGCGAGGCGTCGCTCCTGGTGGTTCTTCGTGTTGCCCATCGCTTGCCTCCCCTCTTCCCTATTGCCTGCTGTCCGTTGCCTATGGCGTCTTGATCCTTGGGGCGACGGGCGGTATCGAGCGTCTCGCTACGAGATCCTCGTGGTTCGATCGCGTCCGAATCTTTACTACCTTTGGCAAAACCGATCTACCCCTATGTTTCGGCCCGTTGTTTCGGATCATTCTTGAATTCTGGGCAAACCACTTTGATCCCACGTGGTTAACTTCGCCGCGGGGTTGTCGGCGCTTCAGTAGCGGCGGCTCCCGGGATGAAAAATCATACTTTTGGGTGAGGCGGGGAAGGGGGGGGAGTTCGAGGATCGAGGTTCGAGGAATGAGGTTCGAAGTTCGAGGAATGAGGATCGAGGAACAAGGAGCGAGGCAAAGGCTCCTCACTCCTCGCACCTACCCACGAATCACGGCGCTTCCGCCTCGTTCCCCCACCCCTGCCCCCTGCGCGACTCGCGACTCGTGACTCGTGACTCGTGACTCGTGACTCGTGATTGGGGGAGGGTGGTTTCACGCAACCGCGCAACGACGCAACGAAAGGCGGAAGGGCCGTGATTGGTAAGAGCCGTGATTGGTGATTGGTGATCTAACGAATTACGAGTCACGAATCACGCGCCTCACGGCTCCCCCCGCCGCCGCCCGACGAGGGCGAGCCCGGCGAGGCCCGAGCCGAGGAGCAGCGCGGCGCCAGGGAGGGGGACGGGAGTGTACTCACCGGAGAGGAGGCTCTTGTCCAGCTGGAACGAGTCCTGGCCCTGGGTGGATTCCCGGAAGGCCAGGCCCAGGGTCCACGTCGAGCCCGTCACGCTGGTGTAAAGTGCACGAGGCAGCTCCCACTCGGAGGTGGTCCAGGCGTGGCCGTTCGCGCCGATCAACTCGCCGATCTTTATGAAGGTGCTCCCGCCGTGGATCCACCAGAGCTCGGCAGTGGGGTTCACGGCGACGTGGCGGTAGGTGAGCGCGAGGTTCGCGGTGTCCACCCGGGCGGCCGGGGGGGCGAAGCCCACCTGGTGGTCGTAGCTTCCCACATACCAGTTGGTGTTGTTGTCCGAGACAGTCCTCCAGGTGATCACGCTGTTGCGGTTCTGGTCCCCCGCAAAATCGACCACGCTGGTGTACGACGCCGCCTGTGCCCCCCCGGCCCAGAGCGGGCCCGCCAACACCACGCCTGCCCCTACAACCATGAGGATCGCTCTGTTCATCTGCCGACCTCCTTTCGCTCAATGGCCCGGGACCAGTACCCGACGGCCTCGTTGATGTGTCCTATCCCACGGCGCCAGCCGAAGATGCCGCGCCTACGTCTCGCTCCGTTGCCGACCGGGGGGCTCTTGACTCGTGAACCGTGATTCGTGATTCGGGGAGGCTCGAGGCACGGCCCCGGTTCCTCGTGCCCCTCCCCGCTCCTCCGCCGCCCGATGGGCGCGAGCCCGGCGAGCCCCGAGCCGAGAAGAACGATCTCTCACATCTTCCGACACCCTTCCGGCCTAGACACCCAAGCGTCTGTTGCCGATCGACGCATCCCCCGTCGGCCCCCGGCGGAGCCCGGTTGTCGTGACCGTTCAGTTGACCAGGTTGGCGTGCTCCATCCCGCCCGAGACCTCCCCCAGGCCGGCGATCTCGTACCCGTTGGAAAACGCCACCGCCATGCCGTCGGCCTGGGCCCGCACCACCGTGCCGGTGAGTTCGATGTTGGCCATCCCCCGCACCGCCGAGCCCTCGGCCCGCCCGAGGCACAGGGTGAGCTCGATCTGCACCTGTTCCCCCACCGGATAGGGCAGCGCCGTCTTAAAGAAGGCGCCGCTGGCCGAGATGTTCCGGGTGACCAGGTGGCACGGCCGGGACAGCCCCAGGGGCCCGACCGGGGCCACCGCGGCGGGAAGCTCCAGCTCGAACCGCCACCCTCTGCGCCGCTCGTCTCCCGTCATCCACCGCTCCCGGCTGGCCGTTCGTCGGGGGCCGCGACCCCGGGTGCGGCTGGCACTTCCACTGGGCCATGAGTACCAGAAGGGGAGCCACCGAGACGATCGGCCAGGGGGATGATTTACGGCGTATTTGCGCCGGGGCGGGAGTACTACGGGGTACTACGGATGGCGTACGAAGATGGGATTAGAGGAGCGAGAAGCGAGGAGAACCGGGCCTTTGCCTCGCGCCACC
>JBBIIA010000221.1:0-5224 GCA_037446775.1 Deltaproteobacteria bacterium
GCCCCTAGCCCCTAGACCCTGGCCCCTAGCCTCACCCCCCCGCGTCCGCCGCCGCGGTGGCGCGGGGCGGCACCAGGATGCGGTGGCAGTTGGGGCACTGGACCACCTTGCGCCGCACGATCTCGATGTAGGACTGGGGGGGCAGGCGCATGTAACACGCGGTACACGCCTCGTCCCGGGCCTCCACCACGGCGAGCCCGCCCCGGCGGGAGCGGATCAGCCGGTAGCGGTCCACCACGTCCAGTGGGAGGTTCTTGTTCTTCAGGAGGGCCGATTCCTCGGCCTTGCGCTCGGCGATCCCCCGATCCGCTTCGGCAACCACGGCCTCGGCGCGCTGCTTCCCCGCCTCGGACGCCGTCGCCAGCTCCCCGATCTCCCGGCGCAGGGCCTCGATCGCGGCCGCCGTCTCTTCGAGCTCCTGCATGTCTCGAAGCTGCGCCTCCTCCAGTTCGCTGATGTTTTGCTTGACCGCGGTGGTCTCCAAAAGCACCGCCTGGTACTCCCGGCTGGTCTTCACCTCGCCCATGCGCGACTTGGTGCGCCCCATGCGGTCCCGCTCGGCCTTGAGCGCCAGCTCCACCTTGCGGCGCTCGATGTCTAGGGCGTGGGCCCGGGCCTCCTTTTCCGCCAAAACCTGTTGCGCCGCCAAAAGCGCCGCCTCGGCGCGCTCTCCATCCTCTACCGCTGCTTTTCGCCGGCTCTGAAACCGGTCGATGTCATCCGCCACCCGCTGCAGCTTCTCCAAGAGATCCAGCACGTCACCGTCCAACGCCACCTCCTCGGGCCAGCCGGCCCCTGCGCGTGTCTCGTCTCCGCTCGTACCAACCGGGCGATCCCGGGAAGATCACCAAGCCACCACCGTCCACGGTTCCCCCTCCCGGAGCACCTCCACGTCGAGTTTCTCCCCCGCCGCCTCGGCCCAGCGGCGAAGGGTAGCCGCCAGCACCTCGACGGCCGCGGCCTCGCTCGGCCCGTGCCCCACGTCCAGTACCGCCAGGCCCGCCTCCCCAGCCTCCAGGGCAACGTGGTAGCGCAGGTCCCCGGTCACTAGCACCTGGGCCCCGGCCTTGAGGGCCTCGGGCCACAGGCCCGCCCCGCTCCCTCCGCACACCGCCACCCGGTCCACCCTGCGCGTCGGCTCCCCCACCAGCCGGGGCGCCTGAGCACCCAGGGCGGCCGCCACCTCCCGGGCCCACGGGCCCAAGGGCCGGGGTTCGGGCAGGCGCCCCACCCGGCCGAGGGCCCCGTCCCCCGACGGTTGTTCCAGGGGGAAGACGTCCACCGCGGGGCACTCGTAGGGGTGCGCGCGACCCAGGGCGGCGAGGATCCCCCCGAGGCGACTCCGGGGCGCGACGACCTCCAGGCGGCTCTCCTCCACCCGGGCTTCCTGGCCCACTTCGCCCAGGAAGGGGCTCGCCCCGGGCAGGGCGGAGAACCGCCCCCGGCCCCGCACCTCGAAGGAACACCCGTGGTAGCGCCCGGTGCGACCCGCCCCCGCCTCGGCGAGGGCCGTCCGCACCCGCCCCTCGTAGCCCACGGGGACGGTCACCACCACCTTGACCTGGCCCTCCCCGGCCCCCAGGGGCCCCAGGTCGGCGAGGCCGAGGCGGGCGGCCAGGGCGTCGTTGACCCCGCCGGCCGCGCGGTCGAGGTTGGTGTGGGCGGAGTACAGGGCGGTCCCGGCGGCGATGAGGCGGCCGACGCGGGCGCCCAGGGGGGTGGAGAGGTCCAGCCGCGGGAGAGGGTCGAGGGAGAGGGGGTGGTGGGTGAGGAGGAGTTGGGCGCCGGTCTCGGTGGCCCGGGCGACCGCCTGGGGGGAGGGATCCAGGGCCACCAGGACCCGGTCGACCGTAGCCCGGGGATCGCCCACTTGCAGGCCCGGGCGGTCCCAGGGCTCGGCGAGCGCCAGGGGCGCGAGCGCCTCGATGGCTGCCGCCACGGCCGAGACGGTCACCCCCATCTCGGGATCCTCCTACGTCTTCTCTCTGCATCCGGCTGGGGCATGTACCTGGTCGCGCGAGGGTTGGTGGGCCCACCTGGACTCGAACCAGGGACCGACCGGTTATGAGCCGGCAGCTCTAACCAACTGAGCTATGGGCCCCCGGAGGAAACGCGGATTATGCGACGCGGCCCGAAGGCGTGTCAATCGTCACCGAAAGGCGAACCGCAGTTCCCCCAGGGGGCCCGCCAGCACCAGGGTCGGCGGGAGGGCGGCCTCCGTCGGGTCGAGGAGGGGGAAGGTGAGGGTGAACTCCCGGGTCCACCGGGTCACGTACGGATACGCCACCGGGGCCCGATCGGACTTGGGAACGGCCTTCACTTGCAGGGCCTCCAGGCGCGACCCGCCCGCCAGCTCCACGTAGGCCCGCCACAGGCTCTCCAACCCCGCCAGGTCGCCCCAGTCCGCCTTGGGCGTATACAGGGCGAGGTGAAACTCCCGGACCCGCTGCCCCGCGCTCCCCTCGTCCCGCCCCAGGTCCGCCGCGGCCCCGGGCGACAGCGCGTAAGCGGCGGCGCTCGCCTCGGCCAGGGCGGCGCGAAACCCCGGGGACTTCCAGGTGGCCCACCCCTTGGCCACGGTGTCGAAGCCCTGGTACAGCTCGGCCGCCCGGGTGTGGTGCGCCAACGCCCGGGCGTAGCCCCCCGAGGCCGCGAAGTCCGGCGCCAGGCGCACCCCGGCGCAGCCCACAACCCCCGCGACCGCCGCTGCTGCTAGCCAACGCCCCCGCATGGCGCCTCCTCCCGAGTCAGGGCTTTCCCCGCACGTCCGCCTTGGTAAAGAGGGCCTCGAAGCGGTACCCCCGCTCCTCCAGGGCCTCCCGTCCCCCCTCCTGGCGGTCCACCAGGGCCAGGACCCCCAGCACCCGATAGCCTTCGCTCTCCACGTTCTCCACCGCCTTGAGGCCCGACCCCCCGGTGGTCACCACGTCCTCCAAAATGACCACCCGGCCGCCCGGGGGCAGGTTCTTCTGCCCCTCCACCCACCGCCTGGTGCCGTGGCCCTTCGGCTCCTTGCGGACGATAAAGGCTGGGATGGGCTGCCCTTCGAGCCCCGAGACGAGGCTGGTCGCGGTACCGAGGGGATCGGCCCCCAGGGTCGGGCCCCCCACCCCATCCACCGGGCCGAAGGCCCCCAGGCGCTCCAGGAAGAGCTTGCCGATCAGATAGGCCCCCCGGGGGTGGAGCGAGGTCTGCTTGCCGTCCACGTAGAAGTTGCTCTGCTTGCCCGAGGCCAGGGTCACCGGCCGCTCCTCGTAGGACTTCTCCTTGATCAGCGCCAAGAGCTCCGCCCGCAGCGCCTCCGTCCCTGTGTCCACGTCCCTCTCCTATGGTCTGGTACCGAGGCCCTCAAAGAGCCCCAGCTGGGTTCCCTCGGGCCGCCCCGTCCCGGTGGGGTAGCGGCCGGTGAAGCAGGCGTCGCAGTAGGCGTAAGGCCCGTACCCCGTGGCCCGCTCGAGCCCGCCCCGGCTCAGGTACCCGAGGGTGTCCGAGGTCAAAAACCGGTTGATCTCGTCCACCCCGTGGCAGGCGGCGATCAGCTCGGTGCGCCGGGGGGTGTCGATGCCGAAGAAACAGGGGTGGCAGGTGGGCGGCGAGGAGATGCGCACGTGGACCTCCCGGGCGCCGGCCTCCCGGAGCATCTTGACGATCTTGCGGCTGGTGGTGCCCCGGACGATGGAGTCGTCCACCACCACCACCCGTTTGCCCTGCAGGACCGCCCGCACGGCGTTGAGCTTGAGCTTGACGCCGAAGTGCCGGATCGACTGCTCGGGTTCGATGAAGGTCCGCCCCACGTAGTGGTTGCGGATGAGCCCCATGGCGAAGGGGATGCCGGACTCCTCCGCGTACCCCAGCGCCGCCACGATGCCCGAGTCGGGGACCGGCACCACCACGTCGGCCGCCACCGGGTTCTCCCGGGCGAGCTCGCGGCCGAAGGCCTCCCGCACCTCGTACACCGGCCGGCCGAAGACCACCGAATCGGGGCGGGCGAAGTAGATGTGCTCGAAGATGCACTGGCGGGGCTCCACCGGCGGGAAGGGCTTGGAGCTCTCCAGGCCCTTGCCGCTGATCATGATTACCTCGCCGGGCTCCACCTCCCGCAGGTACTCCGCCTCCACCAGATCCAGCGCACAGGTCTCCGAGGCCACCACGTAGGAGTCCCGGAGCTTGCCGAGCACCAGGGGCCGAAAGCCGTAGGGGTCGCGCACCGCGATCAGCCGCTTCTCCACCAGGGCCAGGAGGCTGTAGGCCCCCTTCACCTGGGAGAGGGCGTCCACCAGCCGCTCCACCAGCCGCTCCTTTTGGCTGCGGGCGTACAGGTGGGCGATCGCCTCGGTGTCCATGGTGGTCTGGAAGATGCTGCCCCGGCGCTCCAGGTCGCGGCGGAGCTCCGCGGCGTTGACCAGGTTGCCGTTGTGGGCCAGGGCCAGGGGCCCGTGGACGGTGCCGGCGAAGAACGGCTGAGCGTTTTTGATGACGCTTGACCCCGTGGTGGAGTAGCGCACGTGGCCGATGGCGTGGACCCCGGGCAGCCGAGCCAGCACGTCCGCCTCGAAGATCTCCTGCACCAGCCCCATGCCGAGGTGGGACACCAGGGCGGTCTCGTCGGAGGTGACGATGCCGGCGCTCTCCTGCCCCCGGTGCTGCAGGGCATGGAGCCCCAGGTAGGTGATGTTCGAGGCTTCGGCGTGGTTGTAGATGCCAAAGACCCCGCACTCCTCACGCCACTTGTCGAACATGAACGCTCCAGGGGAAAGGATTATCGCTTCGTTGGACAGGACACGGGGTTTTTTGACAGGATAACAGGATAAAATCTGATGTTGGTGACGGAAACCAGCTCACCTCCCGCTCATCCTGCCACCCAGCCAAAGATTTCGCTCCGACTTACTGGATACAGCACGGGGGCTTTTGGACAGGATAACAGGATAAAATCTGATGCCCTTCAAAACCCCAACATCCTGTCCATCCTGTTATCCTGTCAAAAAAACCTCTTCAACGTACCAACCAACCCACGGGTACTTCTTGGACAGGGCAACCGAACAAGACCTGACGCCTTTCAAAACCCCAACATCCTGTCCATCCTGTTATCCTGTCAAAAAAACCTCTTCAACGTACCAACCAACCCACGGGTACTTCTTGGACAGGGCAACCGAACAAGACCTGACGCCTTTCAAAACCCCAACATCCTGTCCATCCTGTTATCCTGTCAAAAAAACCTCTTCAA
>JBBIIA010000222.1:0-5169 GCA_037446775.1 Deltaproteobacteria bacterium
CCGTGACCCGTGACCCGTGACCCGTGACCCGTGACCCGTGACCCGTGACCCGTGATCCGCGACCCGCGACCCGCGACCCGCGACCTCAGGCCGCGGCGCTCTCCGGGAGGGCCTCGCAGGCGGCCGGAAAGAGGTCGTCGAAGATCTCCCGCACCGTGGTGATGCGGTCGGCGCGCCAGGCGTTGGTGCCGCAGAAGATGAGGCCGGTGTCCACGTCGCCGCGCTGGGCGCGATCCAGGGCGCCGATGATGCAAAAGCGGTCGCGGTTCTCCTTGTAGGTGCACTTCTTCAGGCAGGCGTAGCCGCAGCGCACCTGCCCGTCCACGTCGTGGGCCCGCACCCGGTCGAGGTTGCCCACCAGCGCCCGGCCCGGCAGCCCCGCCGGGCTCATGATCAAGCCGATGTCCTCGCGGCGGGCCGCCAGGTACGCCTCCTTGTAGGCGTGCGGGGCGTCGCACTCCTCGGTGCAGACGAAGCGGGTGGCCATCTGGACCGCGTCGGCTCCCTGGGCTAGGGCCTCTTCCAGGTCGGCCCGGCTCCAGATGCCGCCAGCGGAAACCACCGGCACCTCGGCGCCAAACGCCTCCCGGAAGTAGGCCTTCACCCCCCGCACCGTGGCGACCTGGTCGTAGGCCCCGGTGCCGATGGCGGCGAGGTCGGCCCCCAGATGGCCCCCGGCGGTGTCGGGGTCTTCCACCACCACCGCGTCGGGCAGGCGGGCGTGGCGCTTGTGCCAGCGCCGGGCGATCAGCTCGGCGGCCTTGACCGAGGAGACGATGGGCACCAGGGCCACCTCGGGCCAGTCCGCCGTCAGCTCGGGCAGGGAGAGGGGCAGGCCGGCGCCGCTGACGATGACCTGGGCGCCGGCGCCGCAGGCGACCCTCACCACCGCGTCGTAGTCGCTTACCGCCACCATGGCGTTGATCCCCACCACGCCCCCTGCGGCGATCCGCCGGGCCTTGTGGATCTCGTCGGCCACGGCCCGCCGGTCGGCGGCTTCGAGGTTGCGGCCGGTGAAGTAGGGGGAGTTCATGCCGAGCCCGGCGGTGGCCACCAGACCGACGCCGCCGCACCGGGCCACGTGGCCGGCCAGGCTGCCGGCGGAGATGCGCACGCCCATGCCGCCCTGGATCAGGGGGAAGCGGGCGACGTGGCGGCCGATCGCGAGGGGGCGGGTCATGGGGCTCCTCCGGTGGGCTAGAGGGCTGAAGACCAGCCCATGCTAACAGACGGGGCTTGGGGCCCATGTAATAGTTCTGTAATATCCAACGGGACCGGGGGCTTGTGCGCGACGATGGGAGGGCCTTGGGGTTGAAGTTCTTCGGGCGGATCATCAACCCCCTGGCCGTCTTCGTCGGCACCCAGATCGCCTGGCTGTTGGTGCTGGGGTTTTGGATCTACTGGTTCGTCGGAAGCCACCGAAAGCTCCGGGCGTTGGCGATGCAGTACAGCCCCGAGCTCCTAGACGGCGGCACCGACTGGATCATCCTGGCGGAGGGGATCGTCCTGCTGGTGGTGATCCTGGCCGGGGTGTACGTCATCTTCCTGTACTGGAGTCGGCAAGCCTCCCTGTACCGGGCGCAGCGCAACTTCATCTCCCAGGTGACCCACGAGCTCAAGTCCCCCCTGGCGTCGATCCGCCTGCACCTGGAGACGGTGCGGCTTCGGCACCCCGACCCCGAGCGGCTCGACGCCTTCGTCGATACCATGCTCGCCGACGCGGATCGGCTCCACGGCACCATCCAAAACCTCCTGACGGCGAGCCGGGTGGAGCAGAAGGGCCTCCAGCTCCTGCTGCGCACCCGCGACCTGTCGGCGCTGGTGGACGCCTACTTCCGGGAGCGGGAGGGGTTCTTGCCCGAGGGGAGCCGGCTCGACCTCCACGTGGAGCCCGGCCTGTGGGCGTACCTGGAGGAGGAGGCCTTCGAGATCGCCTTGCGAAACCTGCTGGAAAACGCGGTGCGCTACTCCGAGGGCCCTCCGGAGATCAGCGTCCGCCTGGAGCGTGACGGGAGCCGGGCTCACCTGTCGGTGGCGGACCGGGGCCGGGGGCTGGAGCCCAAGGAGTGCAAGAAGGTGTTTCGCATGTTCTACCGGGTGCGCCGCTCCGGGGAGCCCGCCCGGGGGTCCGGGCTGGGGCTCTTTATCGTCAAGACGGTTGCCCTGCGGCACCGGGGCAAGGTGTGGGTCGAGAGCCCGGGGCCGGGTCAGGGGGCCACCTTCCACCTCGTCCTGCCCCTGGCGCCCCAGGGCGGCTCGTGACCGGCGCCGCCATCCTCCTCGTTGAGGACGAGCCCCACCTGGCCCGGGGCATCGCCTTCAACCTCGAGAGCGAAGGCTACCGGGTGGTGCCCGCGGGAAGCGGCGAGGAGGCCCTGGAGCGCTTCGGGGAGGCTGCCTTCGACCTGGTGGTGCTCGATCTCATGCTGCCGGGCATGGACGGCCTCGAGGTGTGTCGGCGGCTGCGAGCCGCCGCCCCCCGGCTGCCGATCCTGATGCTCACCGCCCGGGCCGCCGAGCGGGACCGGGTGAAGGGGCTCGCCTCGGGAGCCGACGACTACCTCACCAAGCCCTTTAGCCTGGAGGAGTTCCTCCTGCGGGTGCGGGGGATGCTGCGGCGCTCCGGGTGGTATCGGCCCGGGGGCCGAGGGCGGGTGGTGCGCCTCGGGCCGAGCGAGGTGGACCTGGATGCCCAGGTCGCCCGCACCCCGGGAGGTGAGGTGCCCCTCACCGAACTCGAAGTGAAGATGCTCCGGGCCTTCCTGGAACGGGAAGGCCAGGTGGTCACCCGGGGGGAGCTCTTGTCGACCGTGTGGGGCATGGCGCCGGACGCGGAGACCCGCACCCTGGACAACTTCGTGGTCCGCCTGCGGCGGTACTTCGAGCCCGACCCCGCCCGCCCGGTGCACTTCCTCACCGTGCGGGGCCGGGGGTATCGCTTCGTTCGGGAGGGCGGAGGGTAGGCGAGTGGCGAGTGGCGAGTAGGGGACGGGTGTCTTCCGTCACCTTGGGTCGCTTGGGGGCGAGGGTGGCAAAAAGGAACTGTTCCAGTTCCGCGCTTTCCTTTACCATCCGCCGCCGTAGAGTCATCCCCGCCGCCGCCCGGCGGCGCGTGCCTCAGGAGCCAGCGCGTGCGCATCCTCGCCTTGACCCAGGGATCTTACGGAGAACGCATCGTCGAAAACATCCGCACCTGCTGCCCCGGGGCGTGGGAGGTGACGGCCGTGGCGGTGCCCCCGATCCGGGAGGTGATGGTGGACGAGCCGGAGCGCTACCTGCCGCAGGGGCTCGGGCCGGCCGACCTGGTGCTTCATCTCGGGGAGAGCCCCCAGGCGGCGGAGCTCCTGGTTGCCGTGGTCGCCCGTACCGGCGCCCGGGGGGTGGTGGCCCCCACCGATCACAGCCACTGGATCCCCAAGGGCCTCCGGTTGCAGCTCGAGCGCGAGCTCGGGGCCCGGGGGGTGGCGATCGTCTTCCCCGAGCCCTTCTGCTCCCTCACCGAGACCACCTACGGCTACAAACACGGCCTCAAGCCCTACCGGTGCGAGGCGATCGCCGGGTTCGCCCGCTCCTTCGGCCGACCCATCCTGGAGGTGGCCCTGGCCGACGGGGCCATCGCCGGGGCCGAGGTCCGCCGGGGCGCCCCCTGCGGCTCCACCCAGTACACCGTCGGACGCATCCGGGGCATGGAGGCGGCCAAGGCGGTGCCCGCCTCGGGCTTGATGTGCCTCCACTACCCGTGCCTCGCCTCGATGCGCTTCGAGCGGATGGGAGACGAGATCGACACCGTCATGCACAACGCGGGGCGGATCTTCAACGAAGCCATGGCGGAGGCCCTGGGCGTGGCGTCGTGAGACCGCCCCGGGGAGGGCGGGATGCTTGACGATTGATGCTCGATGCTCGGTGCATCGAGCATCCGGCGGGACCCCCGGCGCGCCGCCGGCGGTTCAGAGAGGAGCGCGAATGGGCGCAGCGGTCGAAGCAGAGCGCCTGGGTGCGGCGGTTTCCGCCGTTCGAGCCGCCCTCCGCGGGCGGATCGAAGGGATCGCGGTGTTTGGGAGCCGAGGCGCCGGCACCGCCGGCCCCGACAGCGATCTCGATCTAGCCGTCCTTCCGCGCACGAAACTCGACCCCGTGGCTCTGTGGGACCTGGCCCAGCGGGTGGCGGGGCAGGTGCACCTCGAGGTGGACCTGGTCGACCTGTGGCAGGCCTCGACGGTCCTCCAGCACGAGATCGTGACCAAGGGCCGGTGGGTCCACGCGGAGGACCCGACGGCGTGCGCCCTCTTCGAGGCTCGTACCCTCACCCGCTACGGGCACCTCAACGAGGAGCGGCTAGGTATCCTGTCGGACTACGTGCGGAGTGCGGAGGGTACCCGTGGATGACGTACTGCTGAACAAGGCCGCGATCATCGAGCGCTGCCTGGGGCGGATCGAGGAAGAGTACCGAGGCTTCGAGACGGAGCTGGAGACCAACTTCACGAAGCAGGACTCCATCGTCCTCAACCTGCAACGCGCTTGCGAAGCCGCCATCGACATGGGCAACCACGTGGTGCGCGAGCGAGGCCTTGGGATTCCCCAAAGCAGCCGCGACACCTTTCAGTTGCTGGAACGGGCGGGCTTCATCGATCCGGCCCTGAGCCAGAGCCTCCAGGGGATGGTGGGGTTCCGCAACGTGGCGGTCCACGACTACCAGCGCCTGAATCTCGCGATCCTGCGCACGGTGATCGACCGCAACCTCGCCGACTTCCTGGTCCTGGGCCGGCGCCTGCTGGCCGGGACGGGAAAACCACCGGGGTAGCCCCCCGGGGTTTCCTCGCCTTCCCCGGTCGATGCGTCGAGCGAGCCTCGAGAAACCCGCATCCCCCGCGCCCGTGGCGAAGCCCCCGCTGAGATCTCCCCTTCCGTTCGACGTAGGGCGGGGCTTGCCCCGCCGCGACTTCGGCTGGACCGGGCGGCGGGGCGACGCGACCCGTGGCAGCCCACCACTACCATCGTCGGAATCAGTGTGAATCGGCATGCAATATCCCTCTGTGCCAACATGCTTGAGACACGATCTTCTTCAGAATTAGTGTAGGGCGGAGAGGTGAAAGGGATGATGAAGCTGATCACACAGCAGCAATTCCCGGTCGGCCCCGGCGAGCACTTGAGAGAATCTTTGACAGGGGG
>JBBIIA010000223.1:0-5156 GCA_037446775.1 Deltaproteobacteria bacterium
GAACGATCGGCGGTAGGGGCAAGGGGCGGCGCTGGTCCAGCCAGAACCGCCAGATGCGGACCTGGTAGCGCAAGAGGTCGAGGGCAACCAGGGGTTCGGGGCGGCTCTTGTGCTCGAAGAGCAGGTACACCAGGCTGGGTCGACCGTCCTTGCCGGTGACCTGGTAGAGCAGGTCCGAGAAGTGGGCACGAAGCTCCTCGTCGACGAACGAGTCTTTCGAGACCTGGAGGCTGTCGAGGTCGAAGAGCGCCACGACCTCGGCAGGCAGGTAGTGGATCACGAACTCCCGGGCGGCCTCTTGCTTGGAGAGCGTCGCGCGGAAGAAGGCGTCGTGGGGGTTGGGGATCTCGGCCATGGGGGGCATTGTACGGGCCCGTCAGCCCCTCGGCAACTCGGGTCAAGCAGCGGCGTCGGAAGTCGGCTCGCCTCTCCATGATGCTGGCCGGGGTGGGCGGCTGGCCTGGCCCCAATTGGTCACACGCTGATAACGGGCAACTGCCCCCCAGGCTCCGCGTCCTCTCGGGGCGCGAGGTCTGCCGCACCCTCCAGGAGCACGGCTTCCGGGAGCTGCGGCCGCGGGGGCGTCCATCCCCTCGGCCCCGGCCGCCCGCGCGAGCCTTTGCCTCCCTGGGCCGACGCCTTTACAGCCCTCGGCGGCCGGTTACACTGGGCGCCCAGGTCGGGATGCGGATCGGTTCCGAGGGACGTGGCGACCCAGCCGGCGAAGCGCCGGGAAAGGAGAGACCATGGCGGACAGCGTGTACCGGATCACCGAGGTCGTGGGCACGAGCGAGAAGTCCTGGGAGGATGCCGCGCGCAACGCCGTCGAGACCGCCGCCAAGACCCTGCGCGACCTGCGGGTCGCCGAGGTCGGCCAGCTGGACCTGAAGGTCGAAAACGGAAAGGTGGTGGCGTTCCGCGCCCGGGTGAGCCTGTCCTTCAAGTACGAGGGCTGACCCCGGGCTCGGCCCGAGACCGTCGCGGCGGGCCCCTCCGGGGGCCCGCCGCCGTCGTCTGGGGGGGGCAACCGACCGGACGGGGCGGGGCCAGGGCCTCGAGCCTGCGCGATCGAGGGATGGTCTTCCATGGTGTCCTCCCCGGTGGCGTGGCCGTGCGAACGGCCATCCTGCCGCGGGAATCCGCCGGGGGCGCACCTCGACGGGGGGCGTCCCTTCCTACCCCGCGCTACCTCCCTTGCGGCCGCCGTAGATCTCGGCGATCAGGCCGGCGTACTTCTGGTAGATGGTCTTGCGGCGCACCTTCATGGTGGCGGTGACCTCGTCGTCGTCGTGGTCGAGCTCCTTGTCCAGCAGCCGAAAGGCCCGGACCTGCTTGACCTGGGCGAGGGTCTCGTTGGCCTTCTCCACCTCGGCGGCGATCAGCTCTCGGACCTCGGGCAGGAGCGTCAGGCTCTTGAAGTTGGTGTAGGCGAGGCGCTGGTCGATCGCCCACTTGCCGACGTTTTCGAAGTCGAGCTGCAATAGCGCCGCCACGAACTTCTCCCCCTCCCCCAAGACCACCGCTTCCTTGATGTAGGGGCTCACCTTCATGGCGTTTTCGATCTCGGTGGGGGAGATGTTCTTGCCCCCCGAGGTGATCAGGATCGCCTTCTTGCGGTCGACGATCTTGAGGTGCCCGGCGTCGTCGAGCTCCACCACGTCGCCGGTGTGGAGCCAGCCGTCGGAGTCCACGGTGGCGGCGGTGGCCTCGGGGTCGCGGTAGTAGCCGGCGAAGATCTGCTCCCCGCGCTTGAAAAGCTCCCCGTCCTCGGCGATCTTGAACTCCAGCCCCGGGACGACCCGCCCCACGGTGCCCAGCCGCACGTCCCCCGGGGGGTGGATGAAGGAGAGCCCCGAGCACTCGGTCATGCCGTAGCCCTCCTTGACCGGGATCCCCAGGGCGTGGAAGAAGCGCAGGACCTCGGGGCTGATGGCCGAGGCGGCGGAGAAGGTGAAGCGCACCTTCCGAAGCCCCACGTAGTTCTGGAGGGCCCGAAAGACCAGGAGGTAGGCGGCCGCCCAGACCAGGCGGTCCCCGAGGGTGAGGGGCTGGCCGGTGAGGCGCTTCTCGGCCAGGCGGTAGCCCTGGGCGAGGCACCGGGCGTACAGGGCCTGGCGGCGCTTGGGCGCCTCCTTCATGCCGATGACGATGGAGCTCTGGAGCTTCTCCCAGATCCGGGGCACCCCGAGAAACAAGGTGGGAGCGATCTCCCGCAGGTCCTCTTGAATCGTCCGGATGGACTCGGCGAAGTTGACCGTCACCCCCAGGTACACGGACAAGAAGACCGAGAAGATCTGCTCGGCCACGTGGCACAGGGGCAGGTAGCTCACCGCCGAGTCCGACGCCACCACCCCGGTGGCGGCCACCATCGCCCGGGTCTGGGCGAGGATGTTTCGGTGGGTGATCATGGCCCCCTTGGGGTGGCCGGTGGTGCCCGAGGTGTAGATGATGATCGCCACGTCGTCGATGCCCACGGCGCCGGCCAGGGCGTCGTAGGCCCCCGGCTCGGCCGCGTCGGCCTCGGCGCCGCGGCGTTCGAGCTCCTCAAAGGGCAGGAGCCGCGGGTCGTCGTAGTGGCGCAGGCCCTTCATGTCGGCCACCACCACGTGCTTCACCGTGGGCAGCCGGTCCCCCACCTCCAGGATCTTGTCCGCCTGTTCCTGGTCCTCGCACACCACGAAGGTGGACTGGCTGTGATCCACCACGTACTGGACCTCGGCGGCGGGGCTCGTCGGGTACACCCCCACGGCGCGGCCGCCAGCGGCGATGGCGCCGAGCTGGGCGTACAGCCACTCCCGGCGGTTCTCCGAGAGGATCGCCAGGTTGTCCCCGGGCCGAAACCCCAGGGCCCGAAGCCCCAGCGCGGTGCGGCGCACGTGGCCCTGGTACTCGGCCCAGGTGACCCGCTGCCAGATGCCGAACTCCTTCTCCCGCAGGGCCACCCGGTGGGGGTGCTCGGCGACCCGCTGCTGCATCAGCCCAATCAGGGTTTCGGCGTTTAGGACAGCCACCGCTTCCTCCGCTTGTAGTGCTTCACGTCCCGGAAGCTCGACGCCCCGTGGCCGGAGCGGACCCCGAGGTAGAACTCCTGCACGTCCCGGTCCTTCTTGAGCACCTCGCTCGGGCCGTCCAACACCACCTTGCCCCCCTCCAGGATGTAGCTGTAGGCGGCGATCTCCAGGGCCATGGCGGCGTTTTGCTCGACCAGCAGCATGGGGACCTTGGCCTCCCGGTTCACCCGCTGGAGGATCTCGAAGATCTCCTCCACCACCAGGGGCGCGAGGCCGAGGCTCGGCTCATCGAGGAGCAGGCACCGGGGCCCGGCCACCAGGGCCCGGCCGATGGCGAGCATCTGCTGCTCGCCCCCCGAGAGGTACCCGGCGATCTGACGGCGCCGCTCCTTGAGCCGGGGAAAGTACCCGTACACCTGCTCCGCGCCCATCCCCTCGCCCCGGCGGCCCCGCAGGGCGTAGGTGGCGACGGCGAGGTTCTCCTCGACCGTGAGGTCCCCGAAGATCCGCCGGCCCTCCAGCACCTGGACGATGCCGAGGCGGGCCACCCGGTGGGGGAGCCAGTCGCGGATCGAGCGGCCCTGGTACGCCAGCTCGCCGGCGGTGACCTCTCCGTTCTCCAGGGGCAAAAGCCCCGAGATCGCCTTGAGGGTCGTGGACTTGCCGGCCCCGTTGGTGCCCAAAAGGGCGACGATGGCCCCCGGGGGCACCTGGAGGGACAGGCCCTTGAGCACCAGGACGGCGTGGTTGTACACCACCTCGAGGTTGTTGACCGCCAGGACGGGCGGCGGGGCTAGGTGGGTCACGGCAAACCTTGGGCCGCCCCCTCCCGGGGGAGGGGGCGGCGAGAGAGGGGTCTCGCTTACTTGATGCGGATCCAGTCCGAGGCCGGCACGTACTTCTTCTTGGCGGGGTCGGCCTTGTACACCCGGCCCACGGGCACCCGGTTGTTGACGAAGGTGACCGGCTGGGTCAAGCCGCCCACGTCCCAGTCCTTGATCTCGCCGAGCGCCTTGGCCAGGTTATCGCCGTTGACCTCCCAGCCCTTCTCCACGCAGACCTGGGCGGCCTTCACGAAGACCATGCCGGTGAACCACCCCTGGAGGTAGTAGGAGTTGGGCTTGAACTTGGCGTCGGGGTTCTTCTTGGCGAAGTAGGCGTTGATCTCGCGGATCATGGGCGCCGACTCGTCGTCGCTGTACGCGTAGGCGTTCACGCCCATGTAGCCGGCGGCGTCCTCGCCGAGCTTCTCGAGCACCATCTCGCCCATGGACCAGAAGGTGCCCATGAAGGTGGTGTCGAGGTTGTAGTCCCGGGCGCCCCGGATGACCTCGGGGATGGGGGCGAGCACGAAGCCCTGGAAGATCACGTACTGGGGCTTCTTCTTGGTGAGCTCCAGGACCTCGCTCGTCACGTCCACCGCGCCGACCTTGGCGACGATCTCGGCGACGACCTCGATGCCGAGCTCCTTGGCCTTCTGGCGGCCGTACTCGATGGGGTCCTTGCCGAACTCGGTGTCGCTGTAAAAAAACGCCACCGTGGGCTTGGCGCCGCCCTTGGGGTTCTTGGCGATGTACTCGAGGAGCACGCCAAACATGTCGCTGTAGGTGGGGCCCGAGACGAAGGTGTAGGGGTAGGTCTTGGGGTCGGCGAGCTCTGAGCTAAACGAGGTGGAGCCGTACAGCACCTTGTAGGTCTTGCCGAGGTCCGGGGCGATGGCCTTGCCCATGCCGGTGGACTCCCCGTAGAACATCACGGGCTTCGATTCGGCCATGATCTTCTTGAACACCGCCACCGCCTTGTCGAGCTGGTAGGCGGAGTCCTCGAAGAGGTACTCAAAGGTGCGCCCCTTCACCGTGCCCTTTTCGCTGGCGTAGGAGAGGGCGTCGGCGAGGCCCTGGTTGAGGTGCCCTCCGGCGAAGGCAAAGCGGCCGGTGATGGGCTGGGCGGCCCCCACCTTGATGGGGCCCGAGGCGACCGCGGGTGCGGCCAGGGCGAGGCACAGGGGGAGGGCGAGAAGAGCTCGTCGGTGCATGGGGTTTCCTCCTTTGGGTCCAGGGTGGACGGGGAGACGGTGATCGGTGATCGGTGATCGGTGATTGGTGATCGGTGATCGGTGATCGGTGATCGGTGATCGGTGATCGG
>JBBIIA010000224.1:0-5083 GCA_037446775.1 Deltaproteobacteria bacterium
TCTGCAGATGGTAGCCCAGGGAAGACCAGCGGTAGTCCTCGGGCCTCGGCACGATGCCCGCCCGCACCGGGTTCAAGTCGACGTAGGCCAGCAGGTTCAAGAGGGTATCGCCGTCCTCCACGAGCACGCTCTTGAACCGCTCGCCCCAGAAGAAGCCGACCCGCCCGTGGGTGCGGTTGTACCAGCGGGAGAAGGTCTGCTTGAACTCCTTGGCGAACTCCGAGAGGTTCCCCCACTTGGCGCGGAAGAAGGGGATCTGGCCGTCGAGGAGTTCCGGAGGGGACTCCCGGCTTCGGGAGCGGAGGTAGCGCAAACGCATCTCCTCGTCGGAGACGCCCTCGCCGGTGTGCATGCGGACGACCACGTGGGCATGACTGCCCATCAAACAAAACCCCAGGACCTCGGCGAAGTACACCCCGCAGAGGCGGCGCAAGAGGCTGAGCAGGAAGTCCTTCTCCACGTCCCCCAACGGAAGGCCGGGCAAGGCGGAGCGGGCGATCACGTGGTAGGTGGCGGACTCGCCGCGGAGCAGCAGACGGGGGATGCGGGCCATGGCGACACCTCCTGGCGATGTCCGCTGAAGCTGTCGCTAAAGATGCCACACATTTTGAACTTGGCAAGGACTATCAGCCTGTCCCCGAGCCTTGATGGTACTACGCCGATCGGCCGATAGGAACTCGCCGAGCGCGACGGCACTTCTCTCCCCTCCCCCGGCGCGTACCGGGCCTCTCTGCCATGAGCACGGCCCGGGCCTGATCGGGAGGGGCTTGGGCCAAGGCGGGCGGCCGCCCTACCCTCTGGCCCTGTGCCCGGCCCTTCGTAGGGGGTCGGCACGTCGCTCCCAGTGATCAACGAATCGTTTGCCTGGCCCCAGCACTGGGGACACTAGGCCCCAGGGGAACCTCTCCGGCCGACGCCGCCGGGAGCCATCAGTCGAAGATGTCGAAGAGCCGCTCCAGCTTGGACTTGGGCCGCTTGTACGGGTGGCCGTGGTGCGCACCTGGAGGCGCACCGTGGGGCGCGCCCGGGCGCCGCGGCTGAAGGGCCTGGAACTCCCGGTCCAGCTCGGACTCGGCCTCCTTCACCTGGCCGAGGAGCTTGCCCAGCTCGCCCTTGTCGAGCCAGATGCCGCCGCAGCGGGCGCAGGTGTCGAGGGTGACGCCGTGCTTCACCACCTCGGCCAGGGTCGATCCGTCGGTACAGCGCGGACAGTGCATGACCTTCTCCTTCATGGCAGGGTTCGCCGCCGTGGCGAACGGAAGAGCAAGGACGATTGGCCTACCCGGGCTCGCCGAGGCCCAGGACCTCGGCAACGGCCGCGTCCACCTGGCGCAGCTCCCCGGCGTCGAGTCGCGCGAGGGGGCCGTCGATCAGGCGGCGGTTGTCGATGGCGCGGAGCTGGTCCACCAGCAGTTCCGACTCGCGATCCAGACGGTCCCGGGCCGCTACCCGCAGCCGCAGCGGCTCGGCGCCGCCGACCCGGTTGGTGGTGAGGGGGACGACGAGCGTCGAGGGGTGCTCCGCGTCGAGCAGGGCCTGGTTCTGGACGAGGAGGACGGGCCGAACCGTGCCGGGCTCGGTGCCCTTGCCCGGGTTGAGGTTGGCGAGCCAGACCTCCCCGCGCCTAGGCGCCGGGGGCATCGTCGATCTCGGCGAATTCGGCGTTGACCTTGGCGCTCTCGCCCCGCACCCGGAGGCTCGCCTCGATCAGCCGCGCCCGGCGGCGCTCGGCCGCCACGGCAGCGTTCATCCGCTCCAGGGCCTCGCGGACGTACGCGGCTCGGGGCAGGTGGAGCTCCTCGGCGCAGACGTCGATCTCGTGGAGAAGCTGCTCCGGGATGCGAACAGAAATGAGAGACATCTTTGTTCTCCAAAATGTACTCGGCCCCCACAGGCTAACCGCACCGCCCGCCGCGGTCAACCGACCGGAAGCGCGGGGCCGTCGCATTCACCCTGCCAGCACCTGCCGAATCTTCGCCAGCAAGTCGCGGTGGGTGAAGGGCTTTTGCAGAAAGGCGACGCCCGGGTCGAGCACGCCGTGGTGGACGATGGCGTTGGTGGTGTATCCCGAGACGAAGAGGACCTTGGTCTCGGGCCGCTCGGCGGCCAGGGCCTCGGCCAGGGCGGGGCCGCCCATGCCGGGCATCACCACGTCGGTGACGAGGAGCGCGATCGGGCCCGGGTGGGCCCGGGCCACGGCCAGGGCCGCGGCGCCGTGCTCGGCCTCGAGCACCGAGTAGCCGACGTGGCGCAGCATGGCGCCCACCGAGGCGCGGACCAGCTCGTCGTCCTCGGCCAGGAGCACGGTGACGCCCGCCGCCGGGTGGGGCTCGGCGGGCGCGGGGCCCGCGACCACCCCGGGGGCAGCATCGACCCGCGGCAGGTACACCTTGAAGGTCGCCCCCCGCCCGGGTTCGCTGTACACGTAAATGCTGCCGCCGCTCTGCTTGACGATGCCGTAGGCGGTGGCGAGCCCCAGGCCGGTGCCCTTGCCCGTCTCCTTGGTGGTGAAAAAGGGCTCGAAGAGGCGCTCGCGGGTGGCCGCGTCCATGCCGGTGCCGGTGTCGGTGACGGCGATCATGACGTGGGGGCCGGGGCTCGCCCCGGGGTGCTCCCGGGTGTAGGCCTCGTCGAGCTCTAGGTTGGCGGTCTCGAGGGTGAGCGTGCCACCCCGGGGCATGGCGTCCCGGGCGTTGACCGCCAGGTTCAAGAGCACCTGCTGGAGCTGGCCGGGGTCCACCAACACGCGGCCCGCGTCCGGTGCCAGCCGGACCTCGAGGGCGATGTCTTCGCCGATCAGTCGGCGGAGCAGCCGTTCGGTCTCGGCGACCAAGCGGTTGGGGTCGGTCACCCGGGGCTCGAGCACCTGGCGGCGGCTGTAGGCCAGGAGCTGGCGGGTGAGGCCGGCCGCCCGCTCGGCGGCCCGACGGATGTCGTCGAGGCCCGCGCGCACCGGGCCGGTGGGGGCGACCCGGGCTTCGAGCAGCTCGGAGGTTCCCAGGATCACCTGCAAGAGGTTGTTGAAGTCGTGGGCCACGCCCCCGGCGAGCCGGCCCACGGCCTCCATCTTCTGAGCCTGGCGGAGCTGGGCCTCGAGCTCCCGGCGGCGGCTGTCGTCGACGATGAACGCCGCGTAGCACGGCCGGCCCTGGTGGACCACGGCTTGGACCGCCACGTCCACGGGGTAGAGGCTCCCGTTCTTGCGGCGGTGGCGGGTCGTGAAGCGCACCAACGGTTCCCGGCCGTCGTCGAGGGGCGCCAGAAGCGCCCCAAACCCCTCCGGCGTCAGGTCGGGCTTGAGGTCCAGGGGGGTTCGGGTGAGGAGCTCCTCCAGGGTATAGCCCAGGTTCTCCCGGGCGCTGCGGTTGGCCCAGACGAACCGCAGGGTGTCGCCGCCGAAGACGTACACCTCGCCCCGGGACTCCTCGACCAGGGCGCCGAGCTCCCGGGCCGCCGCCTCGGCGGCGTCGCGGGCCGCCTCGGCCCGGCAGCGCTCGGTGACGTCGACCACCAGGGAGCACAGGAGCCGACGCCCCCCCAGCCGCGCCGGACCCGAGTACACCTCGACGTCGCGCACCGAGCCGTCGGCCCGTCGGTGCCGGAAGCGAAAGTGGTTGCGCACCTCGGCCGCCGCCGCGGCCATCTCGGCTTGCACCGCTTCGGGGGGCAGGGTGTTGAGCTCTTGGATGCGCTTGGCGCCCAGCTCTTCTCGCGGCCAGCCGTAGTAGCGAGTCGCTGCCGGGTTGGCGCCGACGATCGCGCCGTCGGCCGGGTCGACCAGGAGCATGGGGGCGTAGTGGTCCTCGAAGAAACCCCGCCAGTGCGCCTCGCTCTCCTCCAGGGCCCGGCGGGCCGCCACCCGCTCCTCGGCCCCGAGCAAGAGGCGGGCGATCAGCACCGTGGCCAGGGGGTAGACGAGCAGCACCGGCAGCGCGACCAGGCGCAGCGCCTCGGGCCCGAGGCCGCCGGGCAGGCCGAGCTGGAGACCCAGCATGGCGCCGTGCACGAGAAACCCGAGCCCCCAGAGCCAGGCACCGGCGGTGACCGGGACCCCCCGCGCCCGCAAGCGGCCGAAGCCGACCCCCAGGGCGGCCGAGACGGCGATGACCGCGACACCCACCGGGGCGCCCACCCCGCCCATCCACAGCCGGAAGGCGGCCGCCACCGCCGCGGCGACCGTCGCGACCAGCGGGCCGCCGAAGAGGCCGGCCACGGCCAGCACCACCGACCGGCCGTCGTAGACCAAGCCCGGGGCGAACCGGAACGGCACCAGCATGCCGGCCACCGCCACGGCGCCCACCACCAGCCCGGCCACCAGCCGACGGCCCAGGCTGTCCCGGGCCCAGCCCCCCAGAAACGCCTGGTAGCCCGCGGCCAGAGCCACGAGGAGGGCGAGGTTCTGGGCCAGGGCGGCGGCGATCGGCAGCACGGCGGTCCTCCTCAGGGCGGGCGGCCGCCCGCGGCGCCAAGTGCCTGCTGGCTGGGGCGGCGAGGGTATCCAGAGCCTTCTAACAGAGCCCCTGGTTCGAGGTCAACCAGCAGGCCCCCGGGGCCCGCCCAGCGCGCTGCGGCGACACGCTCGCTTGCCCCCCGGGGGAGGGCGGGGCACCCTTCGCTCGCCGGGGGCGGCAGGAGGGAGGCGGCACCTGGGCGAGGAGGAACGGGAGAAGAGGCGCGGCAGATCGCCCCGGGGGCGGCGCTCCTACCCCGTCGCGCCGGCCCGGGGGAGGTGGAGCCGCACCTCGGTGCCAGCGCCGAGCGCGCTGCGGATCCGGACGAACCCCCCGGCCTGGCGCACGATGCCGAGCACCGCCGGGAGCCCCAAGCCGGTGCCCCGGCCGACCCCCTTGGTGGTGAAGAACGGCTCGAACAAGGCTTGGGGACAGGCTGATAGTCCTCGGGCGCTATCGGGACGTTCGTGCATCGGGCGCTATCGGGACGTTCGTGCAGAAGAGCGTTGCGATGGAGCTTGGGCGAGCGTCGGGCGCTATCGGGACGTTCGTGCAGAAGAGCGTTGCGATGGAGCTGGGGCGAGCGTAGACTCGCGGCATGCCAAGGCAAGCGCGACTGGACGCGCCCGGGA
>JBBIIA010000225.1:0-5024 GCA_037446775.1 Deltaproteobacteria bacterium
GCGTCTGCCCGGAGGGGACTTGCACCCCTCTGACTTCGCGCCTTCAGAGGCGCACGAGGAGCGGGCTTGCCCGCGAACCCCTCCGGGGGGCGGAGCCAGCGCACGAGCCCGCGCGTCTCCTCGGCGGCGCGCTCGGCGTTCAGGGCCACCAGGCGCTCCAAGAGCTCCTCGTCGGTCAGGGTCGCGGGCCAGCCGTAGGCCTCAAACACCGCCGCGTCGAGCTCGTCGTGGAGCTGGCGGAGCACCGACACCAGCCCCTGGTCGTGCACCTCGCGCTCGGCCGGGGTCAGGGGTTCGCCGGTGCGGAGCTCGCGAGGACGTTGTAGGTCTTGGTGAGGGTGAGGCCGGGGTGTTGGGCCTGCTGGCGCTTGCGGTGAGAGTCGAGGCGCTCGGCCAAGTCGCGGATGCGCGCTCGCTGGTCCTCGCCGCAGGCCGGGAAGGGAAATGGCAGGAAGCAGGTGGTGTTGGTCCATGTGGGTCGGTCTTCCAGTGTACCGCCGGCCGCTAGAGCCCACACCTGATGGACCCGCGCCGAGAACCGCCTGGCGACCCCAGGCGGTTTTTTTGCGCTTGCACCCAGCCTCCGCTCACTTCCTGCTGGCTTTTCGTGTTTCACCTCGCGTATATGTTTCAGCACGAAGAAACACGCGAAACAAGCACCGCGAGCGCTCGCCACAACCGATCTCCTCCCTTGAGCCCCGAGGCAATCCTCCTTTCGGGGCTTCTTTTTTCCCCTTGCCCCCGCGAAGACCGTCCCCCGCTCAAGCGCCCCCCGCCCCGGCCGATAGGAGCCACACGGGCCGCCGAGGCGGCGGCGGGAGGAACCGGTGGAACATCGAAGGGCAGAGCGTCCCCCTGGGAGAAGCGGCGCTGGACGCCCTCCCCCTGGTGCGAGCCGCCCTCCCTCCCGGCAGCACGGTGCACGCGGACGCCGGGGCCGGATGGGTGGCGGCGAGTCCGAGCCAGATCCACCAGTTGCGGATGAACCTGAGCGCCAACGCCCGGGATGCCCTGCCCTTCGCTGCCCCGGGTGGCTCCCGAAGACCCCGCCGGCTGAGCGCGCCTACCGCCGCCCCCCGAGGAGCGAGCCGAGCACGCCGCGGATGATCTGGCGGCCGAGTTGGCTACCGATGGCTCGCACCGCGCTCTTGGCGAAGGCCTCCACCATGCCCTGGCGGCCGCCCCCGCTTGGGGCCTTGCCCGCCGCCTGGCCCTCCCGCTCCTCGGCCTGGCGAGCCGCCGCCTCCTGGGCCCGGGCGGTGAGCTTCTCGTAGGCGCTCTCCCGATCCACCGCCCGCTCGTAGTGGCCAAAGAGCACCGAGCGCCGCAAGACCTCGCCCCGCTCCTCGGGGCTCAGGGGCCGCAGCCGGCTGCGGGGCGGGCAGACCAGGGCCCGCTCCACCGGAGTGGGGGCACCCCGGGGGTCGAGCACCGACACCAGGGCCTCCCCCACCCCGAGCTCGGTGATGGCCGCCTCCACGTCGAGCCCCGGGTTGGCGCGAAAGGTCTGGGCCGCCGCCCGCACCGCCTTCTGGTCCCGAGGGGTGAAGGCCCGCAGGGCGTGCTGGAACCGGTTGCCGAGCTGGCCGAGCACCTCGTCCGGGAGGTCCAGGGGGGTCTGGGTGACGAAGTACACGCCCACCCCCTTAGAGCGGATCAGCCGCACCACCTGCTCCACCTTGTCCCGCAGCGCCTTGGGGGCGTCGTCGAAGAGCAGGTGGGCCTCGTCGAAAAAGAAGACGAGCCGGGGCTTCTCGGGGTCCCCCACCTCGGGGAGCTGCTCGAAGAGCTCGGCCAGAAGCCACAAGAGGAGCGTGGCATACAGCTTGGGGGACCGGATCAGCCGGTCCGCAGCCAACACGTTCACCACCCCGCGGCCGCCGTCGGCGGTCTGGAGGAGGTCGAAGAGATCGAGCGCCGGCTCCCCGAAGAATCGGTCGGCCCCCTGCTCCTCCAGGGCCAGGAGGCGGCGCTGGATGGCCCCCACGCTCGCCGCCGAGAGGTGCCCGTACTCGGTGCGCAGCTCCCCCGCGTGGTCCCCCACGAACTGGACCATGGCCCGCAGGTCCTTGAGGTCCAGGAGCAAGAGGCCCTGGTCGTCGGCGACCCGAAAGACGGCGGTGAGCACCCCCGCCTGGGTGTCGTTGAGCTCCAGGAGCTGCGCCAACAGAAGCGGCCCCATCTCGGAGATGGTGGTGCGGATCGGGTGGCCCTGCTCACCCCAGACGTCCCAGAACACCACCGGGGAGGGCCCGTAGGCGAAGCCCGAGAGGCCCAGGGCCGCTGCCCGTTCGGCGACCTTGGGGTGGTCGCCCCCCGCCGCGGCCATCCCCGACAGGTCGCCCTTGACGTCGGCAAGAAACACCGGCACCCCGAGCTCGCTAAAGGCCTCGGCGAGCACCCGCAGGGTCACCGTCTTGCCGGTGCCGGTGGCCCCGGCCACCAGGCCGTGGCGGTTCGCCATCCGGGGAGAGATGCCGAGGGGCTTCTCCCCCACGGCCACGATCAGGGGGGACGTCTCCATGGTAGCCTCCTTTCCGGCGGGGGGCGCCCGGTCCTGCGCCGCCCCTATAGCCAGGGACCGGGCGTACGCCGCCACCAGGGCGAGGAGCACCTCGGGGAAGGCGAAGCCGGTCCTGAAGCCGTCGCTCCCGGCCTCTAGATCAAAGAGCGCGTACAGGGCCCCGAGGCCGGTGAGGATCGGCACCCGCCGGGCCCCGAGGCCCTCGCGCAGGGCGGGGATTCCTCCCGGGAGCTCACAGCCCCAGCTCCTCCGCCACCAGGAGCACCCGCAGGTCGGTGAGCCTCGGGCGGCGCTCCATCACGTGTACCACCCGGCAGATCCGGTCGGGGCTTTTGCAGTCGCTGCACACCCCGGCGGTGGCGCAGGGGGTCTTGAAGGAGAGCCGGTGGGCGTTGGGCGGCGCCGTCCACGCCTTGAGGCGGCGCACGCCGTCCGCTGCGTTCTCGGCGAGCTTGTTCACCCCCGCCACCACCAGCACCTTGCGGGGCCCGAAGGTCATCGCCCCGATCCGGTTGCCGGTGGCGTCCACGTTGACCAGTTGGCCGTCCAGGGTCACGGCGTTCGCGCTGGTGAGGAAGAGGTCGCAGGTGAGCTGCCGCCGCATCACCGCCACCCGCTCCTCCAGGGTCAGCCCGGGGGCCCCGTGGATCAAGCACTCCTTGCCCTCGGCGGCCAGGCGCTGGGGCAGGCCGAGCTCCCCCAGGGTCACCGACCCCCCAAATCCTACCGTGTGCGCGTCGGCCGCCTCGGCCACCACCCGGGCCGTAGCCGCCGCCCGGTCGGCGCACACCTCGGCGGCGAACCCGTTTCGCTCCAGGGCCCCGACCGCCACCTCCAGGCGCTTGGCCCGGCACCACTCGCTCCACTCGCTCACGGGCATCCTCCGGTGTCTGCCGGCCAGCCCAGGCCCGCCGGGGAGGCCTCGGCGACGAGGCCCCGCAGTTCGTCGACGGCCCCGAAGATCCGCGCCAGGTGGGGCGGTTCCGAGAGCCGATGGTCTCCCCCCTTGATCAGGGTCACCGTGGTCTCCCCGCCGAGGGCCTCGGCGAGCCGGACGCTCTGGCCCCACGGCACCTCCCGGTCCGCCAGGCCGTGGAGGAGCCGCGCCGGACACGCGATGGGGAGCGGCCCCGGGAGCACCCGGTGGCGGGCGGCGTCGGCAAAAAACGCCGGCCGCAGGCGGGTGGGCACCTCCCCGTAGGGGTTGGGCACCTCCACCTCACCGGTCTCCGCCAGGGCCCGCCGGCCCGCCTCTCCGAGGCGGGGCAAGAGCAGCTCCTCGGTGAAGTCGGGGGCCGAGGCGACGCCCACCAGCCCGCGCACCCGTTCCGGGCGCGCCAGGGCCACCAGGGTCATGATCCACCCCCCCATGCTCGACCCCACCAGCACCAGGGGGCCGGCCGTGCCCTCGTCGATCACCGCCACGGCGTCGCCGGCCCACTCGCCGATGGTCCCCTCCTCGAAACGCCCCGAGGACCGGCCGTGCCCCCGGTAGTCGAAGCGCAGGAAGGGCGCGCCCCGGGCCCGGCAGTGCCCTTCGAGGGCCAGGGCCTTGGTGCCCTCCATGTCCGAGGCGAAGCCCCCGAGGAAGACGACCCCGGGCCCCACCCCCGGCGAGGCCCGGTAGGCGACCCACCCGCCCCCGGGCCGGGCCAGGCGCGCCGGCTCCGGGTCACAGCTCATACAGGGTCTCGTCCACCCGGGGTCGAAGGTAGCGGTTGCGCAGCGACCGCAAGCCGCGTTTGGCCCCCTGGCCCCCGAAGGGGTCCTCGGCTTCCATGACGTCGCCGAGCTCCGCCTCGATGGCGTCGGGGTCCTCCCCCGCCTCCATCCGGCGGATCGCCTCCTCCATCCCCCCGCCCACCTCCATGCCGGTCGCCTGGTACAGCTTGCGCATCAGCCGGGCCGCCTGGCGGGGGTCGTTCTCGTCCAAACCCTCGGCTTCGGCCGCGAGCTCCATCATCGCCCGCTCCATCCGGTCGTCGTCCAGGTCAGCAAGCCCCTCCTCCCCGTCCCCTTCCTTGCGGCCCTTGGAGATGGCAAAGAGCGAGACCTGGCGCTCCAGGTCGGGGCGGCTGCACCGCGGGCAGGCGGGGCGCTTCTCGGTGTTCACCCGCTTCGCCAGGAAGTTGAAGATCACGTGGCAGTCAGAGCAGTAGAACTCGTACACCGGCATCCCGGTCCTCCCTGCGGCTTCGGTTGAGTTCGTCCCCTCTCCCCCCGGGAGCCGTGCCAGCATACCCCGGCCGGGGCGACTTCGTCACGGGGGTCGGCATGAGGCAGAATCCACCACCTCTTTTCCGGAGGTCCGGGGAGCCCCGAAGCGGAGCCGCGCGCCCCGAAGCTGTCTTTACGCAAGGAGGCCCCGACGGCGAGCGGCCTGAACTGCCCGTCCTGCGGCGCGACCATGCCCCCGGGGGCGATCCTGTGCGTGCAATGCGGCTATGACCTGCGCCAGGGACGGCGCCTCGGCGAAACGGCCGTCGGCCGCCGCCGCCGC
>JBBIIA010000226.1:0-1301 GCA_037446775.1 Deltaproteobacteria bacterium
ACTCGGAGCTCCTGGGCCGTTCCTACCTGGTGGCCGCCTACCGATCCCAAGAGGGGCAGTGCGCCGTCACCTTCCTCGACGTCACCGAACGCAAGCGCGCCGAGGCTGCTCTGAGGGAGAGCGAGGCCCGGCTGCGCCTGACCCTGGAGGCCATGAACATCGGCCTGTGGGACTGGAACATGCAGACCGACCGCTGGTACTCGACCCCGATTTACTTCCAGATGCTCGGCTACGACCCCGACGCCGAGGGCCAGAACCGCGAGGTGTGGGGCGGGCGCACCCACCCCGACGACCGAGCCTTCGTCGTCCGCCGGATGGAGGAGGTGCGCGACCGGGGCGAAGCGGGCTTCGACATCGAGTTCCGGTTCCGCCACCAGGACGGGTCGTACCGGTGGATCAACAGCATCGGCCGGGCCGTGGAGCTCGACGCCGGGGGCCGGGCGGTGCGCATGCTCGGCCTGCAGATCGACGTGACGCAGCGCCGGGAGGCGGCTGAGGAGATCCGCCGCCTCAACACCGAGCTCGAAGAGCGGGTGCGGGAGCGCACGGCCCAGCTCGAGGCCAAGGCCCGGGAGCTGGAGCAGTTCTCCTACACCGTGTCCCACGACCTGAAGGCGCCGCTCCGGGGCATCGACGGGTACAGCCGCCTGCTGCTGGAGGACCACGCGGCCGGGCTCGACGCCGAGGGGCGCCTCTTCCTCGAAAACGTGCGCCGGGCCGCGGGCCAGATGGGCCAGCTCATCGACGACCTCTTGGCCTACTCGCGCCTCGAGCGGCGGCGCCCCACCGAGGCGCGGGTCGACCCCGGGGCGCTCGCCGCCGCCCTGGTGGCCGAGCGGCACGGCGAGGTGGAGGGCCGCGGCGCCCAGGTGCGGGTGGCGGTGCCCTTCGGCACCGTGGCCGCCGACCCCGAGGGCCTGGCCATGGCGCTCCGCAACCTCTTGGACAACGCCCTCAAGTTCACCCGCGGCGTTGCCGATGCGACTATCGAGATCGGCGGGCGGGAGGACGAGGCGTCGTGGTGCCTGTGGGTCAAGGACAACGGGCTCGGGTTCGAGCCCCGCTACGCCGAGAAGATCTTCGAGATCTTCCAGCGCCTCCACGGCGGCGACGAGTACACCGGCAGCGGCGTGGGGCTCGCCATCGTGCGCAAGGCCCTGGAGCGGATGGGCGGGCGGGCCTGGGCCGAGGGCCGCCCGGGGGAGGGGGCCACCTTTTACCTGGAGCTGCCCAAGGCCAAGGAGCCCCCATGAGCGCCGCCGTGTCCGCCGGACGCCCGATCCTGCTGGTGGAAGACAACC
>JBBIIA010000226.1:1329-5004 GCA_037446775.1 Deltaproteobacteria bacterium
GCTTTTGCCAAGCGCGGGCTCACCAACCCCGTGCTGACGGCCAAAGACGGCGCCGAGGCCCTGGGCTGGCTGCCTCGCTGGGAGGCCGGAGAGCCCTTGCCGCTGGTGATCCTGCTCGACTTGAAGCTCCCCAAGGTCTCGGGCCTCGAGGTGCTCCGGGCGCTCAAGGGCCACCCCCGCTGCCACGCCATCCCGGTGGTGGTGCTCACCTCGTCGGCCGAGGACGCGGACATGGCCGCCGCCTACGCCTTGGGCGCCAACTCCTACATCGTAAAGCCCGTGGACTTCGGCAAGTTCACCGAGATCGCCGCCCAGATCGAGATCTACTGGACCGCGGTGAACCGCGCACCGTAGTCTCGTAACACCGCTCGCCCACAACCGGGCTCGCGGGGCCGCGAAACGCTGGTGGGCCGTGCCCACCCGGTGCTGTGGCGAAGAACCGGGTTCTACCCACCTCGGAGGTGTTCCGTGAACGTCGACAAGCTCACGAGAGAGGTCCTTTCCCTGAGCCCGGAAACGCGTGCGCATTTGGCCCGGGAGCTCTTGGCCAGCTTGGACGCCTTGAGCGATGCAGAGGTGGAGAAGCTGTGGATCGATGAAGCAGTCCGCCGCGATGACGAGCTGGATCAGGGCGCCGCCCGCGCGGCTCCGGCCGACGAGGTGCTGGCCCGGGCGAGGGCTCGCCGGAAGTGAGGCGCCCCTTCTCGATCCACGAGACGGCCGAGGCCGAGAAACCGGGCGGGCGGTTTCTGTCCAAGCGGAGTTCGCCCGCCAACGTCGGCGGGGCAAGCCCCGCCCTACGGTCTTCAGCAGGACCTCGGGGAACGGGGGTTTTGGACAGGATTACAGGATGTTCAGGATGCCAGATGCAGGTAGACCCGGAGAATCCTGTCTATCCTGTTCATCCGGCCAAAAAGACCTCCCTCTCGTACCTCGACGCTGCAACAGGAGACTCCCATGCGCCTCCTCCACGTCGAAGACAACCCGGCCGACCGCGACCTCGCCCGCCGGGCCCTGGCCCGGGCCGAGCCGGGCTGGGTGGTGGCCGAGGTCGGCACCCTGGCCGAGGCGCGCCAGCGGCTGGGGGGCGAGGCTGGGTGGGACCTGGTGCTCACCGACCTTAGGCTCCCCGACGGCAGCGGCCTCGAGCTCCTGGCCGAGGTGCGCGAGCAGGAGCTGCCCGCCGCGGTGGTGGTGATCACCGGGTCGGGGGACGAGGAGTCGGCGGTGGCCGCCCTCAAGGCCGGGGCCGACGACTACGCGGTCAAGGCCGGGGCGTACCTGGACACCCTGCCCGCGCTTCTGGCGAGCGCCCTCCTGCGCCGCCGTTCGCGCCAGGAGCGGCGGCGCCGACCGCTGCGGGTGCTCTACGCCGAGCACCACGCCGCCGACGTCGACCTCACCCGTCGGCACCTGGCCCGGCACGCCCCCTACGTCCACCTGGAGGTCGTGGGGTCCGGGGCCGAGGCCCTGGCCCGGCTCGAGGGGGAGCCCGCCGCCTGGGACGCCGTGCTCCTCGACTACCACCTGCCGGGCGAGAGCGGCCTAGCGGTGCTCAAAGAGCTCGTCTCGGCGCGCCGCCCGGACCTGCCGGTGGTGCTCGTCACCGGCCAGGGCAACGAAGAGGTGGCGGTGCAGGCGCTGCGCCTGGGCGCCGCGGACTACGTGGTCAAGAACCCGGGGTACCTCTTCTGCCTGCCGGTGACCCTGGAGAACGCCTACCACCGGGCCGAGCTCTTGCGGGGCGACCGGGCCCTGCGGGATTCCGAGGCGCGGTATCGCACCTTGTTTGGCGCGAGCCCTCTGCCGCTCTTTGCCTTCGACGCCGAGACCCTGCGCATCGTGGCCGCCAACGGGGCGGCCGGGCGCTGCTACGGCTATGCTCCGGAGGAGTTCGCCGCCCTCTCCGCCATCGACCTGCGGCCCCCCGAAGAGGTGCCCGGGTTTCGCGCCTTTCTGGCGGCCCTGGAGCGGGGAGAGCCGGTGGTGGCCCGGCCGACCCGCCACCGGCGCAAGGACGGGACCTTCCTGGAGGTGGAGGTGACCGGGTCCCCGTTGGCGCTTGGCGGCCGGACGGTGTGGCTGGTGGCGGTAAACGACGTGACGGCCCACCGGAGCCTGGAGGAGCAGCTCCGCCAGGCCCAGAAGATGGAGGCCGTGGGGCGCCTGGCCGGCGGGGTGGCCCACGACTTCAACAACCTGCTCCAGGTGATCATCGGCACCTGCGAACTCGCCCTGGCCGACCTCGCGGAGCGGGGGGCCCACCGGAAGGCCTTTGGGATCATCTCGGAGGCGGCCGACCGGGCCGCCGGGCTCACCCGCCAGCTCCTGGCCTTTGCCCGCAAGCAGGTGCTCGAACCCAAGGTCTTGGACTTGAACCAGGTGGTGGCGGGCCTGGAGAAGATGCTCCCCCGGCTCCTGGGGGAGGACGTGCGGGTGGTGCACCGGCTGGCCGCCGACCTCGGCCGGGTGAAGGCCGATCCCGGCCAGGTCGAGCAGGTGCTGGTGAACCTGGCGGTCAACGCCCGGGACGCCATGCCCGGGGGCGGCACCCTGACCATCGAGACCGCCAACGTGGACCTGGACGAGGCGTACACCCGGGAGCACCCCGGGGCGAGCCCCGGCCCCCACGTGCTGGTGGCCGTCACCGATACCGGCACCGGCATCGCCCCCGAGGTGCGCGAGCACCTCTTTGAGCCGTTCTTCACCACCAAGGAGGTGGGCAAGGGTACCGGCCTCGGGCTCGCCACGGTGTACGGGATCGTGAAGCAGAGCGGCGGGTGCATCTACGTGTACAGCGAGCCCGGCCAGGGGGCGATCTTTAAGGTGTTCCTGCCCCGGGTCGACGGGGCCGTAGACCCCTGGCGGGGCGATGCCGCGGCCGGGCCCACCCCCGGGGGGAGCGAGACGGTGCTGGTGGCCGAGGACGAGGCTGCCGTGCGGGGGCTCCTGTGCCAGGTGCTGGCGGCCAAGGGCTACGCGGTGCTCGAAGCGGCCAACGGCGCCGAGGCCCTGGGGGTCGCCGAGGGCCACCCGGGGCCCATCCACCTCGTGGTGGCCGACGTGGTGATGCCCGACCTGGGCGGCCGGGAGCTCGCCGAGCGGCTGCGGCTCGGCCGGCCGGGGCTGCGGGTGCTGTACGTGTCGGGCTACACCGACGACGCGATCCTGCGCCGCGGCGCCCTGGAGCCGGGCGCCGCCTTCCTCCAGAAGCCCTTCTCGCCGGCAGCCCTGGCGCGAAAAGTGCGCGAGGTGCTGGACCAGGGGTAGAAAGGGCCGCCTCACGCAACGCCGCAACGGGGAAGAAAAGGCTGCCTCACGCAACGCCGAGTCGCCCCGGGGCCTCGGCCAGGCCCTCCCCCACGCCGTCCGCCTTCCGTCCGTACGGTCCCACCGAAGGGGCGCCGGGAACGAGGGCGTCGAGCCAGGCTTCGAGGCGGGTGGCCCGGAGCTGGGCCTCCACGGCGCGGGCGAGATGGCGACTTACCCGGATCGGTCCGCGCTCCTGTCAGGACAGGGCTTGGGGACAGGCCAATAGTCCTTGCTGCGTACAGAATGTGTGGCATCTTTGGCGACAGCTTCAGCGGACATCGTCAGGAGGTGTCGCCATGGCCCGCATTCCCCGTCTGCTGCTCCGCGGCGAGTCCGCCACCTACCACGTGATCGCCCGCTCCG
>JBBIIA010000227.1:0-4886 GCA_037446775.1 Deltaproteobacteria bacterium
ATCGGGTGACTTCCCCGTGTCATACGGTTCACCCCACCGAGTTATCCACCGACTTTCCCCAACGCCTGTGGAGAGCCAGCGGCCCCGGGTGCTCCGTCCTTTTTTGCTTGACCTTCGATCGACTTCGCAGCCTCCCAGAGCGCGTCCATCTCGGCGAGGGTCGCGCCGCCGTGGGGGACTCCGCGCCGCTCCAGCTCCCGCTCGACGTGCCCGAACCGGGAGACGAAGCGGGAGACGGTGCCCCGCAGGGCCTCCTCCGGCGGCCGCACCAGGCAGCGGAAGTAGGGCTGGATCTGCTCGTGGACCTCTAGCTCCTCCAGGTCCACGGGCAGGAGCTTCCCCTTGGCGACCCCGAGGTGCTGGGCCGTCAACTCCCACCCCCCGCACACCGACATGCCGTGGCCGAAGGTGCCCTTGCGGGCGGTGCAGGCGAGCCCGCGGGGAAACACCTCCAGGGCGTTTTGGAGCTCGGTCCAGTCCCCGGGGGTGGCGGTGGCGTGCATGTCCCAGGTGCTCACCTCGTCGGGAGCCACCCCCGCCTCCCCCAGGGCCTGGCGGATCGCCGCCTGGGGCCCCTCCCGGGACGGGGTGATGATGTGGTCGGCGTCGGAGGTGAGGGCGACACTGAGCACCTCCAGGCCCAGGGGCCGCAAGCCCCTCGCCCGGCCGAACTCCGCGTCTCCCACCACCCAGATGCAGGCGCCGCCGGCCACGTGGGTCCCCCGCAGGCCGGTGAAGGGCTTGGATACCCTCCCGTCGTGGGAGAGCACCCGAGCCCCGAAGAAGGTCCCCACCGACAGGGGGTGGGGCTCGGGGTCGGTGGCCCCCAAAACCACCAGGTCGGCCTCCCCCCCCCGAATCGCCTGGACCGCGAGCTTGAGCGCCGTCCCGAACCCCGAACAGGCGGCCACCGGGGCGATGCACGGCCCGGTGATCCCCGCCAGCATCGAGATCTGGGCGGCCGGGATGTTGGGGATGTTCCACAAGAGCCGCGGGTCCACCGCCTCCCACGGCTCGGTCGGGCAGCCGTACTTCTTGGCCAGGGCCTTGCGGGCCGTCATCTTGCGCCGGATCAAGGCGCCCTTGCCCGCCTCGATGTCCCCGGTGATCCCCTCCCCTTCGACCTCCTGGAGCTCCGCCAGGTAGGCGCGCAGGCCCGGGGAGCGGTCGACCCAAAAGGCGAACCACTCCTCCTCGGCAGCGGCCCGTTCGGCGCTCTCCGGGGGAAAGGAGGCGGGGTCCGTCGGCGCGTCGGCGGCGGCCCCAAGGGCGGCCCGCGCCTCCGCCCCCGCCGCCCGGAGCGCGGCGAGTTCCGGGTGCCAGCGATCCGCGCACCAGAAGCGGTTCCACCGATCCTGGGCGCGGGCGTAGGCTCGGGAAGCCTCGAACTGGAGGGGGAAGTCCCCGAGCCCAGTGGCCACGTACGCGTGGGCTCGCAAGCCGAGTTCCCGGAGCACCCCCTCCAGGCCCGGGTTCTGGCCCAGGGCCTGAATGAACGCCCCCAGGGCGTACTTGACCGTGTTCCCCATCTTCTCGTCGAGCTGGGCAAACCGCCGGGGCTCGAAGCGGGCGTCGAACCACGGCTTGTAGTCGGCGAACCGGAACTCGGGCCGCCCCACGAGGAAGTTGTTGGGGCCGAAGCCGTGGAACGGCTCGAGCCAGCTCGTCGCCTCGGCGAGGTTGGCCTCGAAGGCGTCGATGGTCGGGGAGCGGGGGGCGACGACGCCCCACCCGTAGATGCCGATGCGCTTCTGGGTCATTGGCGTGGTGTGTCTCTCGGGGGCCGGCCCCCGGGGTTCGGCGCCGACGGAGCGCTGGTTGCGGCGCCGCTGCTCCTGGGGTCGGGGGCGCCGCTCCAGAGCACGGCGACCCGGGAAACGGCCCGCCCCCGCGGGGGCGGGCCGCTCCGGCGGACCCCCTACTTCGAGCTGAGGCCGTCCATGCGGGCGAGCTTCTCGATCAGGTCGCACACCCGGCAGGAGTAGCCCCACTCGTTGTCGTACCAGCCCACCACCTTGGCCATGCGGTCCTTGCGGACGTGGGTGAGCTGGGCGTCGAAGATCACCGAGTGGGGGTTGCCGATGATGTCCACCGACACGATGGGGTCGGCGGTGTACTCCATCACCCCTTTTAGGGGGCCGGCCGCGGCGGCTTGCATCGCCGCGTTGATCGCCTCGGCGGTGGCCTCCTTCTCCAGCATCACGGTCAAGTCGATGAGGGACCCGGTGGGCACCGGGACCCGGAAGGCGATGCCCTCCACCCGGCCGTCCAGGGCGGGGATGACCCGGCCCAGGGCCTCGGCCGCGCCGGTGGAGGTGGGGATGATCGACTGGGTGGCCATGCGGGCCCGCCGGAAGTCCTTGTGGGGGAAGTCGAAGAGGCGCTGATCGTTGGTGAAGGCGTGGACGGTGGAGAGGTAGCCCGAGCGGATGCCCCAGTTCTCGTGGAGCACCTGGGCCACCGGCGCCGTGCAGTTGGTGGTGCACGAGGAGTTGGAGATGATGGTGTGGTCGGGGCGGAGCACCCCGTCGTTCACCCCCATGACGATGGTCGCCTCCAGGGGGTCCTTCGAGGGCACCGTCAGCACCACCCGCTTCGCCCCGGAGGTGAGGTGGCTCTTGAGCTGGGACTCCGCCCGGAAGATCCCCGTGGACTCCACCACGTAGTCGACGCCGTACTTGGCCCAGGGCAGGGCCAGAGGGTCCCCCCCCTTGGGCGCGGCCCCCTGGAGCACCTGGATCTCGGTGCCGTCGATCACCAGCTTGTCGCCCCGGATCGCCACCTCCCCGGGGAACCGGCCGTGGATCGAGTCGTACTTGGTCACCATGGCCATGGACTCGATGTCCGCCAGGTCGTGGAGGGCGACAAACTCGATGTCCTTCTTGTACTTCTTGGCGGCCCGGAGCACGAGGCGGCCGATCCGTCCGTACCCGTTGATAGCGACGCGCGCTGCCATGGGGTCTCCTCCTTCTGTGCGGGTGCAGGGGCGCGGTCCAGGGGCGGACCGCACCGGGCTAAGTGGACGCCGGTCAAGGTACAACCACGTCGGCCCCCGATGCAACCGCGGGCGGTGGGAATGGGGGGGAAGGGCTGCAAAAAACCTCAGCGCACCAGGCGGGCGACGGCGTCATCGATGGCGGCGGGCTCCATCCCCACCCGGGCGAAGAGCTCCCCCCAGGTCGCCCGCCCCGCCCGGACCTCTGCCAGGGGGGAAGGGTCGGAGGCGCCCCGGAGGCGCCCCAAGAGGGCGGCCGCCACCGCCTCCGGGTCGGTGGCCCCGGCCGCGCGCAGCGCCGCCACGATCTCCGGGGACACCCCCAGCCGCTCGGTGAGCACCGCGTCCACCACCGCCGACGCCAAGGCGCCATCGCCGGGCGCCCGCGCCAGCAGCGCCCCAAACGCCCCCGGAAACCGCCCCGGACCGACCCCGGCCGCGGCCAGGGCCGCCGCCCAGTCGCTGGATCGAGCCCGCAGGGCCAGGAGCTCCGACGCCTTGAGTCCAGCCCGGGCGGCGGCGTAGTGCGCGATCCACAGGTCGGCGCCGGGCGTCCCGGTCATGCGAGCCTGGACCAGGTCCTTCTTCGCTGCCCCGAAGGCTGACGCCAAGAGCGAACTCTGGGACGTGGCGAGCACGTAAGGGTCTGCGGCCGCCGGTCGCGCCCGGTCGAAGGAGCGGTCGCGAAAGCAGTGGCACGCGATGGCCGACGCCGCGTCGCCGGAGGAGGCGGAGGCGAGGCCGAGGAGGGCAGCCAAGAGGCAGATCGCCGTTCGAGCCATGGGGCACCTCGGGAAGGGGGTTCCAACCGTGCCCCCCCAGGGTGTCAGAGGGGCGGCGCCACAGCCATGACCCGGGTCAAAGGCGGATCGCCCCCAGTCCCTCGCGGCCCGCCGCCCCCCCGGGCCTCGACCGTCCAGCCCCTCCCCGGGCGATCTCCCTTACTCCTTGAGCGCTTCGGCGAACTCCCCGGCGGTGGCCAGGGCCAGGGACACCAGCTCGTCCATCGCCCACGGGCCGTACTCCCAGTGGGCCACCGCCCAGGTGGTGTAGCGGAAGAAGGGCTGGCCGGTGGCCGGGTCCTCCAGGGAGTACACCACCACGAGCTTCGAGCGCGGGTCCCCGAAGGCCGCGTCCCGGGTGACGGTACCGCCGGCGGTGCCGACGTGGGCCAGGGCCTCCACCCGGCACGCGGCCGCCCCCGCCCCGGCGCTCGCCGCGGCCACCCGACCCGACCCGAGCAGCGCCTGGCGCGCGCCCTCCCCCAGGGCGTCCACCAGGCGCTGCCGAAAGGCCTCCACCTCGGGGTCCCCCGGGGCCAGGCCCCGGACCTCCGGGGTCAGCACCGTCACCGACGGGAGCCGCTTGCCCCCCGGCCAGGGGCCCCGGAAGGTGCGCTCCGTCGGCGAGCCCTGGGCCGGGCGCTCGGCGGTGCTCGCCAGGGCCCGGCGCTGGACCGTTGGGTCGACGGGGGACGCGCCCCACCAGCCGCAGCCGGTCAGGAGCGCGAGGGCGAGGGGGGCGATGGGGCGCACGGGGTCCCTCCGGCTCACAGGTGCAAGCGGCGTTTCAAGGCGTAGGCGCGCAGGACCGAGAGGCCCTGGTTGAGGCGCTGGAGGCGGCGCTGGCGGGCCTGCACCGCCGCCAGCTCCTCCCCCGCCGTCGGCTGGGCCCGGGTGTCCCGCAGCTCCAGCTCCAGGGCGAGCTTCAGCTCCCCCAGGGCCCCCGCATCGTGGCCACGCAGCAAGACCGGGGTGAGCAGGACGAAGCCCTCCCCCACGTCCCGAGCGTACTTGCGCGGATTCCCAACAAAAGCCAAAGGAGTCCTCCGTTGAGCGGTGAACGGTGAACGGTGAACGGTGAACGGTGAACGGTGAACGGTGAACGGTGA
>JBBIIA010000228.1:0-4802 GCA_037446775.1 Deltaproteobacteria bacterium
TCACGGGGAGCCGACGCATGACTCGGGGCCATGGTTGGTCGCTACTCATTCCATGTAGAGGACTCTCACCTCCTACCTCATGCCGGCTTTCACCGGCGCTTTCCGCCTGTCCCCGTGGGTTGCCGCTGGCCCAGCCTGAAGCAGCTCGAAAAGGCCGCCACCGCCCTGGGCAAGCGTCTGGTGCTATCGTTCGAGTAGTCGCCCCTCTCGTCCCCCACCGTCGCTGATCAACGGGAGCCCCGGGGCTCGGCCCTCGGCAGCCTGCGCCCGGCCGCGGTCAGCGGTGGCGCCCGCTCCCCTACCCCTCCTCCAGGGCCCGGGCGGCGCGGCGGCCTTCGGCTTCGTCGACGAAGAAGAGGAACGCGCCGCCCGCCACGAAGAGCAGGGCCACCGACAGGATGGCGGCCCGGGGGTTGCCGGTGGCCATCGCGGTCCAGCCCATGAGCACCGGGCCGACCACTGCCGCGAACTTCCCCATCATGTTGTAGAAGCCGAAGAACTCCGCCGCCTTGGAGGGGGGGATGAGGCGGGCGTAGAGGGACCGGCTGAGGCTCTGGACGCCGCCCTGCACGAGCCCGATGGCGACCGCGAGGCCGAAGAACTCCGCCGCGGTCTCCAGGTAGGCACCCCACACCGTCACCCCCAGGTACACCGCGAGGCAGACGAAGATGCCGGGCTTGGGCCCCACCCACTCGCCGAGCTTGCCAAAGGCCAGGGCCGCGGGGAAGCCGACGAACTGGGTGAGGAGCAGGGCGGCGATGAGGCTCTTCTGGTCGAGGCCGATGGAGAGGCCATAGTCCACCGCCATGCGCACGATGGTGTCGACCCCGTCGATGTAGAGCCAGTAGCCGCACAGGAACACGAAGACCACCTTGAGGCGGCGGACCTCGCGGAAGGTGGCGGCGAGCTGCCGAAAGCCCCCCGCCACGGCGGCGAGGCCGGGGGCGCGTCGGGTTCCGGCGAAGGGGGGCTCGGGGACGGCGAAGAGGAGGGGCAGGGAGAAGAGGGCCCACCAGACGGCGACGGTGACAAAGGAGACCCGCACCGCCTCGGCGGCGCCGGCGAGGCCAAAGGCCCCAGGCCACAGGGTCATAGCGACGTTGACGGCGAAGAGGAGCCCGCCTCCCAGGTACCCCAGGCTGTAGCCAAGCGCCGAGACGACGTCGACCCGGCGCTCCCCGGCGACCGAGACGAGGAGCGCGTCGTAAAAGACGTTGGCCCCCGAGAACCCGACGATGCCGAGGCCATAGAGCGACGCGGCGAGCACCCACTGCCCCTGCCCCGCCGCAAAGAGTGCCCCGGTGGCGCCCGCCCCCAGGAGGGCGAACCCCGCCAAAAAGCCCTTGCGGGTGCCGCCCCGGTCGGCCACGGCGCCAAGGAGCGGCGCCAGTACGGCCACGGCGATGCCGGCCAGGGAGTTGGCGAGGCCGAGGCGGAAGGTACTCACCGTGGCGTCGACCCCGCCGCTCCAGTACTGCTTGAAGAAGAGGGGGAAAAACCCCGCCATCACGGTGGTGGCGAAAGCCGAGTTGGCCCAGTCGTACAAGGCCCAGGAGACCTGCTGGCGGCGCGGGCTCACGGGTGTTCTCCTCTCGGGTCCCCCGGGGGGGTGTTCGGTGGGCATCCGGTCAAGCCCCCCCCGCGCGGCTCGGCCCGGGGCTCCGCGTCCTCCAGGTCGCGCCAGCCGGCGACTTCCGGGGGCAGCTCGGGCCGGTCGAGGGACCAGCCGGCGGCCCGCAGGACCTCGGCCGGGGTGACGTTGCCCCCCGGGCCCCGGAAGAGCCCCTTCACCCGCCCCCGGGCGGCCACCCGACCCTCGGCTTCGAAGACCTGCTCCAGGTAGATCCACTTCTCGTCCCACCACAACACCCGGGTGCGCAGGTGGTAGCGGGCGAAGGGTTTGAGGGACCGGAAGAAGCGGAGCTGGGCCGACCCCAGAAGCGGGCGCCACCCCTGGCGGGCGAAGGCGCCCAAGAGTCCCATGCGGGCCACCAGGTCGAGGCGCCCCAGGTCCATGATGCTCAAGTAGCGGCCGTTGTTCATGTGGCCGTTGAGGTCGAGATCGGTGGGCCACACCCGCAAGGCAAGGGTCGCCTCCGCCCCCGGCGCCAGGCGCGCGCCCCGGGCGCCCCGCACCAGCACCCACAGGAGGCGCAAGAGCAGGTTCACGGCCGACGCTTCACCGGCGGACCCACCGGGGGCCCCGGGGGGTGTCGGCCACGGCGATCCCCTCGGCCAGGAGCTCGTCCCGGAGCCGGTCGGCCCGGGCGAAGTCCCCGGCGGCCCGGGCCCGTTCGCGCTCCGCCACCCGGGCGTCCACGGCCGCGTCGGGGGCGGGGTGGTCGAGCTCCAATAACCCCAGGATGCGGTTCATGGCCCGCAGGAGGTCGAGGGCCCGGCCGCCGTCCGCCGCCGAGAGCCGCCCCTCGGCCAGCGCCGGGTTGAGGGCCCGCATCAGCTCGAAGATGGCTGCCAGGCCGCCGCTCACCTTGAGGTCGTCCAGCAGCGCATCCTCGAAGCGCTCCCGGGCCCGGGCGCACGCCTCGGCCACGGCGGGGTCGTCGGCGGTGCCCCGGGCCCCCTGGAGGTGGCGCACGAAGCCGTCCAGGCGCCCGACCACGGTGGCGGCCTGGGTGAGCCCCTCGGCGCTGAAGTGGAGCGGGCGCCGGTAGTGGACCCCGAGGAGAAAGAGGCGCACCGCCCGGGGCGAGAACCCCAGGGCCTCGCAGTCGGCCAGGGTGACCGCGCCCCCGTTGTCGCCCGCCATCTTGCGGCGGTCTGCGTACACCTGTTCGCAGTGGACCCAGGTGTTGACGAAGCGCCGCCCGGTCAAAGACTCCACCAGGGCGATCTCGTTGTCGTGGTGGGGGAACATCAGGTCCAGGGAGGAGGCGTGGAGGTCGATCTGATCCCCCAGGTACTTGGTGGCCATGGCCGCGCACTCGATGTGCCAGCCCGGCCGCACGTGGCCCCACTCGGTCTTGGCGCACAAGCCGTCGCGCCAGTCGGCGAGGCTCGCCCGCTTGAACAGGACGAAGTCCCGGGGGTTCTCCTTGTCGTAGTCGTCCAGGTCGACGGTGTGGCCCACCCGGATCTTCTCCAGGTCCACCCGGGAGAGCTTGCCGTAAGAGGGAAAGCGGGTGAGGTCAAAGTACACCGACCGGTTCTTCTCGTAGGCGACCCCGGCGTCCACCAGGCGCTGGGTGAGGCGGACCATGTCCCCCACGTGCTCGCTGGCCCGGGGGTAGCGGGCGGCCCGCCACACCCCCAGCCGGTCGATGTCGGCGAAAAAGCGCTCCTCGTTGCGGCGCGTGAACGCAGCCAGGGGCTCCCCGGCCGCTTGACTCCTGACCACGGTGCGGTCGTCGAGGTCGGTGACGTTCATCACGTGGGTGACCTCGAGGCCCCGGTAGGCGAGCACCCGCACCAACAGGTCCGCCACCGCGACCCGCCGCAACACCCCCAGGTGCACCGGGCCGTCGGCGGTGGGGCCGCAGGTGTACAGGGTCGCCTTGCCCGGCGTCAGCGGCACGAAGCGCTCCCGCTGGCGGGTGAGGCTGTTGGTGAGGAACACCTCGCCCCGAACCGGGTGCTCCTTGTCGGCCAGGGACACCCCGGTAAAGAGGGGGGTCGAGAGGTAGCGCTCGCCGCCGTCGGGGAGGATGGCCACCACCACCCCCTCGGCGAGGGTCCGGGCGGTGCGGATCGCCCCGGCCATGGCCGCCCCCGAGCTCATCCCCACCAGCAGCCCCTCCCGCCGGGCGAGCTCCCGGGCGGTCTCGTAGGCCTCCTCGTCCCCCATCTCGAGCTTCTCGTCGAGCCGACCCTTGTCGTAGATGCCGGGGACGTAGGCCTCCTTCATGTTCTTGAGGCCCTGGATCTTGTGGCCGAGCCCCGGCTCCACCCCCACCACCCGCACCCCGGGGGCGAGCTCCTTGAGGCGCCGGGCCGACCCCATCAGGGTGCCCGAGGTCCCCATGGTGGCCACGAAGTGGGTGAGCCGCCCCCCGGTCTGCGCCCACACCTCGTTGGCGGTGCCCCGGTAGTGGGCCAGGGGGTTGGCGGGGTTGTTGTACTGGTCGGGCATGAAGTAGCGCCGGGGCTCGGCGGCGGCCATCTCGTAAGCGACCTCGATGGCCCCGTCGGTGCCCTTGTGGCCCGGGGTGAGGATGAACTCGGCGCCAAAGGCCGCGAGGATCTTGCGGCGCTCCACGCTCACCGACTCGGGCAGCACCAGGAGCAGCCGGTATCCCTTGACCGCGCACACCAGCGCCAGGCCGATGCCGGTGTTGCCGCTGGTGGGCTCCAGGACCACCCGCCCCGGGGTGAGGGCCCCGGAGGCCTCGGCGGCCTCGATCATGGACAGGGCGATGCGGTCCTTGACCGACCCCCCCGGGTTCTTGCTCTCGAGCTTCGCGTACAGGGCGACCCGGGGGTTGGGGTTGAGGCAAGAGAGGCGCACCAGCGGGGTGTTCCCCACGCTGGCGAGAAGGCCTTCGTAGACGGGGGGCATGGCGGCTCCGGGCGAGGGTCATCGCTACGGCCGGGGGGACCTTTTCGACAGGATAACAGGATGGAATCTGATGGTTCAAGAACGGGGGGTGCAGGAATGAGGGCACCGCTACGACGGGGGGACGGGGTTCTTTTGACAGGATTACAGGATAAGATCTGATGGTTCAGCTCCAGGACTACATCCCATCAATTGCGGCACACACCGAAGACCATCTTCTATAGCAACAACATCCTGTCATCCTGGTGCGCCGGTGAAACCGGCATGGTGTTATGGTGAAAGTCCAAAGCGT
>JBBIIA010000229.1:0-4653 GCA_037446775.1 Deltaproteobacteria bacterium
TCCTGTCAAAAAGACCTCCCTCTCGTACCTCGACGGTCTGAGGCGGAGCCTCGTTGGGGGAGGGGGCGAGTTTCGCACACCGCGCCGCCGAGGGGAAGGTGGCGCCTGGCTTGAGCGGGACGGCGGGGCGCCTCTATACTTCCCGCGCTGCCCGCGTTGCCCTTACGAAAGGACCCTGCCCATGGCTGAACCCACCGGCGTCGCTCCGTCCAACTTCATCCGCGACCTGGTGGCGGCCGACGTCGCCGCGGGCAAACACGGGGGACGGGTGGGGACGCGCTTCCCCCCCGAGCCCAACGGCTATCTGCACATCGGCCACGCCAAGTCGATCTGCCTGAACTTCGGCCTCGCCCAGGAGTTCGGGGGGAGCTGCAACTTGCGCATGGACGACACCAACCCGGTCAAGGAGGAACAGGAGTACATCGACGCCATCGTGGCCGACGTCGCCTGGCTCGGCTTCTCCTGGGGCGACCGGCTCTTCTACGCGTCGGACTACTTCGGTCAGCTCTACGCCTGGGCCGAGGAGCTGGTGCGTCAGGGCAAGGCCTACGTGGACGACTCGACGGCCGACGAGATCCGGGAGCACCGGGGCACCCTGACCGCCCCGGGTCGCCCGAGCCCGTGGCGCGACCGCTCCCCCGCGGAGAACCTCGACCTGCTGCGGCGCATGAAGGCCGGGGAGTTCCCCGACGGCGCCCGGGTGCTGCGGGCGAAGATCGACCTCGCGTCGGGCAACATCAACCTGCGGGACCCGGTCCTGTACCGCATCCTGCGGGCCCGGCACCACCGCACCGGGGACGAGTGGTGCATCTACCCGATGTACGACTGGGCCCACGGGCAGTCCGACTCCATCGAGGGGATCACCCACTCGATCTGCACCCTGGAGTTCGAGGACCACCGGCCGCTGTACGACTGGTTCCTCCGGGAGCTCGGCTTGTTCGCCCCCCAGCAGGTGGAGTTCGCGCGCCTCAACCTCACCTACACGGTGATGAGCAAGCGCAAGCTCCTTCAACTCGTCCAGGAACGGCACGTGGCGGGGTGGGATGACCCACGCCTGCCGACCCTGTCGGGCCTGCGCCGCCGGGGCTACACCCCCGCGGCGCTGCGGGAGTTTTGCGCTCGCATCGGGGTGGCCAAGCGGGAGAGCACCGTGGACCTGGCGCTCCTGGAGCACTGCCTGCGGGAGGACCTCAATCGCCGGGCCCGCCGGGTCATGGGGGTGCTTCGGCCGCTCAAGGTGGTCATCGAGAACTACCCCGAGGGGCAGACCGAGGAGTTCGACGCGGTCAACAACCCCGAAGATCCGGGCGCGGGCACCCGCCAGGTGCCCTTCGGCCGGGAGCTCTACCTGGAGCAGGAGGACTTCAAGGAAGAGCCGCCCCCCAAGTACTTCCGCCTGGCGCCGGGGCGCGAGGTTCGGCTGCGCTACGCCTACCTGGTGCGCTGCACCGGGGTCGTCAAGGACGCCGAGGGGCGGGTGATCGAGGTCCGGTGCACCTACGACCCCGCCACCCGGGGGGGAGACGCCCCGGACGGCCGCAAGGTGAAGGTGACGCTCCACTGGGTGAGCGCGGCCCACGCGGTGGCGGCCGAGGTGCGCTTGTACGACCGTCTCTTCCAGAGCGAGGACCCGGAGGCGGGGGGCGACTTCCTCGGGGACTTGAACCCGGGGTCCCTGGAGGTGCTAGCGGACTGCCGGGTGGAGCCGAGCCTCGCCGCTGCCGCCCCCGGAGACGTCGTCCAGTTTGAGCGCCTCGGCTACTTCGCCTGCGACCCGGACTCGACCCCGGAGCGGCCGGTCTTCAATCGAGCCGTGACCCTCAAGGACGCCTGGGCGAAGATCGAGAAGAAGTAGGAAGGCGGCGGTTGGCGGTTGGTCAGCCTCCGCTCCCTATGCCCTATTGCCTATTCCCTGTTGACGCCTACACCACGATATCCAGTAAGCGCCCTTCGTCCCGCTCCGGGACCGGCTCGGCAGCCTCTTCGCCGGTGCCGGGCCGGGGGTGGGGCGGCGGGTGGCGCCGACGGCGGTCCTCTTCGGCGCGGGCTCGGACCCGCACCCCCTCGGAGCGCTCGCTCTCCTCCACGTCCCGGTGAAGGTCCTCCACCCGGCGCAGGGCGGCCTGGGTGGCGACCCGGTGGGCCTGAACCTTCTGCTCCGGATCGGCCCGCCGCAACTCCTCCATGGCCCGGGAGGTCGCCACGATGTCCATCATCCGCACGCCGTCCGCCATGATGCGCTCCTCCCGCTCCTCTCTTCGGCCGGCTGGTGCGGCCCCTTGAGCGGCGTTGCCGGGCCCCCGGTGCCTGGTACCCATGGGGGCACCTCACCCGGGCGGAGTGGGAGGAGGTCATCCAGCGCCTGGTGACCCGGGGGGCTAGCGCACCGCGTTGGTCAGCCACACCCCGGTGAGGACCAGTGCGGCCCCGAGCGCGGCGGGCGGCGCCAGGGGTTCCCCCAGGAGCAGGTAGGCCAGGGCTACTCCGCTCACCGGGACGAGGTTGATGAACTGGCTCGCCCGGGCCGCGCCGACGGCTCGAATGCCCTCGTAGTACCACAAGAATCCGAGAACCGTTCCCCCCACCCCGAGGTAGGCGAGGGCCAGCCACGCCCCCAGGGGGTAGCTGGGGAGGGTCGCCGCCATTCCTTCGGCGAGGGCGAAGGGGAACAGGGCTGCGGTGCCCAGGGCCGCCGAGTAGGTGATGGCCACCAGGGGGGAGAGGGTGGCGGCGGCGCGGCGCCCGAGCAGGGAGTACGCCGACCAGCTCGCCACGCACCCGAGGATCAGTAGTTCCCCTCGGCCGATCCCCTCGGCTAGCACCGCGCCGAGATCCCCCCGGCTGACCACCACCGCCGCGCCGACCACCGACAGGGCGATCCCGGCGAGGCGGCGGAGGCCCAGGGGCTCCCGGAAGAAGACCGAGGCGAGCAGCGCGATGGCCACGGGGTTGGTGGCGATGATCAGGGCGGCGCGCCCCGCGCCGATGTGCCGGAGCCCCTGGAAGAAGAAGGCGTTGTACGCGAAGACCCCGGTGGCGGCCATCAGGGCCAGGAGCGCGAGCGCCCGAGCGGTGACCGGGGGCAGGCGCCCGACCCGGCGCCGGAGCAGGGGCACCAGGAGCGCGGTGGCCACGGCGAAGCGGAGAAACGCGGCGGAAAAGGGCGTCACCGAGTCCGCCACCACCCGCCCCGCGACCCAGGTACCGCCCCACAGGACGGCGGTGAGGACGAGCTTAGCGTACACCCGGGCCAGGGACGCCTGGGCCGAGGTGCGGTGGGCGGGTGCCATCGGGGTTCCGTCGTTGAGGTCGCCCAAGGGCGCCAGGTCCCCGGGGATAAGGAGGTGGATTCTAGCGGGTGGCCCCCCGCGGCTCAACTATCAACCGATGGCGCCATTTGCCAGCCGCCTCGGGATTCCCGTATGCTGCTCACCGGTCACCGGTCACCGGTCACCGGTCACCGGTCACCGGTCACTGGTCACTGGCCCCTAGCCCCGAGGATCCCCATGGACTGTACTCTGGAGAAGAACGCCGCCCGGTGCCCCTGCACCTACACCTCCTGCGAGCGACGGGGGGCGTGTTGCCAGTGCCTCGCCTACCACCGCGCCCGGGGCGAGATGGTGGGGTGCTACTTCTCGCCCGAGGCGGAGCGCACCTACGACCGATCCATGAAGGCCTTCATCGCCCAGGCGCGGTGACCCGGGTCCCGGGGAGAGGAGCTGCCATGGAACGGCGCGTCTGGGTTCTCGTGCTCCTGGTGCTGGCGACCGCCGCCTACAGCCAGTTCTTCTCGGAGGTGCGGGCGGTGCCGATCAAGCGGCCCCTGGCCGAGGTGCCCACGGTGATTGGCGCCTGGACCGGGCGGGCCGATACCATGACCGACCGGATCGTATCGGCGGTGGGGGTGGAGGACTACCTGCTGCGGGACTACGCCGACGGGGCCGGGGCGCCGGTGTCGGTGTACGTGGGGTACTACGAGAAGCAGGAGGAGGGGGATCAGATCCACTCCCCGAAGCACTGTCTCCCCGGCTCCGGCTGGCAGCCGACCCGCTACGAAGAGGTGGAGTTCGCCACCCCCGGCTTCAACGGGGGCACCACCCGGGCGAACCGGTACGTGGTCGGTAAGGCGGACCAGCTCCAACTCGTCCTGTACTGGTACCAAAGCCAGGGCCGCAACATCACGAGCGACTACCTGGCCAAGGTGTGGCTCGTCCTCGGCACCATCCTCCACCGGCGCACCGACGGCGCCTTGGTCCGGCTCATCGTCCCCCTGCCCCGCTCCGGAAGCGTCGAGGACGCCCAGGCGCGCCTCGCCGCCTTCGGCCGGGAGTTCCTCCCCCTGCTCGAGGACTACCTGCCCAACTGAGCCGGGGGGCGGCCTCTTGGTGGGGCCCCTCGCCCAGCCCCGGGGCGGGAGAAAGAAGAGGAGGGTGGTTGACAAATCCAAGAACGGTTCTTATCTTGGAGCCAGCAACACCCCCTTTGGCCCCGCCCCTCCCCTCCTGGAGGCGGGGCCCTTTTTATGGGCCGGATGCCCGGTACCCTGAGGCGCGCCAGGATGCGCGGGAACGGGGTATGGGCTGGTGCCCCGGTACCCCCCGGCCCCGTCTCCTGCCTCAGACCGTCCAGGCACGAGAAGCCGGACTCTTTGAC
>JBBIIA010000230.1:0-4647 GCA_037446775.1 Deltaproteobacteria bacterium
GCGGCCTTCGACCCGGCGCGCCTCTTGCACACCACGTCGAAGGTCTCGCCCGCCCGGCGGCGCCGGGCCCGGCCCAAGGCTTCCCGGGAGAGGTGGAAGCAGGGGCCGTCCATCAGGGCGGTGCGCTCCCGGGGGGGCGTCGAGACCGGGCCGAGGCCGATCCCCGACGCTAGCGCCCAGGGGGCCAGCCGGTCGCGGACCAGGAAGTCGCCCTCCAGAGCCGCAGCCACTGAGGTGAAGAGCCCCTGCCACTCGTCACCCAGGGTCACCGCCAGGGGCACGGCGAGGTCGGGCGCGAGGGCGCGGTTGGCCTCGGCCAGGACGGTCTCCAGGCGAAGCTGCAGCTCGGCCCGAGCCCTCTGGTGGCGGGAGGCCACCAGGTCCGCGGTGAGGCAGGCGAAGGCCGGGGTCATGGCATAGGCTCTCGCGTCGATAGAGAAGATTTATAGGCTTTTAGGCCAATCACTTCGGTCCGTCAAGGGGCCGCTGAAGAAATAGCTTTATGGATCTATTTTTTCAACAAATAGGCTTTATGGACTATCAGGCGCTGCCCCCTCAAAAGGGATAGCCCTCCGCCCGGGCCCCGGCGGGCAGGTACGCGAGGACAGGATTCTCCGGGGCTGCTCGCATCTGGCATCCGGTAGATCCTGTCATCCGGTCCAGAAACCCCCGTTCCCCGGGGCTCCGGCTGAAACGGGGGGCTACAGGGCCAAAGACCTACGTCGCGCCGTTGCGCCGTTGCGTGAACCCCCGTCTTGACCGGAGCGCTCTGACCCCGGGGAAGGTCAGGTCCGTGCCGTTGAAAGCGCCCATGCCCCGGAGCGACCGCGCCCGCGAAGGCTGGGTCCGGGGACCCTTGTCGGCCCGGGACCCGGTCAGGGGAGCCGCGCCGGGCCGGGGCGGGCCAGGGCCGAAAAGATCAGGGCCGAGCCGAAGATGGCGGCGCCGAAGGCGGCCGCGGCCCAAAGCACCGGCCCGAAGCCGCCCCCGCTATGGAGGGCCGCGAGGAGGGGGACGGCGGCGCCGGCGGTGGTGAAGCCGACGAAGTAGCGCAGCCCAAAAGCCCTGGCCTGGTAGCGGCCGGGCACGTAGCGGGCGACCATGGCGTCGTTGATCACCACCTGCCCGTAAATGGCGGCCATGGCGAGGGCGAGCCCGAAAAGGAGCGGCAGCCCGGTGGTGAGGGCGGCGAGCCCCAGGCCCAGGGGCTGGAGGAGCGACAGCCCGACGAAGAGGCCAGGCAGGGAGTAGCGCTCGATCAGCCGCCCGACGGCGAGCTGGGTCAGGGCGCCGCCGAAGAAGACCGCGGTGGCCACCGACCCCACGGCGGCCAGGGGCACGGCGGCGCCGAGGCGCTCGTCGAGCACCTTGGGCAGGGAGACGGTGGTCAGGTTGAAGGTGAAGCCGCCGGCGACGATGGCCGCCGCGAAGACCAGGAGCAGCACCCGGGGGCGTGCCACGGGGACGGCGGCGGAGGAGGCCTGGCGGGCGCGGGCGACGGTGTCGCCGTCGCCGGGCACCCGGGCGAGGAAGAGGGCGCCCAGGGCCAGGCAGACGGCGCCGGGAGCGGCGAAGGCGAAGCGCCAGCCGGCCAGGGCCGCCAGGGCCGCGGTCACCCCCGAGGCGAGGGCGGCCCCCCCGTTGCCCCACACCCCGTTCACCCCCAGGTCGTGGCCGAGGCGGTCGGCGTGGCTCACCAGCATGGCGGAGCCCACGGGGTGGTAGATGGCGGCAAAGGCGCCGAGCGCCGTGAGTCCTACCGCGAAGGCCGTGGGCGTCGAGGCCAGGGCGAGGCCGAGACAGGAGAGCCCGGCGCCGAGGAAGAAGAGGGCCAGGAGGTTGCGGCGCCCGAGGCGGTCGGCGAGCCAACCCGTCGGCAGGGAGCACACGCCAAAGGCGACGAAGGCCCCGGTGGACAAGCGGATCCAGTCCGCGTAGGTCCCGCCGTTTTCCGCCACCACGGCCAGCACCGCGGTGGGGAAGATGAGCAGCACGAAGTGGTCCAGGGCGTGGGCCGCGTTGACGAAGCGACGGGTGCGGCGGGACAGCTCGGCAGCGGACATGCGGGACCTCCCTGGGGCAGCAGGCTACCACGGAGCCCCGGCCGGAGAGGAGCGCAAGATCCGGGTGGCGCCTCGGGCTCGGACCCGGTACAAACGACCCCTTCCAGGGAAGAGATCGGGACCGGGGGCGGCGAGGAGGCGAGATGGCGGACCGGGGCGAGGGGGAGGTGCTGACCAGCTGCTCCTACGACTGCGGGGCGCGGTGCCGACTCAAGGTGCGGGTCGCGGGGGGGCGGGTGACGGGGATCGACACCGAGAGGGGGGGCGAGCTCCCCCTCACCGCCTGCGCCCGGGGCCTGGCGGCCCAGGAGGTGCTGTACGCGCCGGACCGCCTCACCCGGCCCCTGCGGCGCACCGGGCCCCGGGGGAGCGGGGCCTTCGAGCCGATCTCCTGGGACGAGGCCCTAGACCTAGTCGCCGGGGAACTCCGCCGGGTGCGCGACACCCACGGCCCCGAGGCGCTCTTCTTGATGAACTACTACGGCAACGAGGGGGCGCTCCACGACACCATGCGCTCGGCGCGGCGCTTCTTTCACCTCTTTGGGGGGTGCACCACGGTGTGGGGCAACACCTCCCTGGAGGCGGCCCGCTTCGCCTGCCGGGTGACCCTGGGCACCGAGTACACCGGCAACAGCCCCGAGAGCCTGCTCGCCTCGAAGCTGATCGTCCTGTGGGGGTGGAACCCCCGGGTGACGCGCTTTCGCCCCTACACCGCCGACTTCTTGGCCCGGGCCAAGGCGGCCGGGGCCCGGATTGTCGGGGTCGATCCCCGACGGAGCCCCTCGGTGGCGGCGTGGGCCGACGCCTGGCTCCCGATCCGCCCCGGGACCGACACCGCGCTCCTCTTGGCCATGGGCCAGGTGCTGATCGCCGAGGGGCTCCTCGACCGGGGGTTCCTGGCGGCCCACACCGTGGGCTTCGACGCCTTTGCCGCCTACCTGACCGGGGCCGCCGACGGGGTGCCCAAGACCCCGGCCTGGGCCGAAGGGATCACCGGGGTGCCCGCCGCCGACATCCTGGACCTCGCCCGGGACTACGGCCGCCTCGCCCCGGCCGCCCTGTACACCGGCTGGGCCCCCGGCCGCACCGCTTACGGCGAGCAGTTCCACCGGGCGGCGATCGCGCTCTCGGCCCTAACCGCCAACATCGGGGTGCTCGGCGGCCACGTGGGGGGCGGGGTGGACCGCCTGGCCCTGGGGGCGCTCGCCGCGACCCTGCCGGTGCCGCCCCGAGACACCCCCACGGTCCACGTGACCCAGGTGTACGACGCCCTGCTCCACGGCCGGGCGGGCGGCTTTCCCTCGGACCCCAAGCTCCTGTACGTGGTGGGGTGCAACCTCCTGAACCAGTTTCCCGACGTCAACAAGGGCGTCCGGGCCCTGGCCCGGCCCGAGTTCACCGTGGTCCACGAGCTCTTCCTCACCCCCACGGCGCGCTGGGCCGACCTGGTGCTCCCCATCACCCACCACCTGGAGCGGGACGACATCGGCCAGCCGTGGCTCGGGGGGCCCTACTGCCTCGCCATGAACCGGGCCGTGGAGCCCCTGCCCGAGACCCGCTCGGACCTCGCCATCTTCACCGAGCTCAGCGACCGCCTCGGGGTGGCCGACTACAACGACGCCAGCGACCAGGAGTGGCTCCGGCGGTTCGTCGAAGCCACGCCGGGGTTTCCGGCCTACGAGGAGTTCCGGCGCCAGGGCGGGCACCGTGTCCCCCTCGCCAAACCCCACGTCGCCTTTCGCGCCCAGCGCGAGGACCCGGCGAACCACCCCTTCCCCACCCCGAGCGGCAAGATCGAGCTCTTCAGCCAGGCCCTGGCGGATCGCAAGGACCCCGGGCTTCCCCCCATCCCCACCTACTTCCCCCCCTGGGAGGGGCCCGACGACCCCTTGGCCGCGCGCTACCCCTTGCAGCTCGTCAGCCCCCACGCCCGCACCCGGGTGAACTCCCAGCTCGACAACGTCCCCCGGCTCAAGGAGCGGGCCGACGACCGCCTGTGGCTCCATCCCGCCGACGCCGGGGCCCGGGGCATCGCCGACGGGGATCGGGTGCGGGTTCAAAACGGCCGGGGCGCCCTGGCCGTCCGGGCCCGGGTCACCGACGCCATCCGGCCCGGGGTGGTCAGCCTCGACGCCGGTGCCTGGTATCGGCCCGACGGCGATGGGATCGACCAGGGGGGGTGCGTCAACGTGCTCACCCGGGACCAGCGGTCTCCGGGGGGCGCCCTGGCGAGCAACACCTGCCTGGTGGAGGTGGAGGGAGCAGGGGAGGGGGAGTCCGAGGACGGGGGGGCCGGGTAGCGCCCCGGGTCACGCCCCGGTGGCGACGGTGGCGCCGTGCCCCGTGTCCCGGGGGGTGTCGTGCATCCCGGGAAAGACGGTGAACGGTGAACGGTGAACGGTGAACGGTGAACGGTGACCAGTGAACGGTGACCAGTGAACGGTGACCAGTGAACGGTGAACGGTGAACGGTGAACGGTGAACGGTGAACGGTGAGCGGTGAACGGTGAACGGTGACCAGTGAACGGTGACCAATCACCAATCACCAATCACCAATCACCAATCACCAATCACCAATCACCAAT
>JBBIIA010000231.1:0-4456 GCA_037446775.1 Deltaproteobacteria bacterium
CCGGGGGGAGCCAAGCGGTGAGCCACCCGGCCACGGCCGCGAGCGCCCAGCAGCCGGCCACGGGGACGCCGCCGAGGAGCGCCGCGAGGGTGGCGTGGCGGAGCGGCCGGCTCCCGTCGGCGCTCTCGCTCACGGCGCGCCACGCCTCGGCCTGGGCCCGGGGCGCCTCCGGCCAGGGGGTCCGGGCGCCCGAGGCTTCGAGGAGGAGGCCCTCTGGCCCGGGGGTCGCCGTCACCTCCGCCGCGGGGGACCCGGGGGAGACGCACAGGATCCCCAGGGCTAGGGCGTCGCGGCACACGGCCTCGGCTTGGTCCGGGGGCACCCGCGGGTCGGGGGCCAGGGTGGGCTGGGTCCGGGCGGCCAGGGGCTTGAGGGTTTCCGCCGGGTACAGGGTCCAGCGGTAGTACCAGTCGTTGAGGGCGAGGCCCGGGGGCGAGGCGAGGAGCACGGCGTCCCGCAGTCGGGTGAAGGGGCCCTCCGGGGCCAGGGCCCAGGGCACCAGGCCCAGTGCCACCACACCGGCCAGACCGGCGCGGCCGAGCCACCCCCCGGTATCGCGGGCTGCGCCGCCGTGGGCGGCCACGGCGCCGAGGGCGGCGGCCAACAGGGCCGCCCCCAGCCCCAGGTCCCCCTGGGCGCCCGCCCACCCGGCGGGAGCCAGGGCGGCCCAGTGGAGCCCCGCCCCCACGCGGCTGGGAAGGAGGCGCGTGCCCCCCACCCACAGCCCCAGGAGGGCCCCGACGCCGAGGCCGAGGCTCAACCCGAAAAAGGCGGCTCCCGCCGCCGCCGGGGCCCAGGAGGCGAGGGTCGCCCCGTGGCCGACCCCGGGGAGGGCCCAGGGGCCCAGGGCTTCCGCCTTCGCCGCCAGGCCGGCGGCGCTCGCCCCGGTGCGGGCGGCCCCGAGCCAGGCGCCGCAGCAGGCGCCCCACAGGACCGCGGCGAGCATCGGGGGGAGGCGCCTCACCGGGAACCGGCTCCCGACAGCCGCAGCCAAGCGGCGGTCACCACGGCCCACAGCCCGTTGGCGCCGAGCACCCAGGCCGGGGTCCAGCGGCCCGGGGCGGTGCCGAAGGTGCTCTGCCCGAGGACCGCGGGGAAGAGGTCCAGGAGGTCCAGGACGGACGGCACCAGGCTGAAGGCGAGGGCGGCCCCGAAGAGGCGGGTCGGAAAGGCCCGGGCGAGGGGGGCGAAGCCGAGGCCCCACAGCGCCCCCCACAGGAGCCGGGGCTCGAGCCACAGCCAGGTGAAGAGGGGGGCGTAGGTCACGCCGGCCCAGCTGGTCAGCCCGTAGCGGCCGACGGCCCACAAGGCCGCGGAGCTCGCCGCGGCCCCCAACCCGCCGCCGAGGGCGGCGGCTCCCAGGAGCAACAAGAAGGGGTGTCGCGGCTTCACGGGTGCCTCCGGCGAGGGGGAGCGACTGGGGCCCCAGTGTACCCGAGCTCCCGCCCCCGGGGGTAGGCTCCGACGCCTCGAGGGCGGCGCCAGCGGCCGAAAGCCCCGACCCGACCTTGGCCCCGGGGGCCCTTTCGGGTATGGTGGCGGCGACCGCGTTGCCCCCCTTCGGGAGGACCCCATGGCCAGTGTCGAGCGCCGCCGTCACCTCCGCCTCCCCAAGGAGGTGCGCATGACCTGCCAGGAGGTCACCTACCCCCTGGGGGCTGCGCCCGAGTTCGAGTTGGAGACCGTGGACGTGAGCGAGGGGGGGGTGCGGTTCGACGCCCCCGGGGCGTTCGCGCCGGGCGCCGTGGTCCAGGTCGCCCTGGTGCTCCAGGGGTGGCACCGCCACACCAGCGGGTTTCTGAAGTACGACGAGACCGTGGTCTCCAGGCCCCTCACCGCCGTAGGGAGGGTGGTGCGCTGCCTGCCCGAGGAAGGGGGGGCCTTCGAGGTGGGGGTGGAGTTCGTGGACATCTGGGAGGACCACTGGCGGGCGGTTCGCCGGTACCTGGAGGGGGAAGCGGAGCGCCTCGGGGTCGCGGAACGGGGCTGACGGCGGCCCGAAGGGGGGGACATGGTGTCGGCAGCGAGGGTGTTCGCGCTGGTCGCGCTCCTGGGGCTGGTTCCGGTCGGCGCCGGGGCCGGCGGGGGGGCCGCCCTGGAGCGGGGGCGGGCGGCGATTCGGGCCGGGGACGCGATCGGGGCGGTGCGCGCCTTTGCCGCCGCCCTGGCCGAGGCGCCGTCCCCGGCGACCCATTTCCTCCTCGCCCAGGCGTACCACGGAGCCTTCCTCAAGACCGGCTTGTACTACCGGGAGACCGTGGAGGCCTACGAGGCGGTGGTGGAGACCCTCGGCGATGGGGTTCCCCCGGGCAGCCCTCGCCACCTGGCCCGCCTCTTCCTCGGCCAGGTGCTCCTGCGGGGGGGGGAGGGGAGCCGGGCGGCGGAGCAGGTGCGGGCGTTTCTCGCCGCCCACCCGGAGCACTACGCCCGGGAGGAGGCGTGGAACAGCCTGGGGGTGGCGTTGTACGACGAGAACGACTACGAGGGCGCGGTCAAGGCCTTCGAACAAGCCCTGCGGGGGGATCCCACCCACGGCCCCGCCCGCTTCAACTTGCGCAGCGTCTTCACCCGCCTCTCCCTCTTCGACCAGGCCATGGCCAACCGCAGGGCCGGCCGCCTCGACCTCACCCTCACCGACCTGGATCAGCTCCTCCGCCTCGCCCCCCGGTTCGGTCCGGCCCACTTGCAGCGGGGCCTCGTGCTCACCGAGCTCGGCCGGGTCGCCGAGGCGGAGGCCCAGGCGGGGAGCGGGCTGGACCTGGTCAAGGATCCCCGGGTCCGCTTCGCGCTCCACGACCTGCGGGGCGACCTGCGGTCGCGGCGGGGGGACGAGGAGGGGGCCCTGGAGGACTACCGGCGGTGCTTGCGGATCTTCCCGGGCTACGTCCAGGTGGCGGACAAGATCGACGGGATCGAGAAACGGGCCGCCGAGGCGGCGGCCCCTCCGGATCCCGGGGAAGGGGAGGCCGCCCCCTCGGCGGGGGTCCAGACCCCAGTCAGCCAGTTCCCCCTGTGACGGGAGCCCGAACCGTGCGCCTCGCCCTTGCCGTGATCTTGTCCCTCGCCGCCGCCGGGGTTTGGGCGGCCCCCGAAGCCCCGGTCGGGGCCCACCGGGGGCTGGAGTGCGCCGCCTGTCACCCCGGGGGGGGCAGGGAGCACCGCCCCTGCCGAGAGTGCCACGACTCCTCTGCCAACCTCCACCCGGTGGGGGACGCCCCCCGCTTCCCCGTCCCCGAGGCCTTCCCCCTGGTAGGGGGGCTCTTGGCGTGTGAGACCTGCCACCGGCTCCACCCGCCGACCGGCATCCACGCCCTGCGGGGGCTGGAGCGCCCGGGGGTCGAGGAGCTGCGCCGGTTCTGCTTCGCCTGCCACGGCTCGGCCCTCGCCGCCCAGGATCCCCATCGGGCCCAGGCGGGGAGCAACCGCTGCTCCTACTGTCACTCCTCGGTGGACGTGGCCGCCGTGCTCGCCGGTGGCGCCCCCCGCACCCGGGAGGTGACCCGAGAGCTGTGCGAGGTGTGCCACGACATGGCGTCCCGGGACCACCCCCGCAACGTCGACCCGGTCCTCGAGCTGCCGGAGGGCCTGCCCCGGGGCCCGGGGGGCGCGGTCACCTGCGTCACCTGCCACGACCCCCACGGCAGCAGCGAGTACACCCACTACATCCGGGAGGAGTACGCCCGGCACTTCGAGCGGAACGTGGAGGCCAATCCCCACCGGGACGAGCGGTCGGCGTGCCGGGCGTGTCACGTCCGGCGCACCCCCGAGGAGCTGACCCGGGAGGACCACGAGCTGCGGTTTCAAGGCGACGCCATGCTCCTGTGCATCTCGTGCCACGCCCGGGCCCGCAGCCACCACCCGGTGGGGATGCCCCTCCCCGAGGCCATGGGCGCCCGGTTGGCGGCCCGGGGCGGCCTGCCCCTGGACGCCAACGGTCGCCTGGTGTGCACCAGCTGCCACACCAACTCCTGCGCCTCCGGCCAGCAGCGCATGGCCCTGCGCCACTACGACCCCCGGCGCATGGACCTGTCTCTGTGCTGGAAGTGCCACCCCAAGGAGGAGTTCGCCCAGATCGACCCCCACCGCAAGGTGGTGAACGACTCGACGGACGGCTGCGTCTTCTGCCACGACCGGGCCCCGGTGAAGGGGCTCGAGAAGGCCGAGGACCTGTACTTCGTCAGCCAGGTGAAGATGATCTGCTTGCGCTGCCACGAGAACCTGTCGGACTCCGACGTCAGCCACATGGGCAAGACCCCGAGCCCCGAGGTGGTGGAGCGCTTGCAGCGCTTCGCCGCCGAGCGAGGCACCGAGTTCCCCCTGGACCGGGAGGGGCGGTTCACCTGCACCACCTGCCACAACGCCCACTTCTCGGCCAAGGACGACCGGCACAAGACCCGGCTCCCCACCCGGGAGATGTGCGGGCTGTGCCACCGGCGGTGACCCCGGGGGCGAGCCC
>JBBIIA010000232.1:0-4414 GCA_037446775.1 Deltaproteobacteria bacterium
GGGCGCCGGGTCAATGGCCTCAAGCCCAACCAGGTGACGGTGCGGGGCCTCGCCCGCACCTTCCAGAACATCCGGCTCTTCCCCAACCTGACCGGGCTCGAAAACGTCATGGTGGGGCGCCACTGCCGCACCCGGGCCGGCATCCTCGGGGCGATCCTGCGAGGCCCCGCCACCCGGGCCGAGGAGCGCGACATCGTCGCCCGCAGCTACCGGCTCCTTCGGACCGTGGGCCTCGCCCGCTACGCCGACGAGTTCGCCGCCAACATGCCGTACGGCGCCCAGCGCCTGCTGGAGATCGCCCGAGCGCTGGCGACCGAGCCGGCGCTTTTGCTCCTAGACGAGCCCGCCGCCGGCATGAACCCCCAGGAGACCCACGAGCTCGACACCCTGATCACCCGCATCCGGGACGAGCACGGGGTGTCGATCCTGTTGATCGAGCACGACATGAAGCTCGTCATGAGCCTATCGGACCGCATCACGGTGCTCGACTACGGCCGCAAGATCGCCGAGGGCACGCCCCAGGAGGTGCGCCAGAACCCCGCGGTCATCAAGGCCTACCTGGGGGAGGAGAGCGAATGAAGGCGTGGGGGGGAGCTGCCGTCCTCCTCGCCCTGGTCGGCGCCGCCGGGGCCGCCGAGCTCAGGGTCCCCGCCGACCACGCTACCATCGCCCTCGCGATCGCCGCCGCCACCAACGGCGACACCATCACCGTCGCCCGGGGGACCTACTCCGAAGCGCTGCGTCTGAAGGCCGGGGTGACCCTCCAGGGGGAGGAGACCGCCGCCACGATCTTCACCGGCGGCGTGGCGGCCGGCAGCTCGGGCACCCTCCAGCGGGTCACCGTGACGGGCACCGGCCTGGCCTTCGCCCTGACCGCGGCGGGCCAGGCCCTGGTGATCCGCAACTGCGTCTTTCGGGGACTGCCCGGCAAGGCGCTCGAGGTCTCGGGCACCCTCGGCTCCGTGGAACTCTCCCGCAACACCTTCTACAACAACCAGACGGCGCTCGATTTCGCCCGCCCCACGGGCACCGTAGAGGCCAACCTCTTCGTCGCCAACGACCTGGCCATCGCCGGGGGCACCCTGGCGACCGTGCGGGGCAACCGCTTCTACGCCAACGGAGCGGACGGCACCCGGGGCACCGGGGCGCTCACCGGCGCCGACCCGCTCCTCGTCGCCCCCGACGCGGGCGACCTCCACCTCCGGGCGGGCTCCCCCGCCGTGGGCGCCACGGCGGCCGAGAGCCAGGGGGCGTACAGCGGGCCCGACGCCGACCCGGTGCCGGCCCGGGTGAAGGGGCTGGCGGCCGTCGCCGGGGCAGCCGCCGGCACGGCCTCCCTCACCTGGACTCCCAACCTCGCCCACGACGTCGCCGGGTACCTGGTGCGCTTCCGCCCGGCCGCCGCCGCACACTGGTCGGACTCCCACTCGACCACCGGAACGGCCGCGGCCCTGGAGATCCAGGGGCTCGGGAGCGCCGTGGCCGCCCCCCCCGCCCCCCCCGCCCCGGAGGCCTTCCCGGGGGACCAGGGCCTACTCCTGCGCTGGGCCCCCGTGACCGGAGCGGCGGGCTACGAGGTGTGGTGGGGGACCGCAGCCGACGCCCTGGTGCACCACCTCGACGTGGGGGCGAGCACCGAGGCCCGCCTGGGGGGCCTCCCCAACGGCACCCTCCACTTCGCGGCGGTCCGCGCCTACGGAGAGTCCGCCTACCGCTTTGCCGTGGCAGCCCGCACCGCCGTCGGCACCGTCGGCGCCGACTCGGACGCCGTGCGCCTCTCCCTGGCCCGCGCCCCCGGACCCCTCTCCCCCCCCGGCTCGGCGACCCCCGAAGCCCTGGGGACCTACCCGGACCTCCCGGACCGGGGGGGCTGCTTTTTCCGCGCCGCCGAGGGATCCGGGCGCGCCCTCCTGCTCCCGCTCCTGGGCCTGGGGGCCCTCGGGCTCTTCGGGGCCCTGCGCTCCCGGGCGACGCTCCTGATCCTCCTGCTGCTGATGCCACTGGGGACCCGTGCGGTCGGCGCCCAGGGCCTCCCCTGGGTCGCCTCGGCCCAGGTCGGCGGCCTGGTGCCGGCGTCGGGGGCGTGGGGCGAACGCTACGACCGAGAAGTGGTCCCCGAGTACCGCCTCGGGGTGGGTGTGCGGCCGGCGAGCCCGCTCGAGGTGGGGATTTCGACCGGGTACTGGGAAGCCGAGGGGCACGTGGAGGCGACCCGGTCGGGTGCCCCCCTGGGGGAGCGCCTCACCCAGACCCTGCGGGTCGCCCCCCTGGGGGCCTATCTGGCCCTCGAGGGGCGGTTCGGTCCGGGCCAATGGGTGGTGCCCTACCTGGCCGCCGCGGTGACCCGCGCCTACTACCGTCAGCGCGTCGAAGGGGGCGACTCGGTCCGGGGCCACCTGAGCGGGGTGGAGCTGCGGGGCGGGGTCAAGGTCCTCCTGGACGGCATCGACCCCCGGGCCACCCGCCGCGCCCGGGAGGGCTTCTCCCTCCGCCACACCTACGCCGTGCTGGAGGCCCGCTGGGCGCGCCTGGACGACTTCGGGGGAGAGACCGCCGACCTCGGAGGCTGGAGCCTGGGAGCCGGCCTGGCCCTGGAGTTCTAGGACGGATGCTCGATGCCGGATCCGGGATGAAGGCACCGAGCATCCCGCACGACGATGGGTCCCATGGGTCCTATGTGTCCTATGGGTCCTATGCTGTCCCTCCAGGGTCTAACCGGGCGGGGGCGGGATGATGCCCTGGCCGGGGGGGCAGGTCGCCTCGTACAGGGCCCGGAGCTCGGCCACCCGGTCCGGGTCGACCCCCTCCAGGCGCCCCCCCTCGTACACGAGCCAGCTCACCAGGGCCCGCGGGGGCAGGGACGCCTCCTGAACCTGGGCCAAAATGGCGTCGGCGGGGAATTCGAACAACAGCTCCACCCCCGCCATGACGGTTGCGAGCTTGAGGGCGTGGTCGCCACCCTCGGCTTGCACGTCGGCGATGGCAGTGGTCAGGTTGTTCCAGACGATCTCGACGTCCATGGGTTCTCCAAAGCGGGGGAACGGTCGGCTCCCAGTGTACGGGAAGAACCTGGCCCCCCACAACCGCGAGGAGAGGCGTGCAACTGCCCCGGGACCGGGGTACCCTGCCCTCGCCCCGGTGCCCCGCCTCCTTGCCAGGATTCGCCCCATGCCCCCTAGCGCTCGCCCCACCACCTTCCCCCGCCGCGGCAACGTCGCTACCCGGGCCCTGGGCCGGGTAGCGCTCAAGGCCTTCGGCTGGCGGCTGGAAGGCACCTTTCCCGATCTGCCCAAGTTCGTCGTGGTGGGCGCCCCTCACACCTCCAACTACGACTTCCTGGTCACCATGGCGACCCTCTTTGCCCTCGGGGCCGACGCCAAGTGGCTCGCCAAACACAGCTTATTTCGCCCCCCCCTGGGGGTCTTGTTCCGGTGGATGGGCGGTATCCCGGTGAACCGGGGGGTACAAAGCGGGGTGGTCACCGCCTCGGTGGCCGCCTTCGCCGAGCGAGAAGCCCTCATCCTGTGCGTCGCCCCCGAGGGCACCCGAAGCGGCGTGCGGTCCTGGAGGACCGGCTTTTACCACATCGCCGTAGGGGCCAGGGTCCCCATCGTCCCGTGCAGCGCCGACTACGCCACCCGGGTGGTCCGGATCGGCGCGCCCCACCTTACGACCGGCGATCAGGAGGAGGACTTTGCCCGGATCCGGGCCTTCTTCCGTGGCGTCCGGGGCAAGCACCCGCCCCGCCGCACGGAGCCTGCCGACCCGAACTGACCTTCAGGATTCCGGGCGGCTTGACACCACCCCGACGAGAACCTACCCTTGCCGCCCGTATGGCCCCGGCCGGAGGCCCGCGCGGTGCGGAGCTCCCCGGGGCCGCCGCGTTTTTTTGGAGGAACACCAGTGAAAGTCGCCGCCAACACCTTCGTCTCCATCCGCTACACCTTGCGCCTCGACGACGGCGAGACCGTCGACCAGTCCCCGCCGGATGAGCCCATGGGCTTCGTCTTCGGGTCCGGAGCGGTCATCCGGGGCATGGAGAAGAACCTCCAGGGACTGGAGGCCGGCCAGGCCGCCAGCTTCACCGTGGAGTCCGAAGAGGCCTACGGGGTGCCCGATCCCGCCCTGTGGCGCGAGATTCCCCGGACCAACTTCCCCGTCGAGATCGATCTCGTCCCCGGCATGGGATTTGAGGCCAAGGGCCCCCACGGGCCGGTGCTGTTCCGCGTGAAGTCGGCCGACGACGAGCAGGTGGTGGCCGACTTCAACCACCCCCTGGCGGGCCAACGCCTCCACTTCGAGGTCACGGTGGTCGAGGTGCGAGAACCGCGGGCCGAGGAGCTAGCCAGCCTGATGCAGGGCTGCGCCCCGGAGGCGTGCAGGTCCTGCGCCGGGAGCTGCGGTTCACACTAGA
>JBBIIA010000233.1:0-4280 GCA_037446775.1 Deltaproteobacteria bacterium
TTTCACCATAACACCATGCCGGTTTCACCGGCGCACCAGGATGAACAGGATGGACGGGATTCTCCGGGTCCGCTTACGTCCGACCTCCTGAACATCCTGTCATCCTGTCCAAATCCCCCGTTCCCCGAGGCGCCCCCTACCGACTGGTCTTCGCAACCGACCGGCACGAACCCGGGGGAAGGGCCGTGGCCCTTCCCCCGGTGCTTTTCTCCCCCGCGCCCTTGAGCTGCGCGGCCCCCGTGCCGATCCGTGGGACAGCGGAACCGCCTGGAGCCCGGCGGGAAAGTTGTGTATGCTCGCACGAGCCTCGGGCGGTTGCCGCCGCCCGGGGCACCGATTGTCGGGCTAGGAGGAGCACGGTGAAGAGGACGGCGTGGGCGGTCTGGGGAGCGGTCATCGTGGCGGGAGCCGTGTGGGCGCCCCCCGCCCGGGGTGAGTTCGGGGGCCTCCCCGGGTACGTCGGCAGCGATCGGTGCCGGGAGTGCCACCCCAAGGAGTACAGCCAGTGGCGCCTCACCCCCCACGCCCGCATGCTGGTCGACGCCAAGAGGGACCCCTTTACGGTCCTCGCCGACAACTTCGACAGCACCCCCTTCGAGCGGGACGAGATCGTCTACTCGGTGGGCAACCACTGGCTCCAGAAGTACCTCACCCGCATCGACGGCATCCTCTACCAGCTGCCGAGGTACTGGAACATCCCGGAGCGCCGGTGGGAACCGTACTCCATCTGGAACTGGATGGAGACCCCCTACAACATCCACTGCGACGGCTGCCACACGGTGGGGTTCGACCCCTCTAACCTCACCTTTTTCGAGCCCGGCATCGGTTGCGAGTCGTGCCACGGCCCGGGGCAGGAGCACGTGAAGAAGGGGGGGCGCCTGTCGGCCATCGTCAATCCCCGCAAGCTCGACCCCGACCGCGCCCAGATGATTTGCATGGCGTGCCACACGGACGGCATGGACACCGCCACCGAGACCTTCCCCTTCCCGGTGGGCTTCGTGCCCGGCGAGGATCTTGCGAAGTACTACACCGAGTTCTTTATGCCCAAGCCCAAGAGCAAGGCGTGGTACTGGGGCAGCATGGACCTGTATGAACGCAAGCGGATGTTCTACTTCTACCAGTCCAAGTTCTACTCCACCGCCCGGGCGTGCGAAGTGTGCGGCTTCGATCGGGGGGTGAGCGGGGGTAAGAAAGAGCGGTTCATGACCCGGAGCGAGTACTGCGGCACCTGCCACAAGTTCCGCTACGAGAACTTCCTCGAGCACTCCGGCCACCGCCCCGAGAAGGTCGGGTGCACCGACTGCCACATCCCCGAAATGACCAAGTCCGGGGATCGGTACTCCATCCACAGCCACAAGTTCGACTTCAGCCGCCCCCCCATCCCCTGCACCGAGTGCCACGAGCCCGGCACGGTTCAGGGGACCCAGTGCTCCTTCACCCCCAACGACTTCAACCTCAAGCCGGTGAAGTACCCCCGGGAGATGACGGTGGAAGAGGCGTGCGTCTGGTGCCACAACACCGAACTGAAGGAGAAGCGCTCCCCCGCCTGGGGCCGGGAGACCATCCCCTCCCTGATCGACCGCTTCATCGTCCAGTAGCCAACCCGGGCTCCTCGCCGACCAAGGCGAGGAGCTCCCGGGGCTCCTTTACCAGCGCCTTGGCCCCGGCGGCTCGCAGCTCCGCCGCGCTGCGAAACCCCCACAACACCCCCACCCCGAACATCCCCGCGGCCGCCGCGGTGGCCATGTCGGTGGCCGTATCCCCCACGTACAGGATCTCGGCCGGGGGGACCGCGAGGAGCCCCGCCAGCTCCACGGCTCCCGCCGGGTCCGGCTTTTTGGGCACCCCCGGCCGAGCTCCCAGAACGGCGGCAAAGGCCCACCGCCCCAGGAGCGCCGTCACCATCTCCCGGGTCGGCCCGTGGGGTTTGTTGGAGAGGATGGCCAGGGGGACGCCCCGCGCTCCCAGGGCATCGAGGAGTTCGGGGATCCCCGGATAGGGCCTGGTCTTGGTCAGGCATCGCCGGTCATACTCCGCCGCCATGGCGGCCACGTACGGCCCCAGGGCCGCCTCCCCCCGCCGGTCCTCGGGCAGGGCCCGGCGCACCAGAGTCTCGATCCCCTCCCCCACGAAGAAGCGGTACGCGTCCACCGGGTGCACCGGTAGGCCCGCGGCCGCCAGCACCGCGTTCATGGCGTCCGCCAGGTCCGCGAGGCTGTCCAGGAGCGTCCCATCCAGGTCGAAGATCACCGCCGCTCGCGCCACCCCTCACCTCCCTTTCGCTGCACCCGAGCCAATGCCTTCACGGCTGGCGGGCCGCCGCGGGCCTCGTACGCCGCCCGACACCGCCGCACGTCCTCCAGAACGGCTACAGGGACAGGAGCTCCTCCCGACGCTCGATCAAGGCGCGGTCCCCCGTGGCCACCGCCTGGGCCGCCGCCACCGCCGGGGCCAGGACATCGGTCAGGTACCGTTCGGCCAGGGCCTCTCGCCCGGGGTCGCGGGCCACGTCCCGCAGGAGCAGGTGGCTGGCCAGCACCGCCACCTCGGCGTCGCACAGCCGACGGGCGGCCAGGTCGAGGAGCTCCGGGTCCTTACGCTCGGCCAGGGCCGCCACCGCCCGCCCGAGGGCCTCCCGGCCCGCCGCGGCGGCGGCCGCGAGGGGCCCCGGCGCGGCGAGGCCGGCCCACTGGTCGTACAGGGGCTCGAGCACCCGCTGGGTGACCCCCCCCAGGGCGGCCACGTGCTGGAGTTGGGTGGTCCCCTCGTAGATGTTGGTCACCCGGGCGTCCCGGCACAGCCGCTCCACGCTGTAATCGCGCATGTAGCCCGAGCCGCCGTGGACCTGGAGGCTGGCGAAGGTCACCTGGTTGGCGACCTCGCTCGTATAGGCCTTGGCCAGGGGGGTGAGGAGGGCGGCCACCCGATCGGCGTACTTGGCCCGCTCCCGCAGCCCCGGCTCGGCGTCCCCGGCCTCCACCCGCTCGGCCAGGGCGTCCCGCTGGTCCACCCACCGGGTGGCCTCGTAGAGCACCGCCCGGGCCGCCGCCGTCTGCACCCGCGCCCCCACCAGCATCTCGTACACCGCCGGGAACTGGTCGATGGTGCGGCCGAACTGACGTCGGCTCCGGGCGTACTCCAGGGCCGAGCGCAGGGCCGCCTCGGCGATCCCCACCGACTGGGCTCCCACCGCCACCCGGGCACCGTTCATCAGCGACATCACGTAGCGGGTCAGGCCCCGGCGGCGGGAGCCCACCAGTTCGGCCGGCGCGTCGTCGTACTCCACCTCGCAGGTGGGCGAGCCGTGCAGGCCGAGCTTCTCCTCGATCCGCCGCACCCGCACCCGGGGCCCCTTCTCGCAGATGAACATCGACAGGCCACGGCCGTCGGTGCTGCCCTCCTCGGAACGGGCCAGCACCAGGCTCACCTGGGCGCAGCCGTTGGTGATGAACTGCTTGGTACCCCGGAGAAACCACTGCCCCGACCCGTCCTGCCACGCCACCGTCCGCACCGCCTGGAGGTCGCTGCCGGCCCCCGCCTCGGTCAGGGCCATGGCGCCGTCGGCCTGGCCCGAGGCGAGCCGCGGCAGATAGCGCTGCTTCTGCTCCTCGCTGCCGAACTTGAGGATGGTCTCCCCGATCTCCTGGAGCCCCACCAGGTTGTGCAAGCTGGCGTCGGCCCGGGAGACCAGCTCCGACATCATCTGGTAGATCGTGGAGGGGAAGTTGAGGCCGCCGAACCGCCGGGGCAGGGTGACCCCGAAGAGCTGGGCCGCCCCCAGGTCGTCCAGGCTCCGGCGGGTGCCCTGGGCGTAGTGCACCTGCCCGCCCTCGAACCGCGCCCCCTCCCGGTCCACCCCGGCGGCCTCGGGCGCGATGCGCTGGGCGCTGATCTCGCCCACCATGGTGAGCACCGCGTCGTAGGTGGCCACCGCCTCCTCGTAGGAGCTCGGGGCCTCCGGGAACTCGGCCGTCTCGGCGTAGCCCCGCTCCCGGCTCGCCACCGCCTCCGACAGGTCGACGTGGTTCAAGTGGAAGCGCAGGTCCGGGTTGTCGAGGTAGAAGTTCTCGGCCATGGGCGGGGCTCCTCCGGCGGCAGGGCACGCAAGAGACGGGACGACTCCGCCTTCTACCCGGTCGGGCGCCGGGGCGTCAACCGGCGAAGTGCCCAACCCATCGCGGCTCTCGATCGCGGGGGGGAGCCCGCCCCGAGCTAGCGGCCCGTCCCCAGGACCGCCTCGGCGAGCTCCTCCAGGATCCCCCCCGCCCCGCCCCGTACCA
>JBBIIA010000234.1:0-4249 GCA_037446775.1 Deltaproteobacteria bacterium
ACCTCTCGTTGGAATCACGCCCTCCGTTCAGGCTCATGTCTCGTTGGAAAAGGCTCCACCTTGCCCGCCGACGGCGGCCCCCTGTAACCTCTCGGGGGGCCCGCCCATCCAAGCCCCGTTCCTTCCTTCCCCGGAGGCCCCCATGATTCGCGTGACCGAACAGGCCCGAGGCAAGCTCCTGGAGTCCCTCAAGGAGCACGGCGATCGACCCGCCGTGCGGGTGTACGTGGCCGGCAGCGGCTGAGGCGGGCCCTCCTGGGGCCTGGCTCTGGACGAGCCCACGGACAAGGACGAGGTGCAAGACGAAGGCGGCTTCCGGGTGGTGATCGACCGCCAGCTCCTGGCGGAGATGGGAAACCTCGAGGTGGACTACCTGACCGGGCCCCTGCGCCGCGGCTTTAGCATTAAGACCGCCGGCCAGCCGAGCTGCTGTTAGAACACCGCTCGGGGCGGGGCGTGCGGGCCAAAAGGACCCGCGCCGGTCCCCCGTAATCCAGCCGACCGGCGAGGACGTACCCGGCCTCCTGGAGCCACCCCTCCACCTCGAGAAAGCCGTAACTCCGCCCCCCCTCGGTGACCGCCAGCATGTGGACCCCAAAGAGGGCGGCGCTGCGCGGAGAGGTGCCGCCGGGGTCGAGGAAGTGGTCGTGGATCGCCAGGAGCCCCCCGGGGAGGAGGACGTCGCGCGCCCGCCCGAGGAGCGCGCGCACCCCGTCTTCCCCCAGCATGTGGATCACCTGACTCACCCAGACCGCACCGTACCCCTCGCCCAGGGGATCGGTCCGGAAGTCCCCCACTCGAAACTCCACCCGGTCGCTGCCGGGCTGGCCCGCTACGAACGCCCGCGCCACGGCCGAAACCCGGGGCAGGTCGAAGTGGACGGCGGTCAGCTCCGGCCAGCGCCGGGCCAACGCCAGGGCGTAGTTGCCCGGGCCGCCCCCGAGGTCCAGCACCCGGCGGCAGTCGGCCAGGGGCAGTAGGTCGGCCAGGTGGGGGGCCAGCTCCCGGGTGAGGTTCTCCATGCCGAGGATGAAGTGGCGCAGGGCGGCGGGGCCTTCGGGCAGGGCCTCGGGGCGAGCTGCGGCCGGGGAACGGCCGGTGCGCCAGGTGCCTTCCAGGGCTCCCCAGTCGGCCCAACCGCGGCCGAGGTGGCGCAGGATCTCCCCTCGGTACTCGCCCGAGGTGCTCACCAAGAATCGCTCGGCCGCCTCCCCGTTGCGGTAGCCTCCCGCCTCCCCCTCCAGGACCTCCAGGGCCACCAGGGCGTTGGCGGCGATGGCCGTGGCCCGGGCATCCACGCCGAGGATCCGGGAGAGCTCCGCGGCGGTCGCCGGCCCCCCGGCCAGGGCGTCGAAGAGCCCCAGCTCCAGGGCCGCGTGGAGGAGCTTGGCCGGCTGGTAGCCGGCGGCGAGGAGCCGCAGGGCCTCAAAGGTCACGGGGCCTCCCCGCCGCGGCGAGGGCCTCGGCCACCAGGGCGGCGAGCTCGTCCACCGTCTCGGCGATGCCGCGCCCGGTGGTATCGACCACCCGCGCGCCCTCGGCCGTGCGCAGGGGCGCGTGCTCCCGCCCCCCGTCCTGGGCGTCCCGGCGCCGCAGGTCCGCGAGCACCGCTTCGTAGCCCACCGGCTGCCCGCGGGCCGCCAGCTCCTCGGTCCGGCGCCGGGCCCGCTCTGCGTCCGAGGCGGTCAGGTACACCTTCACCAGGGCGTCGGGAAAGACCACGGTGCCGATGTCTCGCCCCTCCAGGACGGCCGGGGCCCGGCACCCGAGCTCCCGCTGGAACCGGGCCAGGGCCTCCCGAACCGGCCGTCGGGCCGACACCCGGCTCGCCAGGTCGCTCACCCGGTGCTCCCGGATCGCCCCGCTCACGTCCGCCCCGTCCAGGAGCACCTCCACCGCGCCCCCGGGTCCCCGCCCCAGGTTCAGCGAGGTGGCGCGGCACAGGGCGGCCAGAGCGAGATCGTCGTCCAGGGCCACCCCGGCCCGGTCGGCCTTGAGGGCGATGGAGCGGTACATCGCCCCGGTGTCCAAGTAGTTCCACCCGAGCCGGTCGGCCAGGGCCCGGGCCACGGTGCTCTTGCCGGCGCCCGAGGGCCCGTCGATGGCCACCACCCGGGGCCGTCCGCCCCCCCAGAGGGGCAAGAGCCGCGCCCACAGGGCGTCCCGCCCGTCGCCGGTGCGAGCCGAGGTGGACACCAGCTCCCGGGGCGGCACCTGGAGCGCCTGGGCGATGGCGGCGAGCCTCCCGGATCGCTGCCCTCGGCTCACCTTGTCCACCTTGGTGACCGCCACCACCAGGGGGCGGCCGGCGGCGCGCACGAAGGCGACGAAGGCGAGGTCGTCCGGGGAGGGGTTGCGGCGCACGTCGAGGAGCAGCAGCACCCCCCGGAGGCTCCGGGCCCGGGCGAGGTAGTCCCGGGTCGCCGCCGACCACGCCCGCACCACCCCGGCCGGGGCCGACGCGTAGCCGTAGCCCGGCAGGTCTACCAGGACGCCGGCGCCCTCGACGGCGAAGAAGTTCAGAAGCTGGGTGCGCCCCGGGGTCGACGAAGTCCGCGCCAGGCCCCGGCGCCCCAGGAGCGCGTTGATCAGGGAGGACTTGCCGACGTTGGAGCGCCCGGCCACGGCGACCTGGTCGCCCAGGGCGTCCAGGGACGGATCGTAGCGGCTCGCGCTCTGAACGAATCGAGCTGACCCCGGACTCTTGGCTCCCACGGTGCGTCCTCCCGCGGCCAGGGTAGGAGGAAAGCCCTCGTGATTTCAACTTCATTGTTGACAACCCCCCCCCGTCCCGAAACAATACCGCCTCGCCGAATCGCGCCATTCGTCCAACGCTGGAGCGCCACGGATGCAGGACACCGCCGCCAAGCTCGCCCACCTCGTCCCCCACTGGGTGGAGCACAACGAAGCCCACCAAGGCACCTTCCGCCAGTGGGCCGAACGGGCCCGGCGGGAGGGCCTCGACGCCGTGGCCGATGCCCTGGAGGAGGCCATCGCCTGCATCGGTCAAGCCAACCTCGCCCTGGGTCGAGCCGCTGCGGCCCTGCCGCCCCATCGTTCGTGACGGCAGCGCTCAACCCCGTGGCCCCTCCGGCCGATACAGTTCGTCAGGAGGCGTGAGCACCCGTGGAACTCCGCGGCAATCTGCGGGACTTTAGCCTCCCAGACATCATTCAGCTGGTGGGGTTTGGCCGCAAGACCGGGGTCCTCCGGGTCGAGGGCCCAGAGCGGCCCGGGGCCGCGCTGTACTTCGAGGAAGGCAAGGTCGTCCACGCCGAGTTTGGCGAGATCCGGGGCGAAGACGCGGTCTACGGCTTGTTTCGGGTCGCCGAAGGGGAGTTCCGCTTCCACGCGGAAGCTGTGCCGCGGGAACGGACGATCAACCTGGAGGCAACCAATCTCGTGATGGAGGCGGCGCGACTCCTCGACGAGGCGCGGCGCGACGAAGCCGAGGAAGCCCTCCTCGACCTCGGCACCGGGGATGAGTGGTTTGACGCCCTGCCGGAGCCTCGGGCCCCGGCCGACATCAAGCGGGACATTAGAGACCTGCTGAGCAGCCGCTTTGGTCGCGGCGCGAAGCGGTTGCTGCAGGCGGTGGATCGATGCGGAGACGCCCACGAAGAGCTACTGGACCTCGCCGAGCGCGTGGAGAAGTACATCCACGTGTTCCTGGACGGGAGCGCCTCCCAGGAGACCGGCCGACAGATTCGCGGCCTCATCGGTGGACCGCCCTCCTCCTGATCGCCCTCCTGGGGAGCTTCGTTGCGGCGGGGAGAGCCGACGCCGCCCCCCTGATCTTCCGTGCCCCCACCGACGCCCTGTACGTCCTCGCCTCCGACTCCCAGAACCTCAAGACCGACGACGTGCGCAAGGCCTTCTTTGCGGTCAATCCCGACCTCGTCGCCCTCGACCTGACCCGGGCGGGGGACGACGTCACCCTGACCATCGGCCTGCGCCAGGGCCCGAGCCGCGCGAACTTCCGGCTCTTTGGGACCAAGCACGACTACTACCGCCTCTCCATGGGCGCGCGCCTCGAGGAGACCCTGAAACTCCTGGTCAAGGCCGACCCCAACCTCGAGGCGCTGGGCGTCGAGCGGCAGGAGAACGTCCTGGTCTTCCGGCTCCAGTACGCCTGGCCGGAAGGTACCGCTCCGCCGCCGCCCGCCCCCCCGCCGCCCCCCAAGCCAGCGGCGCCGGTGGCGCCGCCGGTCGCAGCGGCGCCGACCCCGGCTCGGCCTGCACCGGCCCC
>JBBIIA010000235.1:0-4128 GCA_037446775.1 Deltaproteobacteria bacterium
GCAAGTGGCGAAAAGCCTTGACAGGTCCGGGAGGGGTTTCTTACCCTCCCGGTTTCCCAACAATCCGGAGGCGCGCCTTCATGCCGCACTCCTCGAGGAGGAATGACGATGCAGCAGCTCACGTTTCAGCCGAGCCGAATTCGCCGCAAGCGGCTCCACGGGTTTCGGGCGCGGATGGCGACGGCCAACGGCCGGCGGGTTCTGGCCCGGCGGCGAGCCAAGGGCCGGAGCCGACTCGCTCCGGACATCCCGAAGAAGTAGGAGCCGGGCCCCGGGCCCGCGCTACCTTTCCCCGCCCATGCCGCATCCTGGGGAAGGCCGACTACGACCGGGCGTTTCGGGAGGGCTTGAGTCGGCACACGCCCCACTTTCGCGCGCTGATGGCGAAGGCCCCGGGCGCCGAGAGCCGACTCGGCACGGTGGTGTCGAAGAAGGTGTCGAAGCGGGCCCACGACCGCAACCGGGTGAAGCGGCTGTTGCGGGAGTACTTCCGGACCCGCCGGGCGGAGGTGGCGCCGCCCTTGGACCTGGTGGTGGTGGCGAAGCGGGGGGCGCCGGCGCTCGGCCTGGCGGCGGTGGCCGAGGAGCTCGACCCGCTGGTCCTGGCGTGGCCGCGCGCCTCGCAGCGGCTGCGGTGATGGGCTACCGGTTGGTGCTGTCGCCGCTCTTGCCGCCCGCCTGCCGCTTCTACCCCACGTGCAGCGCCTACGCGCTAGAAGCGTTCCGAAGCCTGGGGTTCTGGCGGGGCGCGTGGCTCACCGCCGCGCGCCTCGCTCGTTGTCACCCCTGGCACCCCGGGGGTGTCGATCCCGTCCCGCCGGCGTAGCCCCGCGCCGCCCACCCCGAACCGGATGATGGAAGCATGGAAATCAAGCGGACGATCCTGGCCGTGGTCTTGTCCATGGCTGTTTTGCTGGTGTTCCAGAACTATCTGGCGCCGCCTCCCCCGGCCCGGGCGCCGGAGGGGGGCGGGGGTGCCGGGCCCGCTTCGACCGGGGTCGGCAGGCCGGCGGTGCCGCCCGGGGTGTTGGAGGCGGCGCCCGAGGTGACGCCGGAGGGGACCCCGGCGGTAACCGCGGTAGTCCCGGTGGTGACCCGGGCGGTCTTGGCCAACGAGGTGGTGGAGGTCGAGCTGACCAACAAGGCGGCGGCGGTCACCCGGGCCCGGCTGCGGGAGTACACCCGCGAGGTGGGGGACGACGGGCAGCCGGTGGAGCTCTTGGCGGGGGCCTCGGGCCTGGACCTGGTGGGGGCGGTGCGGCTGGTGGCGAGCCAGGGGCTCGGGGCGTTTCCCGTGTACGAGGAGCTGGAGCGGACCGGCTCGCGGGTGGCGTACGGGTGGACCGGGTCGAGCGGCTTGCGGCTGGAGAAGACCTACACCCTGGCCCCGGGCCGCTACGACCTGGAGCTCACCGTGCGGGTGGTCAACGGCACCGGAGAGGTACTGCGGGATCGGCTCGGGCTCCTCTTGACCCAGGACTTCAGCCCCCACGAGGACAGCTACAGCTTCACGGGGCCGGCGTACTTCAAGGGCGGGGACTTCGAGGAGGTCTCCCTGAAGGACGCCAAGGAAGGGGTCCAGGTGGGGAGCGACGTCGCCTGGGCGGCCCTGATGGAGAAGTACTTCCTGGTGGCCGCGGTGCCCCAGGGCGACGGCTCCGCCGGGTTGCGGGTGGGCCTGCACCAGGGGATGGAGAAGGTGCCGGAGGCGGAGCTCCTCGGGCCGACCTTTGAGCTCAACCCCGGCGCGGAGGTCGTTCAGGGCTACCGGTTGTACCTGGGCCCGAAGCTGGCGAGCGCGCTGGCGCCCCTGGGCTCCAAGATGGACCACGTGGTGGACTACGGCTTTTTCGACGCGCTGGCGAAGCCGCTGCTGTGGTTCCTAAATGCGATCTTCGGCGTGATCGGCAACTACGGGATCGCCATCATCGTCTTGACGACGGTGATCAAGGGGCTCTTCTGGCCCCTGAGCGCGAAGAGCTTCCAGTCGATGGCTCGGATGAAGGAGCTCCAGCCAAAGATGAACAAGATCAAGGAGAAGTACGGAAACGACAAGGAGCGCCTGAACCTGGAGGTCATGCAGCTCTACAGGAGCCACAAGGTAAACCCCCTGGGGGGTTGCCTGCCGATGTTGGTGCAGATCCCGTTCTTCTTCGCGCTGTACAAGATCCTGCTGGATTCCATCGAGCTGCGCCACGCGCCGTTCTTTTTATGGATCCAGGACCTTTCCGCGAAGGATCCATACTACATCACGCCGCTCCTGATGGGGGCGAGCATGTACCTGCAGCAGAAGATGACCCCCATGACGGCCGGCAACGAGGTACAGATGAAGATGATGCTGTACGGGATGCCCGTCATCTTCACCTTCATGTTCCTGAACTTCCCGGCGGGCCTGGTGGTTTACTGGCTGGTGAACAACGTCTTGAGCATCGGGCAGCAGTGGTGGATGTTGCGGCAAGCCGAGGCGAAGACCGCGGCGAAGAGCGCGGCGTAGGGACGCGGGGGCCGGGGCCCCGGCACATGTGGCAGGACACGATCGCGGCACCCGCCACCCCGCCCGGGGAGGGGGGGGTCGCGATCGTTCGCGTCAGCGGCCCTGCCTCGGGGGAGATCGGGCGGGCGGTGCTGCGGGCGCTGGGGGGAGGCCCCGTGTCCCTGGAGCCACGGCTGGCCCGGCTGGCCCGGCTGGTGGGTCGCGACGGGGCTGCGGTGGACGAGGTGCTCGCCTTGTGGATGCCGGGCCCTGCCTCCTACACCCGGGAGGACGTGCTGGAGCTCCACTGCCACGGGGGCCGGGCGGCGGCGGGGGCGGTGCTCGACGCGGTGCTGGGCGCCGGCGCCCGGTTGGCCGAGCCGGGGGAGTTCACCTTCCGCGCCTTCGCCAACGGGCGACTGGATCTCGTGCAGGCGGAAGCGGTGCTGGACGTGATCCGGGCGCGGACCGAGGGGGCCCTGCGGGTCCACGGAGCCCTGCTGGGGGGTGGCCTCTCCCGGGAGGCCGAAGGGTGGCAGGGGGCGTTGGAGGGGGTGCTGGCGCCCCTGGAGGCGCACCTGGACTTCCCGGAGGAGGAGCTGGGGAGCCTGGACGTCCCGTCGATAGGGGCGCGGCTCCGGGAGGTGCGGGGGGCCCTGGAGGAGAAGCTCGCGGGCTTCGGGCGGGGCCGGGCGGCCCGGGACGGGTTCACCGTGGCCCTGGTGGGGAGCCCCAACGTCGGCAAGTCGAGCCTGTTGAACCGCCTCGCGGGGCACGAGCGGGCGATCGTGAGCCCGGAGCCCGGGACGACCCGGGACACCGTGGAGGCGTGGATCGAGGTAGGGGGCGTGCCGATGCGGGTGGTCGACACCGCGGGCCTGCGGGAAGCGGCCGGGGCGGTGGAGGGGGAGGGGGTCCGGCGGGCGCGGGCGGCGGCGGAAGCAGCAGACCTGGTGGTGTACGTGGGGGACGGGTCCCGAGGGCTCTCGGCGGAGGAGCTGGCGGAGGCCCGGGCCCTGGGGGAGGGCGGCCGGGCGTTGGGGCTGGTGAACAAGGGGGACCTGGGAAGCGCGGGGGGAGAAGCCCTGGCGGCCGCCCTGGGGGGGCCGGTCCTGACCGTATCGGCCGTTACCGGGGAGGGGATCGGCGCCGTGGTCGGCGCCCTGGCCCGAGCGGCCCAGGGGCCGGAGGGGGCGGGCGACGAGGCACCCCTGACCCGGCTGCGGCACCGGGACCTGGTGGCCGCGGCGCGGGACGCGGTGGCCCGGGCGGAGGCCGTGCTCGCGGCGGGAGGCTACCCGGAGGTGGCGGCGAGCGAGCTTCACGGCGCGCGGAGGAGCCTGGCCGCCCTGATTGGGGTAGGGACCCCGGAGGATGTCCTGGCTGCCGTCTTCCGGGAGTTCTGCGTAGGCAAGTGAAAAGAGCGCAAGTGCGCGCAATTGTTGAAGAAAGCAGGAAAGGCGGGCCCTTGTAGGAGCGGGCTTGCCCGCGAACGCGCCTTGGGGGGGAGCCGGTCTCGACAAGTTCGCGGCCGCTGGCCGCTGGCTGCTGGATGCTGGGTGAAGGATGAAGGATGAAGGATGAAGGATGAAGGTGGCGGCGATCACCGATCACCGATCACCGATCACCCGTCACCGGTCACCCGTCACCCGTCA
>JBBIIA010000236.1:0-4094 GCA_037446775.1 Deltaproteobacteria bacterium
CATCCTTCATCCTTCATCCTTCATCCTTCATCCCTCATCCCTCATCCTTCATCCCTGCCTTATTCCGCCGCCGACGAAGTAGAAGGCGGGGTCCTCGGGCGGCACTCCGACCCCCAGGGTCCACACGGCGCAGTTGGTGCGCAGGCGGATCACGTGGGCCCGGTCCACCTCGAGCCGCATCAGGTCCGAGAGCCCGGCCACGAGCTCGGTGCGCTCGCCTTCGCTCAAGTGGCACTCCTTCACCGACTTCTGCCCCCCCGACGCGTAGCCCACCACGTGCTTGAGCACCCGCGCCAGCCGCCGCGGATCGCGAATGTCGTAAGCCACCAGGTACAGATCGCGGTGCACGCGTTCCCCTCCCATCCCTCATCCTTCATCCTTCATCCTTCATCCTTGCCTTCTTCTACCCCGCCCGGCTGGCCCGGGTCAGCCCCGGCAACACTGCCGAAGGTTGCCGGCCCGTCGCCAGCGCCCGGCGCGTCGCCTCTCTTCCCGGGCCGAGTTAGACTGCGGGCGTCGGTGAACGGCGCGGTCCGACGCGCTGAGAACGGGAGGCGAGGCGGTGGCGACCGGTGCCGAGGCCATGCTCGAAGAGCTGGTGCAGACGATCGTGACCGAGGTGAACCCGGCGCAAATCGTGCTCTTCGGCTCGCGGGCCAGGGGCAAGAACCGGCCCGACGCCGACGTGGACCTGCTGGTGGTGGAGCACGCGGCAACGCTGGAGGCCCAGGGGCGAAGGAAGGAGACGGCGCGCATTCGGCGGGCCCTGTGGCGCCTTTCGGTGCCGGTCGACGTCTTGCTCTTCAGCTCCGAAGAGGTGGAGAGCTGGCGGACCACCACGAACCACGTGACCGCCCGGGCGCTCCGGGAGGGACGGGTGCTCTATGACCGACCGTGACGATGCCCGCCGCATGCTCGCCGCGGCCGCGGCAGACCTCAAGGCGCTTGGGAACATGCTCGACGAGGAGCGGTTCGAGGACTCGATCTTCGGCTTCCACGCGCAGCAAACCGCGGAGAAGGCGCTCAAGGCCTGGCTCAGCCTGAGGGGTCGGGCCTACCCGAAGACCCAGGGACCTGCCGGGGGGCAGGTGCACGACCGGGCTTTGGGGTCCACATTCCGCTGCGCGGTCCCGCCGAAGCGAACCCGGGTGGGCAGCCACGGTCACTGCTTTCGGTAGGGGACGACCACCTCTCGGAGCATGGGAAAGTGAGCGGCGTTCAGGGTGACGAGCGGCATCCTCGACGCCTCAGCCGTGGCTGCGATGACGGCGTCTGCGAGCCCGGTGCCGTGGCTTCGGAGGAAGTCGCGGCGGTAGAGCCCTGCCCACTCGGCGATGGCGGTGTCCACCGGAACCACCTCGAGGGCCTGGAGGAAGACCTCGAGTTCTTGCCTCTCCTTGCCCTCCCGAACCCCGGCGAAGAGCTCCGCCACGGTCACGGCCGACACCGCCAGAGAACCCTTGGCGGCCTCGAGCCAGGCGGCGGCATCCTCCCGCCCGCGCAGGTAGTCGATCAAGACATCGGTGTCCACCACGAAGCCGCCGGGCACGGTCTCATCCCCCGGTGAGGCCGAGGTGCTGGCGGTCCCACTCCCGGCGCAGCTCGGCTGCCTCGGGCAGGTCGGTTCGGTTCGCCCAGAGGCCCCGCCCTCGGCGGAGGATCGCCACCCGGTCCGGCGGCGCCGCGCCCGCGAGGAGGCGGTCGACGGCGCCCCGGATCAGCTCGCTCTGGGTTCGGCCGGTCTGCCGTGCGAGAGCACGCAAACCGGCGTGCTCTTCTTCGGTCAGGTAGATCTGGGTGCGCACCATGAGATCCTCCAGCGATGTATGAAAGCAATGTACGTTGACCGCCGTCGCCGGTCAACGAGGGCCGCGGACTGTGGGCCCTTTCACCGGGGCAGCCACATCTCGCCGCTCCTGCTCCGGCCGATCGCGAGGGAGGTCGGCGTAACCGTTCGAGGCCTCTTGAAGCAGCGGTGAGAGATCGAGCCCATCCTCCACCCCTGCCCGTGTGCCGCCGCAGCCCACGCAGTTCCGGCCGGCTCGGCGAGCCCGGCGCCCTCCTACAACTCGCCCAGGTAGCGGACCCGGCTCTTCCACGGCGTCGGGTACAGGCGCTCGGCGAGGCGGCGGTCGGCCGTCACCAGGGGGAGCCGACGCGCCTCGGCCAGGGCCAGGTAGGTGCAGTCGTAGATGGGGTGCCCCAGTTCCAGCGCCAGCCCCAGCGCCCTCTCGTACATCTCGGCCACCGGGACGAGCAGGGAGAAGAGCCTGGGCAAAGCCGCCGCCGCGGCGCGGGCGTGCTCGGCCGAGGTCTCGCCCCGGGCGACCCGCTTCCAGGCCACGCTGCCCACCTCGAGCAGCACGAGCTCAGGCGCCAGCAGCTCGCCGGGCGAGGCCAACAGCTCGCGAGCGCGGTCGGTCAGGTCTTCCTCGAAGAGCCACTTGGCCGCGACCGAGGCGTCGACGATCCAGCTCACCGCGACTCCCGATCTTCGCGGATCAGCTCGACGCTGTCGCGCCCGGGCCGCCCGCCGCCGAGGGCCCGGACCCGGTCCGCAAACGCCAGCCGCTCGGCGGGCCCCAGTCGGCTGGCCTCGGTCAAGATCTCCCGGAGCTCCTGCTCCAGGGCCCGCCCCCGCAGCTCGGCCCGCGCCTTGAGGCCCCGCACGACCCCTTCGTCGAGATTCCGAACGATCACCTGTGCCACGGCCGACCCTCCTTGCGCACACGAGGCAACGCTATCAACGTTGATATCACTGCGCCGAGGGCGGGTCAAGGACCCTGCCCCCCCCGGGCCCATCGCCGCGAACCCCCCGTCGCGCACCACGGATCACCCCCTCCGCAGGCTCTCGAGCCTCGCCTGCTTCTCGGCCTTCTTCTCGCCCTTGCCCCAGCCGACCCGGTTCCAGACGGCCTCGGCCAGATTGGCGAGCTGCCGCCGGCTTCCCGTCGTCCACGACCCGGCGTTCTGGAGCGCCAGGTTCAGGGCGCTGGCCAGTGGCCCTCCAGGCTGGAGGTCGGCGCCGGTGGCCCGCTCGAGCCGCAGGCGCAGGTCGCGCAGGGCCCGGTCTTCGTCGGTCAGGGCGGCTTCGGCGGCCTGGGCGGCCGCGGCCTCGGCGGCGGCACGGCTCTCCTCCGCCCGGCGCCGCCCCTCGGCGGCGTCGGCTTCCTCTCGAGCCCGTCGACGCTCGGCGGCGAGCACCCGCGAAGCCTCGGGGGAGTGGAGGCGCACCCAGCCCAGGGGCAGGCACGGCTCGGAGCCGCTGACCACCAGGCGGCGGGTCTTGGGGAACTGGCTCACGCTGGCGCGGCCGAGCCGAAACAGCTCGCGCATGCGCGCCGCCGTGGCCGCGTCCATCCAGTCGCCGGTCATGCCCGCCCAACCGTTGCCCCAGCCCACCCGAAGGTAGGCCGCTTCGGAGTCGCCCGCGAGCTCGCCCAGCAACCGTTGGCACGCCTGGGCCGCTCCGGGCACCCGGTGAGCCTGGAAGAACGCCAGCTCGGCCTGAAGCCGCCGTCGGGCGTGGGCGTTGAGCAGGTCGCGGAGCGCGTCAAAGGAAGCGAGGGCGGCGAGAACCGGGTCGGCCTCCGACCACCCCAGGGCGTGCCTCGCTCCCGAGTCCTGGGTGAGAAATCGGTCGACCCGCAAGGCGAAGGAAGCCGAGGCCCCGGGCGGCAGAGCCTCGGCGACCACCCCGCTCGCCTCCCGCCAGGCCGGCTTGTTCTGCCGGGTGGCCATGTCGCGCCAGCCCCAGCCGTTGACCGTGAGGTTCATCCACCGCACGTCGGCGAGCCTCAGGGCGCCTACCTCGAACAGGGCGTCTCCCACGTGGAGGGCCCGCAGGAGGTCGTGATTAGGGGTCCTGCCCCGGGGCGCACCGGGGGAAAACACCGCCTCGGTCAGCCGTTGGGCTGCGAACTTGGCCTGGGGGGGGCGGTCGCCGCCGGGCAGCCGGGCCGCGAAGCGGCCGCCTCCCTCGGCCACCGCCCGGGCCAACAGGGCGGTGCGGATCGCCCCCTTGAGGGACGACCCCGGCAGATAGGGTCGGAAGAAGGCGTCTTTGATGTGCCCCCGCACCTCGGCGACGCCCC
>JBBIIA010000237.1:0-3953 GCA_037446775.1 Deltaproteobacteria bacterium
AAACGCACCAAGGCCGTCGTGGACACCTTTGCCGGAGACTCCTGGTAGCCGTCGAAGGTGGCCGGCACCCCCACCAGGTGGGCGCGTTCCTCGTCGAACACCTCCCAGATGGTTCGGTCCGAAAACTCCGGATGCTGGTGCGCCTTGGCGTAGGCCACACACTGGGCCTCCAGGTGGCGGTTGCGTTCCTCGAAGCTTGCGACCTTCCGTCGCGGCACGAACAGCCGCCGGCGCACCGTGCCCACCTGGTTCTCCACCTGCCCCTTCTCCCACCCCGCCCCCGGCGTGCACGCCACCGGCTCGAACAGGTGGTGGGAGGCGAACGGCTGGAAGCGACGGTTGAAGAGCCGATCCTTGCCGACCAGAATCTCCTGCACCACGGTCTTGAGGTTGTCGTAGATCCCCTTGCGGCACGTGCCCCCGAAGAGCCGAAACGCCCGCTCGTGCCCCGCGAAGACCATCTCCAAGGACTCGCGAGGGAAGGCACGCACAGCATCATCCGGCTGTGGCACAGCCGCACGTGCGCCACCTTCACCCGCACCGGCATCCCGACCATCTCCACGTCCTCGTGGCTCCAGTCGAACTGGAACGTCTCCCCCGGCGCGAACGTGAGCGGCACGAACGCCTTGCTCTCCCTCCCCACGCGATCCCGCCACCACGAGCCCACGAAGCGGCGTACCGCGTCGTAGCCTCCCTCGTCGCCCTGCCGCTGAAGGTCCTCGAACAGGACCATCGCCGTACGGCGCTGTCGGCGCGGCAAGTCGGCCTCCGCCCCAAGCCACGCCTCCAGCGTTTCGACGTGTTCTCCCAGCTTTGGGCGCGGCTGGTCCGTGCGCTCGTACCGGAACTCCGTCGCCCCCGACCGCAGGACCTTGCGCACGGTGTTGCGGGACAGGTTCAACTCCCGGGTAATCTCGCGAATCGACTTCCCGTCGCGGAATGCCGCGACCCGGATCCTTCGGATGGTCTCCACGATCAGCATCTCCTCTGTGCCTCCTCCAGCCTGCGGGTTCGCCGCAGCCTGGGGGAGGATGCTGAGGTGGGTCAATTTTGGACGCCGATCAGGCCTCCAGGTGGGTCAATATTGCATGCCGATTCACACCCGATCGCGACCGGCTGCGCAAGCTACCGGTCTGCCAGCGGTTTTCGGTGATGTGTTCGCAGCAACTGTCAAACCCGGGTCTAACGACAGCGTCGGTAGGAAACAAAAGTCGACCGGCTGTCGTCCGCGAAAATTTCTTGTCGTCCGCCTGTCAACCTTGCCAAAAAAACGGCGGTTATGGGCGAGGAGAGGGGGGCGAGGAGAGGGGGATCACCACCACCACGGCCGCCGCCCCCAGCGGGGGTCGTACCACCAGGGGTACCAGGGCTCGTAGGGGGCCCACGGGGGCGCGGTGGACCAGGAGGGCTCCTTCCACAGGTACACCTCCCGGCCGTCGAGGAGCACGTACCGGTAGGGCGCGCCTCCCACCGGCTCGGTCGCGGTGCCGGTCACGGCGCCGGCGACGGTGATCCGGCGGCCGGGGGCGAAGAGGGCAGGATCGAGGTAGTCGGGAAAGCGGACCAGGAAGCGGCCGCCGCTGGCGTCGTCGGTGCGGGGCTCCTGGTTCCAGCCGAGGCGCTTTTCCAGCACGACGAGGGTGGTGCCTTCGGGGCGGTTGCGGGTCTCGATGACGGCGCCGCCGAGGATGACGGTCTGCCCCGAAAAGGCCTCGGGCCGTTCGCGGACTTCGGGGAGGCCCCGAATGGGCGCCGCCTCCCGGCGCACCTCCCGGGAGATGACGCCACAGCCCACCAGGACCCCGGCGACCAGGGCGACGAGGATCCTCAGCCGTACCATCCACCCCCCCCTTCGCGTCGGCTCTTGCGGCGCTCCCGGGCCGGCCACGGCAGGTCGGGGCAGCGCCACTCCTTCCCGAGCACGTCGTCCACCGCCGCGAGCGCCCCGGCCAGGTCGATGCCGCCCGCCCCCAGGGAGTACCCCGTCCAGCGGCGCTCCGCCCGGGCGAAGCACAGCTCGGCCCCCCGGTGGTTGCCCCGGTCGCGGTGAAAGAGCGCCGCCGCCAGCAGCACCCAGCCCCGGTACAGGTCCCGGTCCGGGTCCTCTCCCTCGCGCCACAGGGCCTCGAAGGCCTGTTGGGCCTCCAGGTAGCGACCGTCGGCCAAGAGCCTCGCCGCCTCGGTTACCCCGTTCTCGGCTGCCATGGTGGACCTCCACCCCTCGGGTTCGAGAGGCCCACTGTAGCACCGGCCGGGCGACCCCGCCAGCGGTCGCCGCCCCCGATTAGGACGACAGGTACTGGCGGATGTGGTCGGCCACCCGCTGGAAGGTGCGCTCGAACTCCGCCGGGTCGGGCTCGAGAAGGGTGATGCGGAACCCCTGGTTGGCGGTGCAAAAGGACGACAGGGGCACCACGCACACCCCCGCCGATCCCAGCAAGTAGTACACGAAGCGCTTGTCGAGGCTCACCCCGGGCTCGGCCACCAGGCGCTCCACCAGATCCTTCACCCCGGGGTGGGGGATGGGCAGGGTCTGGCGGTCGGTCAGTACCCCCGCCTCGAAGACGACGCTCATGTAAAAGGCGCCGTTGGTGCGGTTGACCCGAATGCCGGGCACCTGGCGCAGGATCTCGTAAGCGGTGTTGGAGTGGGCCTGGTAGCGCGCCTTGCGCTCCTCGAGCCAGCCCGCGTACTCGGGGTGGCTCAGGATCAGGGGGATCGCCTTCTGGGGCAGGGTGGTGGAGCACACCTCCACCATCTTGGAGTCGACGATGCTCTGAACGTAGCGCTTGAACATCGGGTCGCGGTCGGCGTTGTACACCTCGATCCAGCCGCACCGGGCCCCGGGCCACGGCAGCTCCTTGCTGATCCCCTTCATGGCGATGGCCGGCACGTCGCCCACCACGTCCGAGAGGGGCCGGGTGGTCTCCCCGTTGTACACCAGGTTGATGTAGATCTCGTCGCTCAGGAGAAAGAGGTCGTGCTCCTGGGCGATGGACACCATCTCCCGGAGCACCGGCTCGGGGTACACCGCGCCGGTGGGGTTGTCGGGGTTGATGATCAGGAGCCCCGAGATGGCCGGGTTGTAGCGGACCGACAGGCGCAGGTCGTCCAGGTCCGGGTACCAGCGCCGAGCGGGATCGAGGAGGTAGGATACCGGGCTCGTCCCCGCGTGGGCCGCCTCCCCGGAGGAGTGGGTCGAGTAGGTGGGGGACGGTCCGATCACCCGGGCCTCGCGGCGCAGGAGGCCGTACACCTTTTGGATGGCGTCCCCGAGGCCGTTGAAGAAGACGATGTCGTCGGGGGCGATCTGGGTGCCCCCCCGGCGGTTCGTCCGGTCGGCCAGAAACTCCCGGGTCTCCAGAAGGCCCTTGGTGGGGCAGTAGGCGTAGGAGCAGTCCTGGCGGGCCAGGTCGGCGACGATCTCCTTCATCCACCCGGGCACCGCCTCGCCCTTGGCCACCGGGTCCCCGATGTTCTCCATCCGGACCTTCATGCCGAGCTTCTGGAGCTTTTCGGCGATAGCGACGATGGCCCGGATCTCGTACGTAAGCTCGCCGGCGCCGATGTGGACGATGTTGTTTCGCATGGGGGTCTTCTCCTCTCGCCCCGGCCCCCGGGGGGCCCGCTCGGGGCACAAGACGCAACAAAGGCCATGGGGGCTGCCCATGGCCTCGGCGGATTTCCGTTGGGGGACCGAGTCTTAGGTCGCACCCTCGAGGCGATGGGCAGCGCTCGGACGAGCGGCCGCGGCAGCCGCCGCGCCGGTAGCTCGAGGGGCCTTGTTCGCCAAAAGGCAGCACCGAAGCTTCGTCACGCCATCACCTCACTGGAGTCGCTAGGTACCACGGGGCGGGGGCTGGTGTCAACGGGGGGAAAAACGGAGCAGCGCTAGAAGTCCTTGAGGGGCAGAGATCTTTGACGATGCGTCAAGTTTCGTCTTCAGCGGGCGC
>JBBIIA010000238.1:0-3880 GCA_037446775.1 Deltaproteobacteria bacterium
CCCCCGAGTAGCGCCCCCCGCGCTGAGCGGGAACCCCCGAGGGGACGTAGGACGACTCGCCGGTTTCCGGCCCGCGTCAGCCCCTCGGCGGGCCCCTGGCGAGCGCCTCCGGCACCAAGGAGGGTGCCCGCTGGCAGCTCCTCCACAGCTCGGCTGCCGAGGCCCCCGCCTCCTGGTTCCCCGCGCCCTCAGAAGCCCCCCAAGCTCCGGCCCAGCTCTTGCCGGGCCCGACCTGCTCAACCCGACCGCCTCGACGCGATCCTCGACCTTCTCGAGAGACGGGAAGATATTCATCCTCGAACTCGCCGACTGCGGCCGGGTCCGCCTATCCCCGGCAGCTTCTTACCTCTGGGGTACGACCAGCGTGATCCGCGTGCCTTGGCCCGGGGTCGACTCGAGGGTCAGGGCTCCCCCCAGGGCCCCGCGGACAGCAGCCACGACGGCGTCCATGCCCACGCCGCGGCCCGAGACGTCGCTTACGACCGCAGCGGTCGAGAATCCGGGCCGGAAGATCAGCGCCTGGGCCTCCGGGTCGGACAGCACCGCGGCCTCCTCGGGCGTGAGGAGCCCCTTCTTCACCGCCGAGGTCCGCAGCGCCTCGGGGTCGAGGCCCTTGCCGTCGTCGGCGAGCACAACCGCGAACCCGGGTTCCCGCGCCTCGGCCGTAAGGCGTACCAGACCCCGGGGGCGCTTCCCAAGCAGCTCGCGCTCCTCGGGCCCTTCGATGCCGTGGTCGAAGGCGTTGCGGAGCAGGTGCACGAGCGGGCCATTGAGCTCGTGGGCCACGTCGCAGTCGAGCCGCAAGCCGCCGTCCTCCACCCGAAACTCCACATCCTTGTCGAGCCGCTGGATCAGGCCCGGGACGATCCGGAGGGACCGGGCCAGCCCCTTCTTGAGGTCGATACGCCGCAGCTCGGCCAGCCGTTCCAGGATGGCGGCCCGGTGACCGGCCGCCAGGGGCAGCGCGCCGATCTCGTCCATGTGGCGGCGGATCTCGTGGCTGTCGATCCGCAGCGCGGCGCCCTTGGCGCCGTCGAGGGAGACGCCGAGGAGCTTCTCGGTCTCCCGGACGGCCTCCTCCACGGCGGCCCGGATGTCGTCGAGGGCGGCGCGGGTCTCGGCGAGCGCCTCGGCGGCCACGGAGTCGGCGGCCCGGAGCTGACTGAGGCGGTCTTCGAGGGCCCCGGCGAGGCAGCTCACCTGCCCCAGCCCCACGGCGCCGCCCGACCCCTTGATGGTGTGCACCCCGCGGAAGATGCCGTGAATCAGGGGCATGGGGTTAGGAGAGGTGGGGAGCGCGGCTAGGTCGGCGTCGGCGCCGGCCAGAATGGCGCGGGCCTCGCGGAGGAAGTCGCAGAAGAGGTCGGGGTCCTCGGCGACAGCGGCGAGCTGGTTGTTGCGTCGCTCCGACTGCTCGGCGCGTTCTTGAAGGGCCTTGGCTTCGGTGATGTCCTCCAGAACGACCAGCAGGTACGCTGGCTCCGAGCCCCGGTCGATCCGCTTGTACTGGAGGCGGACCCAGGTGGGGCGTGCGCCGTCGGGCCCGGGGAGCGCGAGCTCCGGGAAGGGGTTCAGGAAGGCCACGTCCCGTTCGTCCAAGCGGCCCTGGGCCGCGAAATCGAGGAAGCTCGCCAGGTCGATCCGGTCCTGGCCACGTCGGCGCGTGAGCCCGAGGGTGTCGAGGAAGTCTCGCCCCCGGAGCTCCCCGAGCTCCAGGATCGCCTCGCACGCCTTGGAGTACTCGGGCTGGATGCGCAGCGCCTCGTTCAGGGTGAGGAGCCCCACCGGCACCGTGTCCATGATCGTGCGGAGCTCGCCGCTGCGCGCCGCGACTAGGCGGTCGAGGTTGCGCATGGTCTCGTGGACGGCCCGCAGCATCAGGTTGAAGGCGGTGGCGACCTTGGCGAGCTGCTCGTCGTCGTGCACCGGCATCTCGGCCGCAAAGTCACCCCGGGTGACGGAGCGGATCGTCTCGACCGCCTCGTCGATGAGCGTGCTGCGGAAGATCTCCTGCTCGCGGAGGTCCTCGTACCGTCGCCGCCAGTCGTCTTCGGCCGGGCTCGAGGGGGGCACCCCGCCGGGGCCCGCAGTCGCGGGCTCGTCGCGGCTCGGCACCCGAGCCAGCCGGTCCGCCTCGGCGATCAGGTCGGCCAGAAGCTTCTTGCCGTCAAACCGCGGCCCCAGGTCGATACCGGTGCGGGCGGCGATGAGGGCACGGCGGGTCTGATTGACGAAGCACCCGTCGTCGTGGCTCTCCTCGCACTTTCCGCACAGGCTTTCGACCCCCTGCAGCGCCCGGTCGAGTTGGTCCGCGACGTAGGGCGTGGAGTCGGCGGGCAGCACCGGCGGCGGCGACTCGGCGCGGATCTGCCGCTGGTTCTTGACGAAGTCGAGCAAGATGTCGGCCGCGAGTCGCGCGAGGACCGGGTGGGGGTTGTCGGCCGCGAGTCGCTTGACGACCTGGTGGGCCTTGAACGCGTCTTTGTGGCTGCCTACCGGCATGGGTGGCTCTCCTGCGGCGAAAGGGGGTGGTGGGGAGCGAAAGCGCCGAGCCCCCGGCATCCGTAGGGGCAGCTCCCCTCGGGCGAGGCACGATGCGCCTGGGCGCAGCCCGCGAAGCGCCGCCCCACCCGCCGACGGGGTCCATCTCGATCCCCACGGCTGGTGGCCCGGAGCACGGCGGTCACGGGACGAGCCCCAGGCCCTCCTGGAGCCGACGGGCCCCCCATGACCGGGCGAGCTTGCGGCTCAGCGTCCGGGCGACATCATCACCCAGCTCGACGCCCTCAAAGGCCCGGGCGGCCTCGTGGAAGCTGCCGCCAGCGCGGGCCTCGGCCTCTGGCCTGCCGAGCCGCTCCAGCGTCTTGTGGAGGCGCTCGCCGTCGAGAGCGTTGGCCTCGTACCACCCCAGGATCCTCTCCACCAGGGGAATCGCGTCGACGGGCGCCACCCCCTGGGCCACCCGCACCGCCCGTAGCTGGTGGGCGCTGGCCGCGCCGCCCACGTACACCCCGTAGGTGCCCCGGTCCCCAATCAGCCCGATGTCGACGCAGTACGCTTCCATACAGTTGCGGGCGCAGTCCGACACCGCGATCTTCACGTCAAACTTCATCGGTCGCCCGAACAGGGCCTGGTCGAGGGCGAGGGCGAGCCCGAGGCCGTCGGTCTCCTGGGCCCAGCGGCAGAGCGCGCCGCAGCACCCCCGGATGTTGCGGATGCCGTGGTGGAGGACGCCCACCCGCAGCCCTGCCGCCGCTAGGTCGTCGCGGACCGTGTCGAGCTGGCCTGGCTTGAGCAAGAGCACCACCCGCTGGGCGTGGGTGAGCTTGGCGAGGCCGGCGCCCTTCTCCGCGAGCTCCGCGATCGTGCGAAGCTGGGCCGCGGTCAGGAGCCCGGCCGGGCAGTTCACCAGGGTCGCGAAGGTGCCGTTGGTCTGCTTGAGACCCAGGGCCCAGGTCACCCCTCCGTTCCCGGCCGCCGGGACCGCAGGCGCCCCGCCGACGAGCGCCCTTCGGAGCGGGCCGGGATAGCGGGCGTCGAGGGCCAGCACCTCGAGGGTCACCTCGCACCCGCCCGCCCGCGGCTCGCAGGACAGAACGCGAGCCTTCACCTCGCCCACGTCGCCGATCTCCAGGTCTACGCCGAAGTAGACGATCTGGTCCGGACGGACCTCGTCCTCCGACGACACGAGAGCGCAAAAGGGCTCGCCCACGGGGGCAAGCTCGTCGGCAAGACCAAGGGGCTCCGAGTCGAGAAACACTTCCTCGGCGACGACCGCTGCGGGCATGGAAACTCCTCGGAAAGGGGGACGGGCTTGGGCGGGGAAGCCGCTCAGCCCAATCCGGTAACCTGCCGGATCTTGGCCACCAACTGGGCCTTG
>JBBIIA010000239.1:0-3740 GCA_037446775.1 Deltaproteobacteria bacterium
GCCGGGGGGGCGGCGACCCGCCGGCCCGACCCCGAACCGCCGCCCCAGCCCGCGATCGAGGCCTGCCCGGCGGGCCCCGAGGCCCCCGTGCCGCCGCCAACCCCCGCGGTGCCCCTCTCGGGGGCCCCCCGGGGCGCCCGGGTCGCCGACGTGGCCCGGTCCCAGGCCGGGGTCCCCTACCGCTACGGCGGCAACGCTCCGGAGGTCGGCTTCGACTGCTCGGGCCTGGCCCAGTGGGCCTACCGCCAGGTGGGGGTCTCGATCCCCCGGACCGCCCGGGAGCAGCGCGGGGTGGGGCGGCCGGTGGCCCCCGAGGCCCTGGCGCCGGGGGACCTTCTGTTCTTCGACGGCAAGGGCGGGGGCGGCCTCCACGTCGGCCTCCACAGCGGGCCGGAGACCATGGTCCACAGCCCCAAGACCGGCGAGGTGGTGCGCGAGGAGCGCTTGGCGGGGGGCTGGGTGCGGCGGCTCCTCGAGGCCCGGCGGGTCATCGACGACTGACTTCGGCGCCCCTTCGCTGGCGCCTGCCGCTCGCCGGCGACGGACGGGGGGCTGGGGTGCTATCCTGGCGGGAGCGACGGGCCGGGCGGCGTGGGGACGGGAGGACGGAGATGACCGAGAGGCGAGGGGGGACGGGTACCCAGGGGGAAGCGGAACTCCAGGGGCTGCGGGCGGCGATCGATCGCCTGGACGAACAGCTGGTCGAGCTCTTGCGGGCCCGGGGCGCCGTGGTGGCCCGGGTGGCGGAGGCCAAAGGGGAGCTGGGGCTGCCGGTGTACCACCCGGCCCGGGAGGAGGATTTGATCTCCCGCCGCCGGGCCCAGGCCCGGGCGGCGGGGGTGGATCCGGACCTGGTGGAGGACGTGCTGCGGCGGGTGATGCGGGCCTCCCGGGTCACCCAGACCGAGGCCCTGGCCGGCCACGGGGTGCGCCCCGGGGCGACCGTGCTCCTGGTGGGGGGCGCCGGCGGCATGGGTCGGCTCCTGGCCCGGTGGTTCGGCCAGGCGGGGTACCGGGTGCGGGTGCTGGAGCGGGAGGACTGGGGCCGGGCGGGGGCGCTCGGCGCCGGGGCCGACCTCGCCGTGCTCGCCGTGCCCATCGAGGCGACTTCGGAGGTGGCGGGGCGCCTCGCGCCCTACCTGCCCGAGGCGTGCGTCCTGGCCGACATTACCAGCGTCAAGGCCGGCCCGGTGGCGGCGATGCTGGCGGCCCACCCCGGGCCGGTGCTCGGGCTCCACCCGATGTTTGGCCCCACCACCACCGCCCTGGACAAGCAGATCGTCGTCGCCACCCCGGGTCGCGACCCCGGGGCGTGCCGCTGGGTGCTCGACCAGCTCGCCGCCTGGGGGGCGGTGGTGGTGTCCGCGGGGCCCGAGGAGCACGACGACGCCATGGCGGTGGTGCAGGCGCTTCGGCACTTCGCCACCTTCGCCTTCGGTCAGTTCCTCAGCCGACGGGGGGTGGACCTGGGGCGGACCCTGGAGTTCTCGGGCCCCATCTACCGCCTCGAGCTCGGCATGGTGGGCCGGCTCTTCGCCCAGGATCCGGCGCTGTACGCCGAGATCATCTTCGCCACCCCGGAGCGTCGGGAGCTGTTGCAGCAGTACGTGGCGAGCCTCGGCACCAACCTCGCCATGCTCCAGGCGGGCGACCGGGAGGGCTTCGTCCGGGAGTTCGCCCGGGTGGCGGACTGGTTCGGCCCCTTCGGCGAGCAGGCGATCCGGGAGAGCACCTACCTCATCGACAAGCTGGTGGAGCGGTTCTGAGCCCCGGGGACGGGGGTGGGTGGACAGGATGACAGGATGAAACCGGATGGATGGGGTCCGAGCAGGGGCGGACTCGTCCGCGCACGCTCTCTCCCCGCGGGAAGGGCGGCCACGGCGGCGGGGGATGGAGGAGGTTGAGGTCCCTTGTCCCGAGCACAAGGGCGTCGTAGGATGGCCCCGAGAGGGGGCCTCCGGGGAACTTCGGACGGTGGGCGGCGAACGCCGGGGAAGGTGTCGAGGCTGCGGCTGGGGGGGCACTGGGGGGCAGGAGGTGTGACGGGTGGCTACCGCGCTGGAGTTGGGTCCCAAGGGCTGGGAGGAGTACCTAAGGGGCGCCCGTCGGCGCATCGGGGAGACGAGCCTCGACGTGCGGGGGTCCGCGGACCGGCGGCGGCTTCTGGCTGCCCTTCGCGAAGCGGCCACCGTGCTCAAGCGCGAGTACGGGGCGAGGCGGGTCGTGCTGTTTGGCTCCCTGGCTCGTGGACAGGGTTGGCCCACGGGCTCCGACGTCGACGTCGCCGTCGAGGGACTGGAGGGCGACTACTGGGAAGCGTGGCGCATCGTCGAGGACGCGGTCCCGCACCACCGAGTCGATTTCGTGGAAATCGAGACCGCCAGTCCGTCGCTCCGGTCAGCCATCGAAGCCGAGGGTTCCGACCTGTGAGATCCTCTGCTCGCTCCCTCGCGGCACGAATCCGGGGGGAAATCGACGACCTGGAGCGGGTGCGAGCGCGGGCCGTCCGATCCTGGGTCGCGCTCGGCCGGGGGGCCTCCGACGCTGACCAGACCGCCGCGTACCTCGACTCGGTCGCGTTCAACCTGCATGGGTTCTACTCGGGAGTGGAGCGCCTACTCGAGTTGGCCGCCCAGACCCTCGACGGCGAACTCCCGGTGGGCAACGCCTGGCACCGCGACCTGGTGGATCAGGTGGCCGCAGCGGCCCCGGGGGTTCGGCCCGCGGTCATCGGGCCGGAAACCGCGGCCGCGCTGGACGAGCTCCGCCGCTTTCGTCACCTCGCCCGAAACGCCTACGCCACCAACCTGGTCCCCGGGCGGGTCGCCCGGCTCGTCGATGTCCTCAGAGCGGCGTGGCCGCGGCTGCGCGAGGAACTGCTGGCGTTCGCCGACTTCCTCGACGCCGTCGAAGCCGACGGGTGAGCCCCCGCCGTCACCCTCACCGCACCGGGTCGGTGCTCTGGGGGCTCCAGTCGATCAGGGGGCGGGTGGACTCCACGTCGAAGAAGACCGCGTAGCGCACCCGGGCGGCGGCGCGCTCGCCGGCCCTGGCCCGCACGCCGGCCTTGGCGGCTTCGAGGTTGGGGCCGTCCTTCTCCAGGGCGCGCACCTTCAGGTACACCCGCGCCCCCTGGGTCTCCATGGGGTTGGCCGCCGGCAGGACGCTTAGGAAGGTCGCCACCCCGGTCTCCAGGAGGTTCTGGGCGGTGCGGGTGTCCCCGAGGGCCATCACCAGGGTGAGGTCGTCGGGCATGTGGGGCGAGCCGAAGACGGCGGCGTTGGGCTCGCCGGCGCGGCTGGTGGTGGCCAGCACCCCCACCCGCCGGGGGTCGTTGACGAGGTCGCGGACGCTGGGTTGGTCGCTCATGGTCGGCTCCTTTGGGGGTTCAAGGGTTGGTCGCGTGCTAGCCCCGAGATCGCCGAGACCCCGGCGCTGCCCCCACCGGGAGGCCAAAGGGGCGGGGCCGGGGCGCCCTTCCGCGGGCCCGCGCGATCCGCGGCGTGGGGTCAGCGCCCTCCCGCGGAAGCACCGGCGCGCCCGGCTCCCCGGCTCCGGCGCGGCGGCCCTGCTGCGGTCGAGGCGGCGCGCGGGACCCGCTCCAGGGCATCCCCGGCCCCCGAGGGTGGCGCCACCCTCGGGAAGATGGGCCCCCTACCTCCGCCGCTCGACCCGAGATCGCCGAGACCCTGGCGCCACCCTTACCGGGAGGCCAAAGGGGCGGGGCCGGGGCGCCCTTC
>JBBIIA010000240.1:0-3595 GCA_037446775.1 Deltaproteobacteria bacterium
GGCCGCGGGGGCGCGCTGGGGGGTCACCGGGGAGGCGGCGCTCTTCGCCGGGGCCCGGGCCGGCTTGGCGGCCCTGGGGGAGGCCCTGCCCGGGGGGCGGGCCGGGGAGGCGGTGCCGGTCGCCCCCTTCGCCCCGGTCCCGTGCCGCCTGGGGCTCGCTGCCGCGGTGCCGGTCTCGTACGTGGCCCGGGTGTACCCGACGGTGCCCTTCGCCCACCCCGACGCTGGGGGCCTTCTGGTCCTCGCCAAGCTCCTGCGGGGAGGGTACCTGCACCGGGAGATCCGGGAGCGGGGGGGGGCTTACGGCGGCATGGCCGCCCACGGCGCCGAGTCGGGGCTCTTCTCGGTCCTCTCCTACCGGGACCCCCACCTGGCCCGGACCCTGGGGGTGTTCGACGACGCGGCCCGGTGGGCGGCCTCGGGGGACTTCGGAAGGGACGAGGTCCGGGAGGCGGTCCTCGGGGTCTTTAGCGACCTCGACACCCCCCTCTCCCCCGGCGGCAAGGGGGGCCGGGAGTTCGCCTGCCGGCGCCAGGGCCTCACCCCGGAGCTCCGCCAGGGGGTCCGGGACGGGGCCCTGGGGGCGACCCGGGAGGGGCTGATGCGCCTCGCCGAGGAGTACCTGGTGGCGGGCCGGCCGAAGAGCGCGGTCGCCGTGGTCTCCCACGAGGAGGCCCTGCGCCGGGCCAACCAGGAGCTGGGGGAGGCGGCCCTGGAGATCCAGCGGTTGTAGCGGCTCGGGGGCGACCGAAGGGGGAGAACCCGTGACCACGTCCGGTGGCGGCCTCGACGCGTCACCCTACCCCAGCGTCCCCCGGAGGTCCCGGAGCACCCCCTCGAAGTCGGCCCCCCGAAAGCAGTAGCCGAGCTCCCGGAACCGGGCGCGCAGGGCCCGGACCCGGTCCTTGACCGCGGCTCCGTCGAGGACGCAGGCCCGGATCAGCTCGGCCAGCTCGCCAAAGGCCGCCTCGTCCATGCCGAAGCGGGTCATCTCGGCCACCCCGAGCCGTAGGCCGCCAGCGGCGGTGAACCCCTCCTCGTCGGGGAGCGCCTGGTAGTTGCACAGGATGTTGTTCGCCTCGAGCCGGGCCGCCACCTCGGGGCCCCGGCCGTAGCCCACCGCCACCACCACCTGGTGGGTCTCGGTGAAGCCGACCGCCGGGTCCCCGGCCACCCGCAAGCCGCCGGCCGCTAGGGCCCGGGCCAGGGCCTTGGCGTTTCGGAGGACCGCCGGCTGGTACCGGTCCTTCCAGTGGTTCATCTCGTAGGTCGCCAGCAAGAGGCCCAGAAGCGTCCCCAGGTGGTGGTTGGATACCGAGCCCGGGAAGGCCCGGCGCCGCAGGGCCTCCCACAGGGCCCAGCGCTCCTCGTGGGCCTCGAAGCGGGCGGCGACGATCCCCCGCTGGGTGCCGAAGAAGGTCTTGTGGGTCGAGCCGGTGACCAGGTCGGCGCCCTCGGCGAAGGGGTCCTGGAAGTGGGGGCCCACGAGCCCGAGCACGTGGGCCAGATCGACCATCAGGACCGCCTGGAGGCCCTGGTCGTCCAGGAACCGGCGGAGCTCGGCGATGGGCTCCGGATGGAGAACCAGGCTGCGGCCGAGGACGATCAGCTCGGGCCGCACCCGGGCGATCAGCTCTTGGGCGGCGGGCAGGTCGACCCGGTAGGGGTTCTCGGCGCGGACCGGCAGCTCTTCCACCGCCGGTCGATCGGTGCGCGGGTCCCGGGCGACGAAGTCCCGGAGCGCCCCCATGGGCTGGGCGCTCAAGTGGCCGCCCCGCAGGAGGTGGTGGTTGACCACGGCGGCGAGGCGCCGGGGCTCGCGCTTGGGGTCGGCCCGGTTGGCGTACTCCACCAGGGCGCTAAAGACCGCCGCGTTGGCCATCTGGCCCGACAGGAGCCGGGTCTCCACCTCGCGGCAGCCCAGGAAGGCCCGGAGCTCGGCCACCAGCGCCCGCTCCACCTCCCGGATGAAGTCGGTGCCCTGGTAGTAGAAGACGTCGGCGTCGTAAAAGGCCTCCATTTCCTTGTGCTCGGCGTAGCGGCCCGCCGGATCCATCACCGAGGCGAGGCGCACCAGGGGCGAGGGGGTCATCTCGGAGGCGATCAGGTTGACGCACTCCTCCTGGCGCCACCGGTGGTTCTCGGCGGTCCGCCGCAGGAGCGCCAGCGCCCGGGCCGGCGCCGGGCTTGCCACCGGCGGCTCGGCGGGGGGCTGGTGGCCCACCAGGATCGGCCGGGCGTAGGGCGGGGCCTCGCTGCGCAGGTGGAACTCCACGACCACGGCCTCGATCGCCCGGCCCCGCACCTCCACCTGGACCCGGTCGTCCCACCCCAGGTCGCAGTCCAGGTAGGCGAGCGCGATGGACCGCAGGCCGTGGCGGTCGGTGGGCGCCCCCTCGAGGCCGTCTTGGTCGAAGACCCAGTGGGGGACCCGGGTGCCGCTGGTCACCCAGCCCACGGGCGCGCCGTCGCGAAGCACCCGGTCCCCGGCCCGGGCGATGCCGGGGCCGAGCAGCGCCAGGGGTTGGACCAGCCGGGGCAGGTCGGCCCGGAGGCCGTAGTCCCGGAAGGCGATCCGCTCCCACGCCTGGCGCTGGGGCAAAAGCGCCTCCCGGCCGACGAAGCTGCCCTTGAGCGGCGAGAAGCTCACCGCCACCCGGGCCAGGGGCAGGGCGAAGAGGGGGATCTCGCGCCCCTCCGGGTCGAGCCCCAGTTCGTGGCCATACAGCGGCAGGCCCGCCTCCAGGCGCAGGGTGTCCCGGGCCCCGAGGCCGGCCGGGGTCGCCCCGGCGTGGAGCAGGGCGTCCCACAGCCGGGGGGCGTCGGCGGCGGCGCAGAAGAGCTCGAAGCCGAGGGGCTCCCCGGTGTACCCGGTGCGAGCGACCTCGACGGCGACCCCGGCGACCGCGGCCGCCGACAGCCGGTTGCGCAGGGGGTCGGGGAGCCGGCCCCCGGTGAGGAGCCCAGCGAGGAGTTCCCGGGACCGGGGCCCCTGGAGGGCGAGCAGGGCGGTCTCGGCGGTGCGGTCGGCGAGCTCCACCTCGCCGAAGTGGCCCAGGTGGCCCGCCAGGTGGGCCAGGTCCTTCTCCCGGTTGGCGGCGTTGACCACCAGGAGGTAGCCGCTCCCGGCGAAGCGGTACAGGTAGGCGTCGTCCACCGCGCCCCCGGTCTCGGTGGGGAGGAAGGCGTACTGGGCCTCGTCGGGGTCGAGCCCGGCTGCGTTGCTGGTCAGCACGTGCTGGAGAAACGCCAGGGCGTCTACGCCCCCCACCGCCACCCGGCCCATGTGGGAGACGTCGAAGAGCCCGGCGCCCTGGCGGGTGGCCAGGTGCTCTTGCAGGATGCCCCCCGGGTACTGAAGGGGCATCTCCCAGCCGGCGAAGTCCACCAGGGTGGCCCCCAGGGCCCGGTGGCGGTCAACAAGCGGGGTGCGGCGAAGCTCGGCCACGGCAGCGGTCCTTTCCCAGTCGGCGGGGTGCTCGATGACTCTATCCATCCAGAATCCAGTATCGAGCATCCAATATCTAACGAGGCTGCGCCTCAGACCGGCGAGGTACGTGAGGGAGGTTTTTTCGACCGGATAACAGGATAAACG
>JBBIIA010000241.1:0-3569 GCA_037446775.1 Deltaproteobacteria bacterium
GCAGGATGGTGCCGGTGAACCGGCAGCGCGCCCGCGGTGGTGCGGGATGCCTTGGCCGACGCTCCTTTCCATCGACTTCGACCCATCGGCACCCGGTCGACGGCTACCGCCTCTACAAGCAGGAGGACCTCGAAGCGCTCCTGCTCGACACGGCTCGACCAGCACCCCGAAGGCCAGTACATCCGCGGCACGTGGGAGGGCCTCGGGGCGGCAAAGCCTGACCTGCCCTCCGACACGCTGATCCTGGAGCTCCTCCAGAAGCAGCCGACGGCGCTCCTCCTCGACGAGTTCCAGACCTGGTTCGATGGCCTCGTGAACACCAAGCAGGAGCCGAAGAGGAACTGGGCCCCGGAACGGCGTCGACAGCGTGTTGGCGGGGGAAGAATATCCAGGGCCGCCGGGCTAAGTTTGACATTCCTGACGGGGGCCCTTAGGATTCGCGCCCGTTCGTGCCCCTGCCGAGGACCTCGCCCATGCCCCCGACCCGACCCCTCCTGCTCGAAGCCCCCGCCTCCCCCGGCGACCGCTTCGATGTCGTCCTCGTCACTGGCGACGCCTACGTGGACCACCCCTCCTTTGGGGCGGCCCTGGTGGGGCGCTACCTGGAGTCCCTGGGGTGCCGGGTGGGCATCCTGGCCCAGCCCGACTGGAAGAACGCCGAGGACTTCCGTCGCTTCGGCAAGCCCCGGCTGTTTTTTGGGGTCACCGCCGGCAACCTCGACTCGATGGTGGCCAACTACACCCCGGAGCGGCACCGGCGGAAGCGCGACGACTACTCCCCCGGCGGCCAGGCCGGGCTGCGGCCGGACTACGCCTCGGTGGTGTACGCCCAGCGGTGCCGCGAGGCGTTTCCCGAGGCGACGGTGGTGCTGGGGGGGATCGAGGCGAGCCTGCGGCGCCTGGCCCACTACGACTTCGTCCAGGACAAGGTGCGGGGGTCGGTGCTGATCGACGCCAAGGCCGACTACCTGGTGTACGGCATGGCCGAGCGGACCCTGGGGGAGTTGGCCCGGGCCCTGGACTCCGGCGCGCCCCGATCCGAGCTCCAGGGGATCGGGGGGCTCGCCTACCGGACCTCGAGCCCGCCGGAGGGCCCCGGGGTGCTCACCCTTTCGGCCTTCGAGGCCGCGGCCGCCTCCCCCGACGGCTTCTTCGCCTACTACCGGGAGCTCCGCCAGGGCCTTATGGAGCCCGCGCCCCCGACCATGGTGCAGGCCCACGGCACCCAAGCGGTGGTGGTGAACCCTCCCGCCGAGGCCCTTCTTCCCCAGGAGCTCGACGCCCTGTACCGCCTGCCCTTCACCCGGCGCGCCCCCGAGCGGTACGACGCGGCGGGCGGCATCCCCGCCCTGGAGCCGGTGCGCTTCTCGGTGGTCACCCACCGGGGGTGCTACGGGGGCTGCTCCTTTTGCGCCATCACCGCCCACCAGGGCCGCGCCGTGGTCAGTCGGCCCGCCCAGGGGGTGCTCGCCGAGGTGGCCCGGCTCGCCGGCGACCCGGAGTTCCGCGGGACGATCCAGGACGTGGGAGGCCCCACGGCCAACATGTACGGGACGACCTGCCGCCGGGGGGGCCCGGGGGAGGCCGACTGCCGACGGGCGAGCTGCCTGGTGCCCGACCCCTGCCCGCTCCTGGAGCCCTCGGGGGCGGCGTACCTGGAGCTCTTGCGGGGGGTGCGCAAGGTCCCCGGGGTCAAGCACGCCTTCGTCGCCTCCGGGCTCCGCCACGACCTCCTGGGCCACCCGGCCCAGCGCCGCCTCCTGCGGGAGCTGATGCAATACCACGTGGGCGGCCACCTCAAGGTCGCCCCCGAGCACGTGACCAGCCGCACCCTGCGGCTGATGGGCAAGCCGATGCCCCGCACCTGGCGCGACTTCAAGGCCCTCTTCGAGCAGGTGCGGGCCGAGGTGGACAAGCCCCTCTATCTGGTGCCCTACCTGATGACCGGCCACCCCGGGGGCGACCTCCGGGACGCCGTGGACCTGGCGCTCTTCGTCAAGGACCTGGGCCACTTCGCCGAGCAGGTGCAGGACTTCACCCCCACCCCGATGACCGCGTCCACCTGCATGTACCACACCGGCCGCGACCCCGATTCGGGGGCCGAGGTCCTGGTGCCCAAGGGCAAGGAGAAGCTGATCCACCGGGCCCTCGTCCAGTACCGGGACCCCCGCAACCTGGAGCCCCTCACCCGCTACTGCGAGGCCAACGACCGCCGGGACATCTTGAAGCTCCTCTTCGGCTCGGCGTACGCGCCCGGGCCTCGGCGCCCTGCCCAAGGCGAAGGCCGACCTGCCGTCCGCGCCAAGCCCCCCCGCCCCGCCGACCGGCCGCCCCGGCCCACGGATGCCGCCCCCCGCCCCCGCAGCGGCCCCAGCCCCCGAGGCCGCTCCAAGAAGGGCTGACCCCCTCCAAACCAGCGCAGGGGCAGGGCGATGACGCGCCGCCCCACTGCCGGCGGCTCCGAGAGGCGCAGCGCTGACGCACGACTCCAAGAAGTGAGCACTGGGGCGGGCTAGCGAGGGGGCGGGGAAACATTTTGTCGCGCAGAGGGGGTAACTGGACTTTGGCCATTTTTCAGCCCGCCGGGGTTGCCGGTTGACGGAGGGGCGTTGTTAGAACTGTTCTTGCTGAACAAGGTCATGCGAATCCCGCATGGTAGTGGCGAACCGTTCTCTTTTCGCCACGAGGATGCGCATGGCCCCATTGCCGTTTCCGGTGGAACACCTGCTGACCGCTTTTGCTTCGGTCTTCTCCCGCCCCGTCTGGGCACACGCTCAGGTCTTCTTTGCTCGGAGCCATCCTCACCCCCGGCAAGCGCACCGTGACCTCCGCCTTGCGCGCCATGGGCTTGGCCGAGGAGAGGCACTTCACCAACTACCACCGGGTCCTCAACCGGGCCGTCTGGAATTCGTGGGCTGCCGCCAAGATCTTGCTCGGCCTGCTGGTCGCATTGCTGCCACCGGATGCTCCGTTGGGTCTCTTGGTCGACGAAACTCTCGAACGGCGCAACGGTCAGAAGATCAAGACCAAAGGGGCCTATCGCGACGCGGTGCGCTCCTCGCGCCACCATGTGGTCCATGCGTACGGCCTGCGCTGGGTAGCGATGATGCGGTTGGTGCCGCTGCCCTGGTCCCGCCGCCCGTGGGCGTTGCCCTTCTTCACCGTCCACGCCCCGTCGCAACGCGCCTGCGCCAACGCCGGCATCCGCTACCGCAGCGGCATCGAATGGGTCTGCCTGGCACTGCGGCTGGTGCAGCGCTGGCTGCCCCAGCGTGCCGTGATCCTCGTGGGCGACGGAGCCTACGCCGCGGTGGAGTTGATCTTGTTTTGCCGCTCCTTGCGGCGCCCCGTCACCCTGGTGGCTCGCTTCCGCTGGAACGCCGCCCTCTACGACCCACCGCCCGCCCCGGTCCCCGGCAAACGGGGCCCCAAACCCAAGAAGGGCCAGCGGCAGCCTTCTTTGCGACAGCACCGCACCGATCCCGCCACCGCGTGGCAGACGCTCACCGTGCGTTGGTACAGGCAGTCTTCCCGCGAGGTGCTGTGCTGCTCCGGCACCAGCCTGTGGT
>JBBIIA010000242.1:0-3492 GCA_037446775.1 Deltaproteobacteria bacterium
CTTCCCTCCCCCCCCGCACTAATGGTACTAACAGCCCGTCGAAACGACACGCCGTTTCTTCCGGGAGGGCCTGCCATGCGCCGGGTGATCGCCGTGGACAACCACAAGGGGGGGGTCGGCAAGACGGCCACCGCCGTCAACCTCGCGGCCGCCCTGGCCGAGGCGGGCGAAGCGGCCCTGGTGGTCGACCTCGACCCCCAGGGGAGCGCCTCCTCCTGGCTCGGCGCCGAGGCCGACGGCGCCGAGACGTTGGAGGCGTTCTGCGGGGGGGGGCCCCTACCGGTGCGAGACACCGGGACCCCGGGGCTCCAGGTGGTGGCGAGCGGCCCGGCCATGGCCGGCGCCGAACGCCGTCTCGCCGGCGAGGTGGGGGCCGAGCTGCTCCTCGGCGAGGCGCTGGCCCGCACCCCGGGGCCCTGGTCCTGGGTGCTGCTGGACTGTCCCCCGGGGCTCGGGCTCCTCTCCATCAACGCCCTCGCGGCGGCCACCGGGGTCCTCGTCCCGGTGGAGGCCCACCACCTGGGCCTGCGGGGCCTCGCCGACTCCCGCCGCACGGTGGACGCGGTGCGCCGCCGGCTCAACCCGGCGGTGGCCATCGTCGGGGTGCTGCCGTGCCGGGCCCACCCCCGGCGCGCCCTGCACCGGGAGGTGGTGGAGGCCCTGGAGGCGGCGTTTCCCGGGCGGGTGGGGCCGGTCATCCGGGAGAACGTCTCCCTGGCGGAAGCGCCCGCCCACGGGGTGCCGGTGCACCGCTACGCCCCCCGCTCCCACGGCGCCGCCGACTACCGAACCGCCGCCGCCTGGCTCCGCCGGGTGGCCGCCCAGCCCGCCCCGGGAGGAAACCCGTGACCAAGAAGCGCCGCATGCCCGTAGACGTCCTGGGCCCCGTGGCCGACCGGCCCGGGGACGACGCCGTGATCGAAGGGCTCTTGACGCCCCCCGCCCCCGAGCCGCCCGGTGCCCCCGGCCGTGCCTCCGCCACCGACCGGGACGAGGAGCGCCGCTTGCGCCAGGGGGAGGACAAGGTCGGGGCCTGGGCCCTGGGGACGCTCCTGATCGGGCTCCTGCCGTGGCTCGCCGTCGCCCTCCCCGCCCTGGTGGCCATCCAGGCCGCCCTCCTCAAGGACCTCGCGGCGAGCGTCGGCAGCCCCTGGCGCCCGGCGCGGGGGTGGCTCACCGCCCTCGCCGGGTCGATCCCCCTGCTCGGCCTCGGGTTTCTGCTGGCGTGGCCCCTGGGCCTTCTGCCGTGGGTCGGGGGGGTGGCGGGGCCGATCAGCCGGGCCCTCGGGGCGGCCGCGGCAACCTACCTGGTGGGCCGGGTATACCTGAAGGACTGCGTAGCGGGGGGGACGCTTTTGGGCCTCGACGCCCGGGCCATGCTCGCCCACTTCCGGGCCAAGTACGGCCCCCGCGCCGGGTGAGGCACCGGCCCCGCCGCGGGGTCCGGGCGCCCCGCGCTCCTCGACCCTTGACCCCCCGGGACAGTCGCCTCTACAGTCCCGGCCTATGTCGACCCGTAGAGTAGCCTTTCTGCTCACCTGCTCCGCCGACCTCCTGTACCCCACGGCGGCCCGGGCTTGCGTCGAGGCCCTGGAGGCCCTGGGGGTGGCGGTGGACTTCCCGGCGGGGCAGACCTGCTGCGGCCAGGCGTGGGTGAACGCCGGGCACCCGGCGGAGGCCCGGGGGCTGGCCCGGCGCTTTCTCGACCTCTTCGGGGACGCCGAGGCGGTGGTGGCCCCGAGCGCCTCGTGCGTAGACACGGTGCGCAACCGCTACCCCGGGCTCTTCGCCGGGGAGCCTGCCGTGGCTGCCCGGGCCCGGGCGGTGGGGGCCCGGACCTTCGAGTTCTGCGAGTACCTGGTGCGCGTCCTCGGGGTGACCGCCCTGCCGCCGCTCCCTCGGCCGCCGCGAACCACCTACCACTCCAGCTGCCGCACCCTGCGCGGCCTCGGCCTCGCCGGGGCCCCGGAGGGGCTCCTGCGCTCGCTTTTGGGGGACGCCTTCGTGGCGCTGCCCGGGGCCGCCGAGTGCTGCGGCTTCGGGGGCAGCTTTAGCGTCACGCTCCCCGAGGTGTCGGGGCGCCTCCTGGCGGAGAAGCTCCGCCAGATCCAGGCCGTGGGGGCCGAGCGGGTGGTCTCCCTGGATCTCGGCTGCCTCACCCACCTGGCGGCCGGGGCCCGGCACCAGGGGCTCGCCCTGGGCTTTGGCCACCTCGCCGAGCTCGCCGCCGAGGCGCTCGGGGGCCGGGCGCCGTGAGGGGCCGCTTCCGGGCCGCCGCCCGCCACGCCCTGGCCGACCCGAAGCTCGGAGCGGCGGTGCGCCACACCGCCGACCTGTTGGCCGCCAAACGCGCGGCGGCGATCGCCGCCTGCCCCGGCTTCGGGGCCCTGCGGGAGTGGGGCCGGGGCCGCAAGGGGGAGGTCTCTTCTCGCCTCGGGCACTACGCCGACGCCTTCGCCGAGCGCGCCGAGGCGGCGGGGGCCCGGGTGTACCGGGCCCGGGACGGGGCCCACGCCCGGGCCATCGCCGCCGAGGTGGCCCAGAGGCTCGGGGCGAAGGAGGCGGTGAAGACCAAGTCGATGACCGCCGAGGAGGTGGAGCTCAACGACGCCCTGGAGGCGGCCGGGTGCCGGGTGACCGAGACCGACCTCGGGGAGTTCATCGTCCAGCTCGCCGGCGAGCGGCCGAGCCACCTCCTGGCCCCCGCCATCCACCGGGACCGGGGCCAGGTGGCCGCGCTCTTCGCCGAGCACCTGGGGACGGCCCCGGACCTCGGGGTCGAGGGCCTGGTGCGGGCGGCCCGGCTCGCCCTCCGAGAGCGGTTCCTGGCCGCCGACCTGGGGGTTACCGGCGCCAACTTCGCGGTGGCTGAGACCGGAACCCTGGTGCTCGTCACCAACGAGGGGAACGGCCGACTCACCACCACCCTGCCCCGGGCCCAGCTGGCGGTGGTGGGCATCGACAAGATCATCCCCCGGATGGCCGACCTGCCGGGCTTCTTGGAGCTCCTCACCCGGTCGGCCTCGGGCCAGCCGATCTCCAGCTACGTCACCCTGGTGACCGGGCCCCGGCGCCCGGGGGAGGAGGAGGGGCCCGAGGAGCTGCACCTGGTGCTTCTGGACCACGGGCGCTCGGAGCTCGCCCAGGGGGCGTACCGGGAGATGCTCCACTGCCTGCACTGCGGCGCGTGCCTCAACCACTGCCCGGTGTACCGGGCAGTGGGGGGCCACGCCTACGGGTCGGCGTACTGCGGGCCCATGGGTAGCGTGTGGTCGCCCCTCTTGTGGGGTGCCGCCGCCCACCCGGACCTGCCCGACGCCTGCACCCTGTGCGGGCGGTGCACCGAGGCGTGCCCCCTGAGCATTCCCCTGGCTGAGTTCCACCGGGGGCTGCGGGGCGCCGCACCCCCCTCCCCGGGGAGCCGGCTCGCCGCCGCCGGGGCGGCCCGGCCGGCCCTCTACCGGGGCGGGCTCGCGGTGGCCCGGCGGTGGC
>JBBIIA010000243.1:0-3342 GCA_037446775.1 Deltaproteobacteria bacterium
CCGCAGCGGCGTGGAGCTCCCGTCGCGCGGCCCTCGGCTCGTTCGGATCGTCGGTGTACCCCCACGGGCCCCCTTCGGTCGGAAAGATCAGCCGTTCATACCCCACGGCGAGGCGCCCTGGCAAGGGCAATCCGCCGGCGCGCCGGGTGCCCCTTAGGGGTTGGCCGTGGCGGAGACCTCGAAGACGGTGATCTCGGGGGGCGCCAGCACCCGCATGGGGGGGCCCCAGGTGCCGGTGCCCCGGCTGGTGTAGAGCACGGCGCCGCCGGGGAGGTCGTAGCGGCCGTCTTGCAGGGGGTACTGCAGGCCGGTGAGGAAGCGGAAGGGGAAGAGCTGGCCCAAGTGGGTGTGGCCCGAGAGCTGGAGGTCGAAGCGGCCGAGGGCCCCGGGGGCCACGGTGGGGCGGTGCTTGAGGAACACGGTGAAGCGGCTCCGGGGCGTCGCCCCAAGGAGCGCCCCCTCGTCGACCGGGTGGCCCCTGACGTGCTCGTCGTCGACCCCAGCCAGGGTGAGGGCCCCCAGGTCCACGGCCTCGTTGCGCAGCACCCGAAAGCCGCTGCGGCGCAAGAAGTCGAGGCTCTGGCCGAGGCCCGCGTACGCCTCGTGGTTGCCGGTGACGGCGAACTTCCCCAAGGGCGGATCGACCCGGTGCCACAGGTCGCTTAGGCCGTCGAGGTGGTCGAGCTGAGCGTCCACCACGTCGCCGGTGGCCACCACCAGGTCGGGTTCGAGCGCCACCAGGAGTTCGATCACCGGCGCCAGGGCGCCTTCTCGCCGCAGGAGCCCCAGGTGCAGGTCCGAGACCTGGACGAGGCGCAGGCGCTCGCGGCCGGCCCCGAGGTTCGGGGCGGCGAGCCGGACCGTCTCGATCCGCAGGCTCCCCGCCTCGTAGAAGCCGTACAGCCCCGCCCCGAGCGCCGCGGCCGAGAGCACGGCGGCGGCGTTGGGGCCGCGCAGGGACCAGGAGCGCACGCCCGGGAGCCCCTGGCCGACGAGCCACGCCAGCGCCTCCCACGCCGCCAGGGCGGCGAAGAGGCTGAAGGCGAGAAAGACCAGGCCGAGCCAGCTGTAGGCCACCCACGCTACGGCCCGGGCGACCAGGTCGTGGCCGCCCCCCTCGAAAAGGCGCACCGACAGGGGCGCGAGGAGCATGAGCCCCATCCACGCCACCACCCCGGCCAGGACCCGGGGGCGGCCCGCCAAAAGGGGGTACACCCCCCACAGCACCACGGCGTGGAGAGCGGCGTAAACCGCGAGGGCGGTCACCAGGAAGAGGGTCAGTCGCATGGGGTTTCCGTCCTCACGCCCCGTCGCCCCGGAACCAGCCGCTCTCCGCCGCCACGTGCCCCCGGGCCACGGGGAGGCGAAACCCCCGGGTCAAGCACCAAGGCCGGGGCTCGGGCTGCCGCCGCCCTCGCCCCGGGTTCAGGGCCCGTCGGCGAGCTCCCGGGCGACGGCCGCCAGGCCGTCCACCAGGCGGGCCATCGCCCCGTAGTCCAGGGTGTCCGCGGTGTCCCCCGGGCGGTGGTAGTTGGGGTTTCGGTAGAAAGCGGTGTCGGTGATCATCACCGCCGGGTAGCCCTGCTTCCAGAAGGACCGGTGGTCCGAGAGGTCTACCCCGGGCAGGAAGGCGGGTGCCGCGAGGGTCTCCACGGGGAGGTCGCAGCCCTGCCGGAGCGCCCGGGCGACCCGGGCGACCAGGACGCGGGAGGCCCGGTTGCCGACCACGGCGAGGAAGTCCGGCGCCGAGGGGTACACGAGACCCATGAAGGGCAGGGGGTAGGCCTGGTCGCCCTTCCGGTGGCCGTAGTAGCCCACCATCTCCAGGCAGACCATCCCCACCAGGGTCGCCCCCCGGGCCCTAGCGGCCGCAGCGTAGACGTGGCTCCCCATGCGGTCGGTGCGAAACACCGGGGGCTCTTCCAGGGCGAAGAAGACCAGCTCCACCGTGCGGCGACGCGGTTCGTCGCGCAGGGCGCGGCCGAGCTCCAGGAGGACGGCGACGCCGCTGGCGTTGTCGTCGGCCCCCGGGGTGCCGGCCACGGTGTCGTAGTGGGCGCCGAAGACCACCCGCTCGTCCGGGCGCTCGGTGCCGGGTAGGGTGACCACCAGGTTGTGGTAGACCTCGCCCTCGTACGGAACCTCCTGCAGCGCGGGGGGGAGGCCGAGGGCCGAGAGCTCGGCGGCGAGGTAGGCCTGGGCCGCGTGGAGCCGAGCGGGGGTGTGGACGCTGCGCGGGCCGATCTGGGCGCTGAGGTGCTCGACGTGGGCGACGAGGCGGCCTGCAGCGGCGGGGCTCGCGGGCCGCGGCGGAAGCTCCGTGGTGCGGGTCTTTACCCGCACCACGGAGAGCAGCAGGAACAGGCCGAGGAAGAGCACGGCCGCTGCGACGGCCACGGCCAGGGCGTGGATCGTCCCCACGGGAGGCATCCTACCGGGTCGGCGGCGCCACCGGGGTCACCGGAAGCAGGAGAGGACCGCCTGGCGGACCCGGCTGACCACGGTGTGGTCGGCGAGGAGGGCGTCGAGCTCGCCGGGGTCGAGGTGGACGGCGCCGCAGCCGTGGTTGACGCAGACGTCGATCTTTACCTTGCCCTGGGCTACTTCCACCAGGCTGTGGGTTCCGCACCGGAAGCAGTGGCCGCGGTGAGCTTGGGCGTAAGTCTCGGTGAGCTCCTTGGCGGCCTGCTCCCGCAGCGCCCGGATCTTCTCCTGGTCCCGCTGGCGGAAGTAAGCGTCCTCGAATCCCAGGTTCACGGTGGCAATGGGGGTTCCCTCAGGGGACATGGGGTTCTCCTCTGGTTGGGGGATGGGGTCACGCGCCCTACGATACCGGAGTCTGGCGCGCCCGGGAAGGAGCCCGGCGAGGCGCCACTCCGGACCCTCGAAGTGCGCGAGAGGTCATTTGCCGTCTCTGACCACGGCGCTCCAGCGCCTTCATCCAAAGCCTTCCCACCTGGTAGCGGAAGGACCGCAGCGCGGCGGTGGTCATGGGCACCCTATAGTACCTCGTCAGAACTCCCGCATGCAGCGCGTCCAGCGCGTTGTGCTGGTTACGCCTCGGTCGAAACCCGTGCGAAAACCCGAGAAAGTCCGTCTCGTAGATGGCGTTTAGCACCTCCACCGCGGCCCGCTGGACGATCTAGTGTGTCACGTCTCCCCGTCCACCCCAGCCGCGGCATCCTTCTTCAATCCGAGATATGCCGCCCGTAGGCGGGCCCGGTCGTACACGTGGTGCAGGAGCGCGGTGAACCGCACCTTCCCATCCCGCTTTGCCGCTCTACGTAGTGTCCGGTCCGCGTTTTGCTGGTTCGGGTTCCCCTTGGTCCGCCCCCTTCCCTC
>JBBIIA010000244.1:0-3208 GCA_037446775.1 Deltaproteobacteria bacterium
ATAGTCAGGTTGCCGCTTCACTCAAGTTGGGTTGCGGGCGTCAGCCCGCGCTAGGAGGCCCCAACCAATACGAGGCCGCGCCGACGCTCTTCCGCCGGGCACGGCCTCGTGGTCTGGTCTGCCGGAGCCTCCCTCCCCTGGCCTCGCCCTCCCCTTCCCTGGTACCCGCCCTTGTACTCCGGGCAACCCGGCCGGAGCAAGGTTGAATGTCGCGGTCGGAGCGGTCTTCTCTGCCGCCCCTACACCCCCAGGGTCTCCAGAAACCCCTCCAGCCGCTCGTCGGCGATCTCGGGGCTGGAGGCCCGGGGGTCGTTTTGGTCCCCTTCCAGGAGCAGGGCCGGCACTCCGAGCTCTTGGGCCAGGTGGCGGCGCTGGTCGATCTGGCCGATGGAGTAGGGCTTGCACGAGCGGTTGGAGTGGAGGATGGCGCCGTCGGCGCCGTACTCGGCCACCATGCGGGTGAGGAGCGCGAGCTTGTGGCCGGTGCCCTGGTTGAGGATCGGGTGGAGGTACACCCGGGCCATGGAGTCCAGGGGCTGGGCGGGGTCGATGAGGGGGGCGAGTTCCCCCCAGGCGTTGGTGTAGGTGGACGCCACCAGGGCGACCCCCCGGCTCGCCAGGGTCTCCGACAGGGGCCGCAGCCGCGGCCAGATCGGCAGGTTGTCCCAGATCAGGCGCTTCTTCTCCCGCTTGAGCGCCCCCTCGCCCCGGGCCATCCGGCCCTGGAGCTCGGCGAGCATCGCCCGGTAGTAGGCGACGGTGTCCTCGGCGCCCCGCATCTCGACGATGGGGGCCATGTGGATGAACTCGTCAAAGGCGGTGATCGGCGCCGGCCGGTGCTTGCCGGTCTCGAGGATGGCCATCCACAGGGCGATCGCCTCCTGGCTCCGGGCCATCACGGCCTCGAGCTCCCGGGGGGCGAGGTCGCGCTCGGCGACCCGCTCGGCGGCGCCGATGGCGTCTTCGAGCTGGGCCTTGACGAAGGCCAGGGCGTGGTCCCCGGCCCGATCGTAGACGAAGGGGGTGTCGATGAGGACCAGGGGGGCGCCGAAGTGGTCGGCCAGCACCTGGTACCAGTACAGGACGGTCTGGCAGATGTTGGTGCAGCACACCAAGAGGTCGGGCCGGGGCAGGCGGCCCACCGGGGTCTTGCCCGAGAAAATCGACCCGAGGTCGGTGCGGGCGTAGGAGCAGACGTCCCGGGAGTAGCCCTTGGCCTCGGCCACCGCGCACAGCTCGGGGCCCTGACGCCGGATGCCGCACACCGCGGCGTGGTTCTCGGGGTAGACCAGAAAGTAGTCGAGGGCGGTCAAGAACTCCACCGGGGCCCCCGAGGTGACCCACGCCACCTTGCGGGCCCGGTTGGCGTGGCGGCCGGTGAGGTAGTGGCGGCTGATCAGCTCCTTGAGCCACGGCGAGATAGCGAGCGGCGGGGCGAGGTGCTCGCTGGTCCACGCCCCCGGGCGGCGGGCCCGCTGCTCGGCCCGGCGCCGCTGGTAGCGCAGGGCGGTCTTGCCCAGGACGTTGACCTGCCAGTGGTACCAGAGGGGGTCGAGGGTGTTCACGACAGGGTCTCCGCGAAGGCTTCGATCCGGTTGACGGCGGCGGCGGGCAGGGGGTCGGCCAGGTCCACCTCCACCGTGAGGCAGCGCACCCCCCGGCCCTGCAGGGCCTGCTGGGCGCTCGGCAGGTAGAACTGCTCGGGCTCGCAGAACTTCACCTCCCAGAAGAGGGCGCCCAGGGCCCCGGCCTCCTCGGCCAGGCGCTTGAGGTGGGCGTTGCGGGCGGCGAAGGGGTCGCCCCGCATGGGGTCGGGGGGGCCTCCCATCAGGCTCTGGGCGAGGCGCCGGTAGGGGTCGCTGTGGACCGCGGGGGGGTAGACCCGGCGGCCGGAGCAGGCGAGGTCGTCGGCCACCACCAGCACCCCCAGGCGGTCCAGGGCGTCGAGCAGGGAAGCGGGCTCGGGGACGATCCCCGACAGGAGCACGGGCAGGCCCTCGGCGGCCGGCCCCGGCTGGTCCAGGGCCGCCCGGGCGAGCGGGGTGAAGCGCTCGGCGGGCAGGTACTCCCGGGCCCGCAGGAGCCGGTAGAACTCCCGGTTGGTGTGGGGGAGCCGGGGGCGGGCTTCCCACAGGGCGGCCAGGGCCTCGTCGGCGGCCTCCTCGGCGGCGGCCCGCGCCAGAAGCTCCCCGTCGGTGGGCCGCCGCCCGGTGATCTCCGCCAGGCGGGACCCGACGGCTCGGAGCTCGGCAGCCAAAAACTCCTCGTCCGCCGGGCGCCGGCCCCGGGGCAGGTACAGGGGGAGCACCGGCATGCCCGGGGGCACCAGGTCCAGAAGGAGGCTCCCCAGGGCCTGGAGGGAGTCGCACCCGTGGGGGACCATGACGACCTGAGCGTCCTTGAGGCCCCCGTCCAGGGCGAAGGAGAGGGCGCACCGGACGATGCTGCAGGTGTACCCCTGGAGGTGGGCGTCCCCCGAGGCGGTGGAGCGGCCCGGGGGCCCCCACACCTCCACCGGCAACAAGCCGTGGGCCCGCAGGAGGGCCCGGGGGTAGTGGATGGGCAGGACGGCGGCGAGCCCGCCCCCCGCGGCCCGGTGGGCGCGCAGGGCGTCGGAACGGCTCGGGACGGCGTGGACCATGGCAGGGCTCCGTGGCGGCCGGGGGGGAGTGGGTGCGCACAGGGTAGGGAAAGAGGAGCCGGGGGGCAAGGTGGTGCGGTAGGTGGTTTGGGAGGTATGGGACCGATGGGACTTATGGGACTTATGGGACCTATGGGACCCCGGGGGTGGTCGCCGGGTCTCTTTGGGCTCCCATGATTCCCATGATTCCCATGACTCCCATGATTCCCATGACTCCCATCCGTCCTATGGCCCCCCTACCCTTGCCTTCTCCTCTGCCTCTCGGGCCCCGGCTTGGTCTCCTAGGCGGGTTCGGCTGCGGGCTACGAGGAGCCAGCCGTGCCTTCGGGCGGCGGCGTCGCCGGCGGTCAGGGGGACGGAGCGAAGCGCCAGTTGCTCCGCTTCCCGGGGGCGGCCCTGATCGAGGCGGACCTCGGCCAGGCGTTGCCACAGGGTCGGGTCGGCGGGGTCGAGCCCCAGGGCCCGCTCCAGGGCGGCGGCGGCGCGCTCCAGGTGTCCTTCGGCGCGGTGGCGGGCGGCGTCGGCGGCCAGGGCCGCGGTGGGCCCCGGGGCCGGGCGGTGGGGGAG
>JBBIIA010000245.1:0-3192 GCA_037446775.1 Deltaproteobacteria bacterium
TTCGCTCTCATCCCGCTGCTCCAGCTCCGGGACGTGCCTCCCCTCCAGGCGCTCCGCCGGGACTTCGAGGCGCCCCGCAGGCGCTTCGACCCGGTACACGTGGGCGCGTACGCTGCGCTCGTCGCGTCGGTGGTGGCGCTCTGCGTGCTGGAGGCCCCCGGGCCCCTCATGGGGCTGGCATTCGCCGGGGCGCTGGCCGTCACGGTGGGGCTCCTCACCGGGGCAGGGTGGGGGCTCACGCGCCTCACCCAGCGTTTCTTCCCGCACCGGGCGTCGTACCCCGTGCGGCAGGGAGTCTCAAACCTCTTCCGCCCCCAGAACCAGACCGTCTCCGTGACGCTGGCCCTGGGCTTCGGCGCGTTCATCGTGGGCACGGTGCTCCAGGTCGAGGGGAGCCTCCTGGCCGATCTGGACCTGAACTTCGCCGAGGGGCGGCCCAACGTGCTGCTTTTCGACATCCAGAAGGACCAGCTCGAGGGGGTGCGCGCCCTGGTGCCGCCCGGGGCCCTGGGCACCTCCGAGCCCGCGCCCATCATCCCGTCGCGCATCCTGGCCATCAACGGAGTGGCCCGCGACGAGCTCCGAGCCGACACCGCCGACGGGAACCGTCCGTCGGGGTGGGCGCTGCGCCGCGAGTACCGCAACACCTACCGGAGCAGGATCGGCCCCGCCGAGACGCTTGTGGCGGGGCGCTGGTGGGACGGCACGCCGGGCTCCGACGACGACACGGTCGTGGACGCCGGGGAGCTTGCCCGCGTGTCCCTCGAGCTCGACGTGGCCGAGGAGCTGCGCGTGGGCCTGGGCGACACCCTGACCTGGGACGTGGGCGGCCTCGAGGTGCCCTCGGTCATCACCAGCCTCCGCCGGGTCGAGTGGGACCGGCTGGAGCCCAACTTCTTCGCCATCTTCGAGCCCGGACCGCTGGACTACGCCCCCCAGAGCATCATCCTGGTGGTGCGCATCCCGGATCCGGAGCAGCGGGCGGCGTTCCAGCGCGATCTGGTGGGCGCGTTTCCCAACGTGTCCGCCCTGGACTTCTCGCGGGTCCAGGAGGCCATCGACACCATCCTATCCCAGGTGCGCCAGGCCGTGTCCTTCCTGGGAATCTTCTGCGCCTTGGCGGGGCTGGTCGTGCTCGTGGGTGCCCTGGCCACGTCGCGGAGCCAGCGCATGAGGGAAGGGGCCCTCCTCAAGACGCTGGGAGCCCGGCGACGGCAGGTCCTGGTGGTGCTCTTCGCCGAGTACCTGGCCCTGGGCACGCTGGCCACCGCCACCGGCCTCGTCCTGGCCCTGGGGGCCTCCGCCGCGCTGGCACGTCTCGTCTTCGAGGTGTCGTGGGACGTGCACTGGCTCCCGCTCCTGGGCATATGGGGCGCGGTCGCGGGGATGACCGTGGTCGTGGGACTCCTGGGAAGCCGCGGCCTCCTCGTGCGCCCGCCGCTCCCTGTGCTGCGCGAGGCGCCGGAGTAGCGGGTTGCGTGCCGCCGGGCGCCGGGCCGGCCCCGGCGCTCAACCTGCGAAGGCGGCCAAGCGCTCCCCGGCGTCGCGGAGCGTCTCGAGGCGCTTGCAGAACGCGAAGCGCACCAGGGAGGCCCCGCGCTCGGAATCGGAGTAGAAGCTGGATCCGGGGACCGACGCCACGCCCGCCTCCTCCGCCAGGCGCTTGGCGAAGGTGGTGTCGTCCTCTTGGGAGAGCCCCGAAAAGTCGGCGAGGACGTAGTACGCCCCCTCCGGAGGCCTGCAGGCGAAGCCGGCGGCGAGAAGGGCCTCCACGAGAAGGTCCCGGCGAGCCCGGTACTCGGTGGCCATGGCGGCGTAGTAGTCACGCCCCAGGCGGTCCATGGCCTCGGCCACGGCCTCCTGGAAGGGGGCAGGGGCCCCCACGGTGAGGAAGTCGTGGACCTTCCTGATGGCCCCGGTCAACTCCGCCGGTGCCACGATGGTCCCGATCCGCCACCCCGTCACCGAAAACGTCTTCGAGGCCCCGCTCACCGTGACGGTGCGCTCCCGCATCCCGTCCAGGGTGGCCAGGGGGACGTGGTCGCCTTCGTAGAGGATGTGCTCGTAGATCTCGTCGGTTACGGCCAGGATCCCGTGGGCGCGGCACACCCCCGCCACCGCCTCCAGCTCCGAGCGGTCGAAGACCCGTCCCGTGGGGTTGTTGGGAGTGTTCACCACGATGGCGCGGGTGCGGGGCGTGACCAGGGAGCGGAGGCGATCGGGGTCCAGGCGGTAGTCCGGCGGGTCGAGGGCGAGGAAAACGGGGCGGGCCTGGGAGAGGATGGCGTCGGGCCCGTAGTTCTCGTAGAAGGGCTCCATGACGATGACCTCGTCACCCGGGTCCACCACCGCCAGCATCACCGACACCATGGCCTCGGTGGCGCCGCAGGTCACCGTCACCTCCCGCTCGCCGTCCACATCCATCCCATACCATGAAGCGTACTTACGCACGATCGCCTCACGCAACCGTGGAGCCCCCCACGTGATGGCGTACTGGTTCACGTCGGCCACCACCGCCCGGCACGCCGCCTCCTTCAGGAGCGCCGGCGCCGGGAAGTCGGGGAAGCCCTGCGCCAGGTTCACGGCGCCGTGCTCCGCGGCCACTCGGGTCATCTCCCGGATGACCGACTCGGTGAAGCCGTGGGTCCGTCGCGCCGTGCGCAGGAAGTCGGAGGGCATTGGCGGATCGCGGTGAGGGAGCCGGGGCCTCCCATGATGCCGGGCGAACGGCCGCGCGGCAACGGGGGGGACGAGGGCGCTTGGCGCGCCCTCCGCGTCCCGGTAGGATTCACCCGTGCCCCGTCGCTTTTCCATCGTGCTGCTCGCCGCCGCCTTCCTCGGGCCTGGAGCGCTGCCCGCGCCCGTCGGCGCCCAGGGCTCCCCGCTCAACGTGGAGGCCCGCGTGGGCGCCGCGGTCCCCCTGTCGTCGTTCGCCGACGGAGACGGGGTGGGGGAGGGCGCCGGGGCCGGCCTCGCCTTCGGCGTGGAGGTGACGCTGGGCGGCGGGCGCCGCGCCGGGTACGCCGGGTTCGGCCAGCTCCGCTTCGGGTGCGCGGAGGCCGGGTGCCCCGCCGGTGACCCCTACGTGGCCACGGGGGTCAACGTGGGCGTCCGCCTCGCCCTGGCGCCCGAGGCCCGGGTCATCCCGTGGGTGGGTGCCGGGGTCCTCACCACCCGCATCGAGTCCCCCGG
>JBBIIA010000246.1:0-3130 GCA_037446775.1 Deltaproteobacteria bacterium
CCCGGCGGCGGCGAGCGTGGCGGCCAGGGCGACCCAGGGGTTGGTGGCGCGGCGGGGGGGAAGGGCGGCGCCGCCCCCCCCAGGAAGGCGGCCGGCGCGGCGGCCGCTGCGATGCCTCGCACCGAGGCGGCGGCGTAAAAGCGCTCGGCCCCGTGCGGCAGGTCTTCTCCGAAGGCGGCCAGGTGCCACGACCCGGGCCGGGGGTTCTGGATCACCACGTACGCCGACGCCTCGTCCCAGCGAAACGACGCCCCGGGGTAGCGCTCGTCCACCACCCGGCCCGCCGGGTCGGTGAACACCAGGCGCACCCGGCTCCCCTCGTAGTCGCCGCTGGCTCGCAGCTCGCTCCTGCCCGGCGGCACCTCGCACGTCCCGACCGCCAGGGTCTGCCCCGGGGCGATCTCGCCGTCGACCTCGGCGAGCAGTGTGCCGTCGGACACGTGCTTGAGCCGGGCGTACGCGAAGGCGAGCCGCAGCCCGTCGTCGGCGTGGGTGTAGCCCCCGCACGGCGAGGTCGCCCCGAGCTGGCGCAGGAACTCCTCGTCGAGGTTGCCCGGGTCGCCCAGCCCCACCACGTGCAGGCAGACCCCCGCCTGGGCGGCCTCGGCCGCCGGCCCGGCCAGGATCTCCGCCGGTTCGAGCCCCCGGTTGGTCTGCCCGTCGGTGAGCAGGATGATGCTCTGCGACGCCGCGTCGCCGGCCCCGGCCAGTTCCTGGCGGGCGAGCTCGAGGCCCGCCCCGAGGTTGGTGGCCCCGCCCACCCGGCAGTCGGTCAGGGCCTCGGCAACCTGGGCCGCGTCGGCGGTGAGCCCCACCGCCACCGCTGCGCCGGTCGAAAAGGTCACCAGGGCGGCCCGGTGCCCCGCTCCCGAGGCCTGGTTCTCCTGCCCCAGTCGAGCCAGCCGCCGCCCCCCCGCCGTGCGCGCCGCGTCGATCTTCGAGGTCTGGCCGCCGGGCTCGTGCATGGTGTCGGACACGTCCACCACCACCACCACCACCGTGGCGCTGGCCGCCGAGGCGGGTTGCACCCCGAGGGCGGCGACCACGGTGTCGATGCCATGCAGGTACCGGATCAGCGCCCAGCCCTCGAGCTGTTCTGGCACGTCCACTGGCACCACGAAGACCTTGCCCGGGTGATGGCCGAGCTGGGAAACCACCTCGGTCACCCACCCCTGCTCGTTGATGGTCATCACGTTTTCGCCGACGCCCCAGCCCTGGACCCGCAGGTGTTCGATCTGGGCCAGGCGGGCGGCGCACGCGTCGCGGTCTTTCAAGAGCCGCTCCCATCCGGCCACCAGCCCGGCCGCGTTGAAGGTGCGGGCCGGGAGCCCCAACCGCGCCGCCGCGTACGCCGCGAGGCCGCCCCCCAGGGAGTGGCCGGTGAGCACCAGCGACGAGCGGTCGTAGCTGGCCAGGAGCCTGGCGGCCAGGGCCTCGGCCTGCTCGTACTGGACCGGCAGCCGTTTGCCCAGGAACTGGCGCAGGTCCACGGCGAGGTCGGCGAAGTCGTCGGTGCCGGCGTACGCCACCGCGACCTGGCTACCCTTCTTGTACACGCTGGCGCGAAACCCACTAAACCGGTCCCTTGCCTCTTCCGCCAGGATCCAGCCGTCCACGGCCGGGTCGCCGCGGTACGCGGCGCGGCTCAAGCGCGCGAACGGCACCAGGTGCTGGAGCGTGTGGCCCCCCCTGCTCACGGGATCGGCCTGCCGCAGCGCCGCCATGGTCGCGGTCAGTCGGGGGTCGGGGGGGGCGGGCGAGCCCAGTACGATGCCGTCGGGGGCCTTGCCGCAGGGGGCGCCCGCCACCCGGCAGAGGAGCGCGAAGCTTTTCTCGCCGTTGTTGTCGGGCTGCTCCACCCACGCCCGCGTCAGGTCGAGCGCCCCCGGGCCGCTCGCGCCACTGCCCGCCCCCCACGCGGCCGACGCTCAGGCCGCCGCCGACGCCGAGGCCGCCACCGGGCCCCGGGTCTCTTGGAGCAGCGTCCCGACCACCCGCACCTCGAAGGCCACCCCGTCGTCAGAGGCGAGGGTCGCCTTCGTCACCTTCCACACCCGCCCCGCCCCGTCGGCCCCGTGCACCAACACCACCGACCCCGCCCCGAGCGCCGCCACCGCCTTGCGCCCCTGCTCCACCCCAACCCCGGCCCCCAGGCCAGGAGCGGCCCACAGCACCGCCGCCACCAACCCCACCGCGCCAATCCGCACCACGCCAACCCTCCTCACCGACCCCAAGGCCGATCCGCCACCCCGACTCCCGAGACTCCTCGACTCCCGAGACTCCTCGACTCCGGACGCCCTTCCGACTCCGGACTCGCCCTTACGACTCCGGACTCCTCAGACTCCGGACTCCCCGGACTCCTCCTTGACCCTCGCCCGGTCCTCCTCTAGCCTGGGGACGAACCCCAATGCCAGGAGGAGACGACCGTGGTCGCCGTTCAGCTTCGTCTCGAACTCCCCGACGCCTTGGCCCGCGAGGCCGAAAACAGCCACCTCTTGAGCTCGGCGGCCATCGAGGAGCTCCTCCGCTCCGAACTCCGCCGTCGGCGGATCGCCGACCTCTTGGTTACCGCCGACCGGCTGGCCCTGGGCGACGAACCGCCCCTGAGCCCCGGTGATATCGAGGCCGAGATCCAGGCGGTACGTGCCGAGCGGCGGTCGGCCGGTGCGGGTCGTCGCTGACACCAACGCCGTCATCTCGGGCCTCTTCTGGCTCGGCCCCCCGCGCACGGTCCTAGAGGCCGCCCGGGCGGGGGCGATCCGGCTCTTCACTTCGCCCGCCCTGTTGGCCGAACTCGACGACGTGCTCTCCCGGCCGAAGTTCACCGCACGGCTCGCCTCGGCCCAGACCACTCCGAAACAGCTCGTGTTCGGCTTCGCGGCCCTCGCCCACCTCGTGACGCCTGCCGCCGCGCCGGTCGTCGTGTTGGCCGACCCGGGCGACGACGCGGTACTCGCCTGCGCCGCGGAAGCGCGGGCCCAGGTCATCGTGTCGGGGGACATCCACTTGCGAGCGCTGGGCGAGTTTCAAGGCATCCCCATCCTCACCCCCGCCGCGTTTGTCGCGGCGCTCCTTGTGCGCCTCTGAAGGCGCGAAGTCAGAGGGGTGCAAGTCCCCTCCGGGCAGACGC
>JBBIIA010000247.1:0-3079 GCA_037446775.1 Deltaproteobacteria bacterium
ACGCTCGCCCCAGCTCCATCGCTAAGCTCTTCTGCACGAACGTCCCCTTTTTGTTCCCCGAACGTCCCCTTTTTGTTCAGCCTTCAGTCCGACTTCCTCTGGGCCGATACGGGGCCCCGTGCGCCCCGCGCGCGAGGCCCGTGACCACCCCAAGAGGAGGCGTCGATGAAGGTCAGCCAGTACATGAGCCCAAAAGTCCTTACCGCCCGCCCCGAGGACGGCATCCGCCAGACCTACTTCCGGATGCGCCAGGAGAGGGTTCGCCACATGCCCGTGGTGGGGGAGGGCGGCGCCCTGATGGGGATCGTGAGCGACCGGGACTTGCGGCGCCCCGAGTGGGTCGACGAGGCTCCCGACCTGGCCCACGCCTACGAGCTGGACGACAGCCTCGCCGTCAAGGACCTGATGACCCAGGGGGTGAGTATCGTTCACACCTACGACCCGGTGGGCAAGGCGGTGAAGCTTCTCCAGGAGGGCCGGTTTGGCGCCCTGCCGGTCCTGAACAAGGAGGGGGAGCTGGTGGGGGTGCTCTCGGTGGTCGATCTCTTGCGGGCCTTCGGCGACCTCCTGGAGGCCAAGGCCGCCTGACCCGGGCGCCCGCCGAACCTCGGAGCCAGCCCCGCTCCCTTCCCCCTTGCCCTCCGGGAGGACTTCGGTACGTTGCCCGTGCCGGTTTCTCGCTGGCGGCAACGGTGACGAGGAGGGTGGATCATGGGACAGGGTGAAAAGGGCCAGGCGCATCGGTGGCGGTTCTTTCGGGCGGGGGGGTTCGATCAGGTGCGCCTCGACACCGGGGCCGACCTCCTCCACCTCCCCGAGCTCGACCAAAAGCTGTGGGTGGCCCTCGCGTGCCCGACCCGGGGCCTGGAGTTCGACGAGCGGACGCTGGCCCTCATCGACACCGACGGGGACGGCCGGATCCGGCCACCGGAACTCCTGGCGGCGGTGGCCTGGGCCGCGGGACGGCTGAAGAACCCGGACGATTTGACCCGGGGGGCGGCGGCCCTGCCCCTGGCCGCCATCGACGACGGGAACCCCGGCGGACGGGAGGTCCTTTTGTCCGCCCGTCAGGTGCTCGCCGACCTCGGCAAGGCGGACGCCACCGAGATCACCCTGGAGGACGTGGCCGATACCGCCCGCATCTTCGCCCAGACCCGCTTCAACGGGGACGGGGTGGTGCCCCCGGACGCGGCCGAGGACGAGGACACCCGGCTGGCGCTCACCCAGGTCGGCGAGTGCCTCGGCACCGAGCCCGACCGTAGCGGCAAGCCCGGCGTCACCCGGGCCCGGGTGGACCAGTTCTTCCTCGAAGCCCAGGCTTTCGCGTCGTGGTGGGAGGCGGCCGAGGGGGCCCCGGCGGTTCTCCCCCTGGGGGATGGCACCGCGGCCGCCCACGGGGCCGTGGAGGCGGTGCGGGCCAAGGTGGAGGACTACTTCACCCGGTGCCGGGTGGCCGCCTTCGACCCCCGGGCGGCGGGGCTTCTCAACCGGAGCGAGGCGGAGTACGCGGCCCTGGCGGCCCAGGTGCTGTCGCCTTCCACCGAAGAGGTGGCCGCCCTCCCCCTGGCCCGGGTCGAGGCGGGGCGGCCGCTGCCCCTGGCGGAGGGGGTCAACCCGGCTTGGGCGAGCGCGGTGGCCCGGTTCCGGGCCGACGCCGTGACGCCGCTGGTGGGGGAGCGCGACGGGCTGACCGCGGCGGAGTGGGCGCTCCTCGACGGCCGCCTGGCGCCCTACCGGGCGTGGCTCGCCGCCAAGGCGGGGGGGGCGGTGGAGGCCCTCGGCCTCCCCCGGGTGCGGGCCCTGCTGGCCGGGCCGGCCCGGGGCCGGATCGAGGCCCTGATCGCCCAGGACGAGCTGCTTCGCCCCCAGGCCGAGGCGATCGCCGCGGTGGAACGGCTGGTGCGCTACCACCGCGACCTCCACCGGCTCTTGAACAACACCGTGTCCTTCCGCGACTTCTACGCCCGGCGCGAGCTGGCGGCCTTTCAGGCCGGGACGCTGTACTTGGACGGCCGCAGCTGCGAGCTGTGCGTGCGGGTGGCCGACGCGGCCAAGCACGCGGCCCTCGCCGGGTTGAGCAAGACCTACCTCGCCTACTGCGACTGCACCCGCCGGGGCGGAGGCGGCGATAAGCTGACCATCGCCGCGGCGTTTACCGGGGGCGACGCGGACTTCTTGATGGTGGGCCGAAACGGGCTCTTTTACGACCGCCAGGGGCAGGACTGGGACGCCACGATCGTCAAGCTGGTGGAGCACCCCATCAGCATCCGGCAGGCGTTCTGGTCGCCCTACAAACGCATCGTGCGGATGATTGGGGAGCAGGCGGAGAAGTTCGCGGCGTCCCGGGACAAGGCGGTCCAGGACCAGGCGGCCGCCGCCACGACCGCAGCGGGCCAGGGCGCCGAGGCGGCCAAGGCGGCCCTTCCGCCCGCCTTCGACCTCGGGAAGTTCGTCGGCATCTTCGCCGCCATCGGCCTGGCCCTGGGGGCGATCGGGACGGCGCTGGCCGCCGTGCTCACCGGCTTTCTCGGCCTCACCTGGTGGCAGATGCCCCTGGCCGTGGCGGGGGCGCTCCTGGCGGTGTCGGGCCCCTCGATGCTTCTGGCCGCGCTCAAGCTGCGGCAACGCAACCTCGGGCCGATCCTGGACGCCAACGGCTGGGCGGTAAACGCCCGGGCGATGATCAACATCCCCTTTGGGGGGACCCTCACCCGGGTGGCGGCCCTGCCCCCCGGGGCCGAGCGCGCCCACACCGACCCCTACGCCGAGCGCCGCACCCCCTGGGGCTGGTACCTCGCGCTCCTCGTGGTGCTGGGGGCGGTGGCGTGGGCGTGGTACCGGGGGCTACTCCTGAGCCCCTTCGGGGGCTGACCCCCGCGAGCGGCGGGGGGCTTGGACAGGATGTGGGTGGGAGGCAGGTCACCCCGTTCCTCGTGCCGGGAAGAGTCCCGGTCGTACCATGCCGCCTGGAGCGAGGCTTCGGGGACGGGGGGGGCGGACAGGGTGGACAGGGTTTCGGGGAACAACATCCTGTCCATCCTGGTGCGCCGGTGAAACCGGCATGGTGTTATGGTGAAAG
>JBBIIA010000248.1:0-3014 GCA_037446775.1 Deltaproteobacteria bacterium
CCGGTTCGGAGGGAGGGGAGCCGGGAACGCAACCGGCCCTCCCTACCCCTATCCCCCGAAGGAGCCCTGGGAGGAGGGGCCTTGGCCGCGAATCCGTCGGCCCCGGCGCCTCCCCGGGAGCGTCCGCCTTGGCCCAAGCCCCTCCCCGACCAGGCCCGGGCCGTGCTCCTGGCGCTTCGCGAGGCCGGGGCCCAGGCCTCCGCCGAAGAGCTGGCCCGTTCGTTCAACGGCGCACCCACGGCCCAGGTGGCCGACCTCCTGGAGACCCTGGTGACGCTGGGGCAGGCGCGGCGGAGTGGGCAACGCCGGTACGCGGCGGGGTAGGAGAGGGAGTTTCGAGTTTCCAGTTGAAGGGCAAGAGCCCGTTGGTCTTCGGGGCTCAGGGCCCCACTTGCTAGGCAAGGGGCCCCGGCTCCCGGCCTCACCGCCCGCAGCACTTCTTGTGCTTCTTGCCGCTCCCGCAGGGGCACGGGTCGTTGCGCCCCGCTTTGGGCGCCGTACCGGTGAAGGAGTCGTGCAGGGCCGGCACCCCCCGGATGCCGAGCTCCTGCACGAGCCGGTTGTGGAGCCGGGCGAAGTCCCGGACCGCTTCGCGGACGGTCAGCCCCTGGGGGCCATAAAACCGCCAGCGTTCCCTGGCCGGCAGCGCCTCCCGGAGGCTGCGGTAGGCTGCCGCCGGGTCACCCGAATCCGCCGCGAGGGCGGCCAGGGCGACGATCGCCTCCACCGCCAGCGGGTCCGCCGCCAGCGCCCGCCGCAAATGGCCCTCGCCGTCGGCTGGCCGATCCAGGAGGATCAGTTCGAGGGTCGCGAGATTCAGGAGCGCCCCGACCTCCTCCGGGTCGGCCTCGAGGGCCCGCCGGTGGTGTGCCAGGGCCTGGACGACCGGCATCTCGCGACCACCGGCCCAGGCCCGGGCCAAGACCAGGGGGCCGTCGGGCGGCAGTCCGCGCTCGGCCCGCGCCTTGAGCCGGATCAGCTCCGCCGTGGCGGCCATCTGCGCCATGGTCGTCGGCTTCAGGGGCCCGGGGTCGCCGCAGGAGGTGCACGCCGACTCGTCGGCGACGTACCAGGTGTGGGGCGGCTCGGGGTCGAGGATCACGCGCCGGGCCCGGTAGCGGTTTTCGTGCCCGCAGGCGTCGCAGCGGAGCAGCAAGGACAGGTCGCTGCTGGCGAGATCCCACCCGTGAAAGGCCTCGCGCCGGGATCGGATTTGGGCACGCTCCAGGGCCACCCGCTCGCGAACCGCTGGCAGCTCGGGAGGCGCCAGCTCGAAGAGCGCGCACAAGAGGCAAAACGCCTCGTCCAGCACCTGGTCTCGTCGGCAAAGCTGCGGCCGCAGGAGCTCGACGAAGTCGGGGCTCGGCGCCCCTGCCGCCAGTCGGCACCACTCCTCGACCTCGGTAGCCATCATCTCCGAGAAGACCCGCCTCCCGTGGTCGGCAACCGCCTGCCCCCCGACCGCAGTTAGGACCGAGATGCCGTAGATCCGCTGGGAGTAGTCCAGGCGCTCCCAGGCGTCGAGCAGGGCGTCGCGGCCGGGCGCGCCGATGCGGCACAGCGCCCGCTTCGCTTCCTCGGCCGTGAGGTCGCCGCAATCGGAGCCGAGCGCATCGATCAGGGTGGGCACGAACTCGGGCCACGCGAGCTCGGCCATGATCTCCACCACCCGCAGCGCCCCGTAGTCCTCGGCCGCGGCGAAGGCGTCCGCCAGCTCCTCGGCCACCTCGGCTCGGTCCAAGCCCTCGAGGTGGGCGGCGAGGGCCGAGGTCGGGAGGAGCCCGAACTCGTCCCACAAGATCAGAGCCACGGCGTCGGCGAGCCCCAGGCCGCCGAGGTCGGGCGGGTCCGCCAGGTAGGGCTGGAGGCGGAGGGCGACGGCAAATGCCGCGAGCAGGTTTGCCTGCTGGCCCGATGCCCGCTCCAGCTCGCGCCGGAGCACCGTCCCCATGGCGGCGGTCGCTGGCCCCTCGCTCGCCGAGGCGGCCAAGAGCTCGGCGGCCGCGGCGGCGGGGTGCTCGGCACCGAGGACCTGCTCGGCCGCCTCCAGGGGGGCCCCCGGCCGAAAGAGTTTGTTCATCGGGTCGAGGGGCTGGAACCGGTCCCCTTCTAGCCGATCTGCAATCAGGGAGAAGAGACTTCTTTCCCCGAACAGCGCCAAGGCCGAGTCCGTGAGCCTGCGATCGAGCTCCTCGGCGTCGGAGGAAGCCCGAATCAAGCGGCCCAGGTGCTCACCCGTTCGCTCCGGGGCCAGCGCGCTCAGGGCCCCCAGGAGCGGGACCCCGAGCGTGCTCCGCGCGAAGCGGTCCTCGACGGTCTCGTCCACGTCCCTTACGATCCACTCCAGGAGCTCGGTCCGGGCATCCCCCGGGGGCAGGGCCGGCAGGCTCTCGATCACGCCGGCCAGCCCATCGAAGTCGAGGTCGCCCGCTTCACAGGCCGACGAGAAGAGCTGCAACACCTGTTCCGGTGCCACCCGGGCGAGCACGCGGGCGCCAGCCGCCATCGCTCTGCCATGCCACGCTGGCCAGCACTCCACCAGCGCCGGCACAACGGGCGTCCACGCGGCGGGCGGGAGCTCCTCCAGGAGCTGCGGCACCAAGTCGTCGTCCCCGTCCCGCACCCAGTGGGCGACGGTCTGCTCGTCGAACCACGCGGCGGCCAGTCGCGCGGCTTCTCCGTCGTTGCGGCAGCGAGCGTCCGCATGGCGATCGAGGGCCCAGTCCAGGACGAGGGGGTCGCGGAGCTTGCCACGGGCGAGGTCGGCGAGATCGTTCACGGCGGTTGACTCCTTTCGATCGTCTGGAAGGCCCGAGCCCAAGCCGGGCACCGCACGGCGAACCTGAACAGGGAACACCGGGGCCACGTATACCTCAACGCCGGGCCCGAGGAAATCTCATCCACGAGCGGGGAACAAAAAGGGGACGTTCGTGCAGAAGAGCTTAGTTCTACTTCGTCACATTTCAGACTTCCTGATCTCTGGGATTCTGGGACGAGACGAGTTCATAGACCAG
>JBBIIA010000249.1:0-2958 GCA_037446775.1 Deltaproteobacteria bacterium
GAGGAGCTATGGCGTCGCGCCGGGTCGGGCCCCCGCCCGCGCGGGCCGACGGTCCTTCCGGGAGGAGGGATGATGCGCGACGCCGAGCAGCCCGTCGACCGACAGGTCCTCGTCGAGAAGGGGCCAGTGGATGCCGTACCCGGAGGGGGAGATCTCGAACCGCTCCCGCTCTTGGCGCGACGCCGCAGCGAGCCGCGGCGAGACGTCCGCCAGCGGGAAGCAGTGCTCCCGCCCATCCACCACGATCGTCAGGTCACCGGCCCCCAGACGGACTTCGGTGATCGCATGAGCCTTCATCGCTGTCCTCCACCCTGAAACCTGGCCCACTCCGCCTCGATCTGCTCGAAGTGCTCGAAGATGATCTGACGGACCTCCCGCCGATCCCTGCTCGTCAGGCCGTACGCGTACGCTTCCTCGAGGTCGAACTCGCCGGCCAGCAGCCAGAATTTGCACTCGGCTTCGGCTTTCCGGCAATGGATGTGCATCGGCTCGCCCCGCTCGTTGGCGTAGAAGAAGAACCGCCAGCCTTTCACGAAGAGGACGGTCGGCACCGGGCTCTGCTCCCGTTGGCGAGGGGTTCGCCCTCGGGCAGGGTATCCGTCCCGCCCGCAAAGGGCAACCGCCATGGAGACCCCCGGGACGCGGGCGCGGTTGCCCCGGTTCCCGGTCTTCGGTACCCTGGGCGAGCATTGCCCCGACGCCGGGAGAGAACCCCGTGGCCGATCCCCTCGCCGTCCTCCTCGCCACCCCCGACGAATCGGCGGCCGCGGCCGCCGAAGCGGCCCTCGCCGCCACCCTCGGCCCCTGCGCCTGGCGCCGCGCCCGCACCGCCGACGAGTACCGCCGCGCCCTGGCGGCCGAACCGCCCGACCTAGTGGTCTTCGACCCGGGCCTGCCCGGCCTCGACGGCACGGCCGCCCTGGAGCTGGCGCGGCGGGCCGCGCCGGGCGCCCCGTTTTTGGCCTTTGCCGTCGGCCGGGACGAGGACGCGGCGCTCGATTGCCTGGCGGCCGGGGCCGACGACTACGCCCTGTGGGAGCACCCCCGGCGGCTGGGGCCGGCGGCGGCCCGGGCGCTCGCCGCCCGGCAAGACGCCGCCCTGCTCCAGGGCCAGGCCGAGGTGCTGGAACGGATCGCCGCCGGCGCTCCCCTGGCCGAGACCCTGGCGGCGCTGGTCCGGCTGATCGAGGCCCAGGCCGACGGCCTGCTCGGCTCGGTGCTGCTTTTGGACCCCGACGGGGTGCACGTGCGCCACGGCGCCGCGCCCAGCCTGCCCGAGGCGTTCGTCCGGGCGGTGGACGGCGAGCCCATCGGCCCCCGGGCCGGCTCCTGCGGCACCGCGGCGTACCGCCGCGAGGCCGTGGTGGTCGAGGACATCGCCACCGACCCCCTGTGGCAGGACTACCGCGCCCTGGCCCTGGCCCACGGCCTGCGAGCCTGCTGGTCCACCCCGATCTTCGACGAGGGCGGCACGGTGCTCGGGACCTTCGCCCTCTACTTCCGCGCGCCCCGGCGGCCCACCGACCGGCACCGGCGCCTGATCGCCCGGGCCACCCACGTGGCCGCCATCGCCATCGCCAAGGCCCGCGAGGCCGCGGCCCGACGGGAGGGCGAGGGCTGGCTGCGGGCCGCGGTGGCCGCGGCCGACGTTGGTCTCTGGGAGTGGGACCTCGCCACCAACCGGGTGCGGTTTTCGGCCGAGTGGAAGCGCCAGATCGGCTACGAAGAGGGCGAGATCGCCGACGACTTCGCCGAGTGGCAGAGCCGCGTCCACCCCGACGACCTGGAGCGGTGCCTCGCCATCGTGCGCGCCTACCTGGCCGACCCCTGGCCCGACTACCGGCTCGAGTTCCGCTTGCGGCACCGGGACGGCAGCTACCGCTGGATCCTCGCCCAGGCCTCGCTCCTGCGGGACGCCGCGGGGGCCCCGGTGCGCATGCTCGGCTCCCACCTGGACATCACCGAGCGCAAGCGCGCCGAGGCCGAGATCCGGCAACTCAACGAGAGCCTCGAACAGCGGGTGCAGGACCGCACCCGGGAGCTCGCGGCCGCCAACCGCGAGCTCGAGGCGTTTAGCTACTCGGTGTCCCACGACTTGCGGGCGCCCCTGCGGGCGATCGACGGGTTCCCCCGCATCCTCGAGGAGGACCACGGGGGCGGGCTCGGCCCCGAGGGCCAACGGGTGTGCGGCGTGGTCCGGGACAACACCCGGCGCATGGGCCAGCTGATCGACGACCTGCTGGCGCTCGCCCGGGTGGGCCGGCAGGCCCTGGTCGCCGAGGCGGTGGACATGGCGGGCCTCGCCCGGGCCGCCTACCTGGAGCTGACCGAGCCCGGGGCGCGGGAGCGGGTCGAGTTCCGGCTCGGGGCCCTGCCTCCCGCCCTGGGCGACCCCGGCCTGCTCCGCCAGGTGTGGATCAACCTGCTCGGCAACGCCCTGAAGTTCTCGGCCGGCCGGACCCGCGCGGTGATCGAGGTGGAGGGGGAGGCCGGGGAGGGCGAGGTTTGCTACCGGGTGCGGGACAACGGCGCCGGGTTCGACGGCCGCCTCGCCGGCCGGCTGTTCACCCCGTTCCAGCGCCTGCACGGCCCGGGGGAGTTCGAGGGCAGCGGGGTGGGGCTGGCCCTCGTCCAGCGCATCGTCCACCGCCACGGCGGCCGGGTGGGGGCCTCGGGGGAGGAGGGGAAGGGGGCGGAGTTCTCCTTCGCCCTGCCCCACCGGGCCCCCGGGGCGTGATCTACTGCCGCAGTAGGCGGCGCGGGAGGCCGGCAGGCCGAGGAGGACCGACCGTGGCGCGCGATCTGCAAGCCGTGCTGGTGCTGGGTCTGGGCAAGGTCGGCAGCCTGGTGGCGGGGCTGCTCCAGGAGGCGGGGTTCGCGGTCTCCGGGGCCGATCGGCGGCTGCCCCCCGACCCCGGGGTGCCCGCCCAGCCCCTCGACGCCCGGGACGAGGCCGCC
>JBBIIA010000250.1:0-2955 GCA_037446775.1 Deltaproteobacteria bacterium
CCCCCTGGAGGCGTCGTCGGCCTTGTGCTATCCTCGCGCCGTCTCGATCCCTGACGCCGGCCCCGGGGGCCGGCCCCTGGAGGACCTTCGATGTTTAGCATGCCCGGCGGCTCGGAGTTGATGATCATCCTGCTCATCGTGCTCGTGGTCTTCGGAGGCAAGAAGATCCCCGAGCTGATGGGGGGCCTGGGCAAGGGCATCAAGAGCTTCAAGAAGGCGGTCAGCGAGCCCGACGCCATCGACGTGACGCCGGAGAAGAAGGAAGAGCTCGAGGGAGAGAAGAAGGCTTGAGAGGCTGTGAAACAAACCCCTCCCGTCGCCGCGGCGTCCGATCTGCTTCGCGGGGCTTTGTCGGAATCCCTTGCCGTAGCGCAAAGCTATGGCTGCGGGCTTCCTCCGCGCCCCCCTCGCATCTCGGGCGCCTGGCTCGGTCCAGGGATTGATTCACAGCCTCTGACCTAGCGCCCCTCGGCCGCCAGGGCCCGCTCCAGGGCATCCAGGGCGGTGGCCGCGGCCTCCCACTCGGCGGTAAGCAGCTCCACCCGGCGGGCCGCCTCGGCCCGTTCCCGGGCGGTCGTCGCCGCCCTCGTCGGGTCGGCGTACAGGGCCGGGTCGGCCAGCGCCCCGTCCAACCCCCCCAGCCGCTCCTCAGCCGCCCCCACCGCGGCTTCCAGCTCCCCCACCTGCTTGCGCAGGGGCCCCGCCTGGCGGCGCTCCTCGGCCCTGCGCTCCGCGTCGAGGCGGCGCTGGTCGCGTCGGCCGAGGCGCTCCGCCTCCCCCCCCGGCTCGTCGCGTCGGCCGGGCCCCGCGGCGTCCGCCTCCCGGGCACGCTGGGCGGCGAAGTCGTCGAAGTTCCCCAGGTACTCCCGCACCGCCCCCTGCTCCACGTACAGCACCCGGGTCGCCACCCGGTTGATCAGGTCCCGGTCGTGGGTGATGAAGCACAGGGTGCCCTCGAACCGCTCCAGGGCGCCCTTGAGCACCTCGCACGCCTGGAGGTCCAGGTGGTTGGTGGGCTCGTCCAGGAGGAAGAAGTTCCCGGGGTCAACCAGGAGCTTGGCCAGGGCCAACCGGCTCTTCTCCCCCCCGGAGAGCACCGCCACCTTCTTCTCCACCGCGTCGCCGGAAAACAGAAACGCCCCCAGGATCCCCCGCAGCTCCAGGTCGGTGCGCTCGCCCGGCACCTGGCGCAGCTCCTCCAGCACCGTGCGGCCCGGGTCGAGCTGCTCCAGCTGGTGCTGGGCAAAGTAACTCACCCGCACGTTGTGGCCGTAGGTCACCGCCCCGCCCCGGGGGGCGACCAGCCCCGCCAACAGCTTGAGGAGGGTGGACTTGCCCCCGCCGTTGGCCCCGATCAGGGCGACCTTGTCGCCGCGCTCCACAGCCAGGGAGAGGCCCCGGTACACCAGGGTCTCGCCGTAGCCCGCGTCGACCCCCTCCAGCGCCGCCACCCGCCGACCCGACCGCTCGGGCTGGGGCAGGGCGAGGGTGAGTCCGGTCCCGGCAGGGGGCGGGGGCAGCGGCGCCTCCTCCCGCTCCAGGTGCTTGAGGCGGGACTGCACCTGGCGCGCCTTGGTCGCCTTGGCCCGAAACCGGTCGGCGAAGGCCTGGGTGGCGGCAACCTTCTTCTGGTGCGCCTCCCAGGCGGCCCGCTGGTGCTCCTCCCGCAGGACCCGATCCGCGGTGTAGGCGGTGTAGTTGCCCTTGACCCGCACGGCGCGCCCGGCCTCCAGGGCCAGCACCCCGGTCACCAGCCGGTCCAGAAACCGCACGTCGTGGGAGACGATGACGTAGGCGCAGGGGCTCTCGGCGATGAACTCCTCGAGCCACTCCAGGGTGACGATGTCCAGGTGGTTGGTGGGTTCGTCTAGAAGCACCAGGTCGGGCTGCCGCAGCAGGATGCGGGCCAGGGCCGCCCGCATCCGCCAGCCCCCCGAGAACTCGGACAGGGGCCTGCGGTGGTCGGCAGCCCCAAAGCCGAGCCCCGCCAGGATGCGCTCGGCCCGGGAGCGGAGCTGGTAGCCCCCCAGGTGCTCGAAGCGCCCCCGCAGCTCCCCGTAGCGCTCCAGAAGCCGCGGGTCCGCCTCCCCGTCGGCCATCCGGGCCTCGGCCTGGGCGAGTTCGGCCTGGAGGCGGCGCAGGTCCTCCGCCACGTCCTCCAGGTACTCGATCAGGGGGGCGTTGCCCGAGGCGTCGATCTCCTGGGGCAGGTAGCCGACCTCCAGGCCCCGCCGGCTCCGCACCGCGCCGCCGTCCGGGCTCTCGCGGCCGGCCAGGATGCGCAAGAGCGTGGTCTTGCCCGCCCCGTTGGGCCCCACCAGCGCCAGCCGGTCCCGCCCCTGGAGCTGGAAGGTGGCGCCCGCCAGGATCGGGGTGCCGCCGTAGGCTTTGCTCAGCTCTACCGCATCGAGCACGGGGTCAGCGCCTCCACACGGTGATCTCGCCGCGCGCCACCTTGCGCCGCAGCCACTCGGCCACCACCCGCTTCCAGGCGTCCCGGGTGGCCGGAATCACCAGGGAGAGGCCGACGGCGTCGGACAGAAACCCCGGGGTGATCAGGAGCGCGCCGCCGAAGAGCAGCAGGGCCCCGTCTAAGAGCTCCGGCCCGGGGGGTCGGCCCGCCCGCAGGCTCTCCTGGAGGCGAGCCACCACCCGAAAGCCCTGGGCCCGGGCGTAGTGGGCCCCCACCACCCCGGTGGCGATGATCAAGAGGAAGGTGTTGCCCGCCCCGATCTGGGCCCCCACCTTGAGGAGGACGTACAGCTCGAGGGCAGGGACGACGGTAAAGAGCAAGAGCAGCCTTGGGAACACGGGCAACCTCGGGGCAGGGGGAACCGGGAGCACCATCGTACACCAGGTCGGGCTCGGCTCGCGCGGCTTGCGTGCGCGGCACCGCGGAGGGGTTCCCCGGGCCCGTAGCCGCGCCTGCCGGGGGCACCAGGGCCACAGGGACCC
>JBBIIA010000251.1:0-2926 GCA_037446775.1 Deltaproteobacteria bacterium
ACCGAGTTCTACACCCCAAAGGTCCTGGACGCGCAGCTCACGGGCATGATTAAGACCCGGGAGCCCAACACCTACTCGGCCCGGCTGCGCATCCCCATGGGCATCCTCACCGCGGCGGTGCTGGAGCATCTGGCCGCAGCGGCGCGGCGGTTCGGCCGGGGCGAGGTGTACCTGACCGCTCGCATGGGCATCGAGATCCCGGGGATCCAGGCCGAGGCGTTTCCTGCCCTCAGGGACGCACTCGCGGGTTTCGGGGTGGCCCTGGCCGGCTGCGGGCCCCGGATGCGATCCACCACGGCCTGCAAGGGCAGCGTCTGCCCCCACGGCAACCTCGACGTCTTCGCCCTGGCCTGGCGCCTCGACCAGGCCCACAACGACGCCGCGGTGCTGCCCCACAAGTTCAAGGTGGGGGTGGCCGGGTGCGCGTCGTCGTGCACCAAGCCCCAGACCAACGACGTGGGCCTGGTGGGGGTGAGCGAGCCCGAGCTCGACCCCGGCCCCTGCGTGAACTGCGGTATCTGCGTCGAGGCGTGCCACCTGGCGGCGCTTCGGATGAACGAGGGCCTGCCCGAGATCGATCCGGCTCGGTGCGTGGCTTGCGGCGACTGCTCGAAGGCGTGCCCCGTGGCGGCCCTGAAGCCCGCCCGGGTGGGCGTGGACCTCTACGCCGGCGGCCGCTGGGGCCGGGAGAAGCAGGTGGCCGCCCGCCTCGCCCAGTTCCTCACCGAGGACGAGGCCGTGGCCGCCGTGGGCCGCATCAAGGCCTGGTACGTGGCCGAGGGCCGCACGAAGGAGCGCCTGGGCCAGACCATGCTCCGCCGGGGCCTCGCCGCCTGCCAGGAGGCGGTGCTCGCCGGGGTCGACCGGGCCCGGTGGGTCGAGATCACCCCCGAGGCCGAGGCGGCGTTTCGGGGGTTTCGGTAGCCCGGCGGACGGCACGGCCCCGCCCGAGAGAAAGCAGGGAGGTGACCCCATGGCAGGTGCGGCTTCCTACGACCTCGACATCACCGGCGACGTGTGCCCCATGACCCTGGTGCGGGTGCGCATGGCGCTCGACAAGGTGGCCCCCGGCGGGGTGCTGGCGGTGAAGATGGCCGGCGGGGAGCCGGTGGCGTCGATCCCCCGCACCCTGCGGGACGAGGGCCACGAGCTCTTGTCCATCGAGCGCGCGGGCGAGCACTTCGAAGCCCGTTTCCGCAAGAAGGCCGCCCCTTGATGTACCCCCCAAGCGAGCGTCCACCATGCTGACCGAGCCCGAGATCCTCCGCTACTCCCGCCAGATCATCCTAGCGGAAGTGGGGGGCGCCGGGCAGGAGCGCCTGAAAGCCGCCCGGGTCCTGGTGGTGGGGGCCGGGGGCCTCGGGTCCCCCGCGGCCCTGTACCTGGCGGCGGCGGGGGTGGGCACCCTCGGGGTGTGCGACGACGACCGGGTGGACCTCACCAACCTTCAGCGCCAGGTGCTCCACACGACGGGCGACCTGGGCCGGCCCAAGACCGCCTCGGCGGCGGAGCGCCTGCGGGCCCTCAACCCCGAGATCGAGGTGGTGGAGCACCCGGTGCGGCTCACGGCCGCCACGGCGCCGGCGGTGCTGGCGGGTTACCACGCGGTGGTCGACGGCTCCGACACCTTCGCCTCCAAGTTCCTGGTCAACGACGCCTGCGCCGCCCTGGGCCTGCCCCACGTCTTCGCCGGCATCCTCGCCTTCGAGGGCCAGCTCCTCACCGTGGTGCCGGGCCGGGGGCCGTGCTACCGCTGCTTCTTCCGCGAGGCGCCGCCGCCGGGCTCGGTGCCCACCTGCGCCCAGGCCGGCATCCTGGGGCCGGTGGCCGGGGTGCTCGGGAGCCTCCAGGCCCTGGAGGTGCTAAAGCTCCTGTTGAAGATCGGCGAGCTCGCCACCGGCCGCCTAGTGCTCTTTGACGGCCTCGGCCTCGCGGTGCGGGAGGTGGCGGTGAACCGCGACCCCCGGTGCCCTACCTGCGGCGACCCGGAGTTCCGCCGGCCCCTGGCCGACGAGCCGGGCGCGGCCTGCTCCGGGGCCCCGGGATGACGCCCTTCGCTGCCCTGGCCCGCAAGCTCGACCTGGTGGCCCGGGGCGCCCGCCTGCCCCCGCCGGGGGACGGGGTGCCCCCCTGGTTTGCGCCGGGGGTGGCGGTCGACCTGCGCCTGGATCAGGGCCCTCTGGTGCGGGTGGGCCTGGGCGAGGCGGGCTACCGGCTGGAGCCCCTGGGGGCGCGGCGGTTCGCTCTGGCCGACGGGGCGTGGCGGGCCGAGGCCGAGCTCCAGACCCTCCGGGGCCCGGCGGCCCTGGGGAAGGTGCGAGGGCGGTTCGCGGTGATCCCGGTCCGGGCCGGGTTCCCGTCGCCGGCCGAGGTGGTGGCCGAGCTGCGGGCGGTGTTTGGGGCGGCTCGGGCCGACTTCGTGCGGTTCGACTGGCGGGAGCGCCCGGGGTCGGCGGCGGCGCTTTTGGCTTTGGTGGCCGAGGTGCGAAACCACTTCGACACCTTCGTGCAGGTGGTGGCCGGGCCGGTGAGCCCCGAAGCGGTGGTGGACCTCTACGGCGGCGGGGTCGACGCCCTGGGGCTCGAGGTCGGCCCGGAGGAGCCGGGTCTGGCCGAGGCCCTGGACCGGGCCGGGGCCGTCTTCCCCGCCGGCACCGTCTCCTGGCACCTGCCGTGGCGTGGGGCCTGGCCCAAGGAGGCCGAGGAGCGGGTGCGCCGAGCTGCGGCGGCCCGGGTGATCCCGGTGGTGGACCTGGCGCCGGCCGTGGGCCGCGTCCCGGCGCCGGGCGAGGCCGAGCGGCTGGCTGCGGCCCTGGCCGCGGTCCACGTCGCGATGCGCTCGGCCTCCCTGCCCCTGTACTGGCTCCAGGAGGAGGGCGACGAGGTGGGGCCCGTTGACCGCCCGCCAGCGTTGCTGGGCCGACTC
>JBBIIA010000252.1:0-2850 GCA_037446775.1 Deltaproteobacteria bacterium
TCGTCCTACGTCCCCTCGGGGGTTCCCGCTCAGCGCGGGGGGCGCTACTCGGGGGCGGCCTGCTCTTGGGAAGAGACGCGCTGCTTCCAGAATGCGCGGTCCCGCTCGGCCAGCCGCCGGCTTCGGTCGCCGCGGATCTTGCGCACGTACACCGAGTGGTCCGCGGCGCAGAAGAAGACGACCCGACCCTCTACGCCCCCAAGGTCCGAGGCAACCAGGGGGATCTTCTCCGCTTCCAGAAAATCCCGGATGAACTTCACGTTCACGTCGCCGACGCAGAAGAAGTTGTCGGTGTCGCTGCGGGGCAGGATCGAGCCGCCCCCGAAGGCCTTGGCCTTGAGCTGCTGCCGCCGTGCCCCCAGTTGGAGCATGCCGTTGATCACCAGCTCCATGGCGTGGATGCCGTAGCGGCCGGCCTCGCTCATGCACACCGGTAGGTCGCGGGAGTAGCGGTGGTTGCTGAGGAGGAAGTGGTTCATCCCCACGACCCCGGTCGTGGGGTCGTAAAGGCAGGCCGCCACGCAGGAGCCGAGCAGGGTGCGGATCACCACGGCCCGGTTGGTCACGTACAGCTCCCCCGGGTTGATGCTGACCTCGGGCACCCCGCCAAAGCGGGCCGAGGCGGGGAGGTGGGTCTCCCGATGCACGGGTTTGGATCCCATGGGGGGATCTCCTCCCCCCGTCAGGAGCACGCCCGGAGCACCTCGGGCGCGATGCGCCCCAGGGCCAGGACCCGGTCCACGGCGCCCCGCTTGATCGCCTCGTGGGGCATCCCGAAGACCACGCAGGTCTCCTCATCCTGGGCGATGGTGAAGGCCCCCGCCTCCTTCAGTTCGCCCATGCCCCGGGCCCCATCGTCCCCCATGCCGGTCAGGAGTACCGCCACCGCGTTCTTACCGGCGTAACGGGCGGCGGAGCGGAAGAGCACGTCCACCGAGGGGCGGTGGCGGCTGACCAGGGGGCCGTCCCGCACCTCCACCAGGTAGCGGGCGCCGCTGCGCTTCAAGAGGGTGTGGCGGTTGCCGGGAGCCACCAGGGCCTGCCCGCGGAGGACCGTGTCCCCGTCGGCCGCCTCCCGCACGGTCATTCGGCACAAGCCGTCCAGGCGGCGGGCGAAGGCGGCGGTGAACTGCTCGGGCATGTGCTGGACGATGACGATGCCCGGGGCGTCCTCGGGGAGCACCTCGAGGAACTCGCGCAGGGCCTCGGTACCCCCGGTCGACGCGCCCACCACGACCACCTTCTCGGTGGTCTCGGCCATGGCCCGGGAGGGGGGCTTGGGCAGCACCGCGTCGGCGGTGAGCTTGGGCTGGGCCTCCACCCGGGGGACGAGCTTCCGGAGCTTCGCCCGGGCCGCGGCCTTGACCGCGTCGCACAGGTGCACCCGCGACTCCTCCAAAAACTGCTTGGTGCCCAGCCGTGGCTTTTGGATGATCTCGACCGCGCCGTACTCCAGGGCCCGCAGGGTGGTCTCGGCCCCCTCGGTGGTCAGGCTCGAGCACATCACCACCGGGATGGGGTGCTGGGACATCAGCTTCTTCAAGAACGTCAAGCCGTCCATGCGGGGCATCTCGACGTCCAGGGTGATGACGTCGGGGACCGCGTGGCGAAGCTTCTCGGCGGCGACGATGGGGTCCTGGGCCGTATCCAGGACCTCGATCTCCGGGTCGCTCGATAAGAGATCGGAGAGGGTCTGGCGGACCAGGGCCGAGTCGTCGACGATGAGGACGCGAATCCGTCGCATGGGGGCTCCCGGGGTCAGGAGAGCGTCCGGTACACGGTGGGCACCACCGGCTCGAGGGGCACGTCCATGCCGTTCACCGTCTCGGAGTGGCCGATGAAGAGGTACCCGCCCGGCACCAGGTGGTGGCAGAACCGGCGGATCAGGCCCTCCTGGGTCGGCCGGTCGAAGTAGATCATCACGTTGCGACAGAAGATCACGTCCATCTTCTCGCGCAGGCCGAAGTCCGCGTCCATGAAGTTTAGGCGCCGGAACCGCACCTGCTGGCGCACCTCGGGCGCCACCCGCACGATCCGGCGGGCGGGGTCTCGGCTCTTGAGCAGATACTTCTTGCGCAGGGCCTGGGGGATCGGCTCGATGCGGTCGTGTTCGTACACGGCCCGGCTGGCCCTCTCGAGCACCGAGGTCGAGATGTCGGTGGCCAAGACGAAGAACCGGAATCCCGGCAGCCCCTCGGCCACCGCCGACAGCACCATCGCCAGGGTGTAGGGCTCCTCCCCGGTGGAGCACCCGGCGCTCCACACCGCCAGGGGGCGGCCGATGCCGGCCCCGGCCCCCCGGGCGAGCTCGGGCAGGGCCCGGCGGACGAGCACGTCGAAGTGCTCGGGCTCCCGGAAGAAGTCGGTCTTGTTGGTGGAGACCGCATCGACCAGGTGGACCTGCTCCGCCGGGCCCTGGGCGGGGTCGAAGACCACCGCCAGGTACTCCCGAAAGGTCCCAAGCCCCAGGGCCCGGAGCCGCCGGCGCAGGCGCGACTCCACCATCACCCGCTTCCCCGGGGGCATGCGGATGGCGCAGTGTCCCTGGATGAAGGCGGCCAAGCGCTGGAATTCGGCCGGCGAGAGCTCCGCCCGGGACCAGGGATCTGGCCGCGGGCCGGGCCGTTCCTCCGGTCTCACGCTGGGCCCGGGTCACCAGCGGGGATTTCCGAGGACCTCGCGGTCGCCCCACCGAGCTCGTCGGCCGAGAACACCCGGTCGATGTCGAGGACGATCAGGAACTCCCCGTCGCGCTTGCCCATGCCCCGGATGAAGGCGGTGTCCAGCCGCATGCCGATCCGGGGCGGGGGCTCCACCTGGGCCGGGTCCAGGTCGATCACCTCCCGCACC
>JBBIIA010000253.1:0-2845 GCA_037446775.1 Deltaproteobacteria bacterium
GCCCCCTGCCGCCCCGGGTCCGCGCGGCCGCCGCGCCCGTGCCCAAACCCGCGGAGGCCGCGGCGCCCGCCGAGGTGCGCCCCCGCCACCTGCCCTGGCCCCCCCTCAAGGCGTCGGCCCGGGTCGAGCTGCCCGATGGGCTGCTCCGGGGGCGGTCCACAGGGTCGGCCACCCTGGCCGACGCAGACGCCCGGCTGAGCCTCGCGCTCCTCGGGGCCGGCTACCCCCACAAGACCTACTTCGCCGCCCCCCAGGGCTTCGCCGTGGTCACCCCCCTGGAGCGACTGCGAGAGGACGGCAGCCCCGCCCCGGGCCCGAAGCGCTGGCCCGCCGCCGAGGCCCCGGGGGGAGACTTCACCTTCGCCCGCTACGTCCGGGCCCTGGAGGGGGCCGAGCCGGGGCGCTACCGGGTGCTCGCCCTGGTCGTCGCCCCCCGGTCCCCCCACCGCGCCGGCGGGGCGGACCCCTGGGCCGAGGACGACCGCAACCGGCTCCCCACCCCGGTGGCCGCCGCCCGGCTCCGGGGCGACCACCACCTGACGGCGCTCGCCTACGAGTTCGAGGTGGAGGCCGGCCAGCCCCCCCGTCCCCGCCTCCCCGGGCGGCTCGCCGCCGAGGCCCACCTGAAGGGGGCGGGGATCTGGAAGGAGTTGCAGCGGCCCTAAGGGGGGGAGGCCCCCCGGGAGGTGACCCGTGCCCCACGCCTACACCAACCGCCTGGCCCGGGAGCGAAGCCCCTACCTCCTGCAGCACGCCCACAACCCGGTGGACTGGTGGCCGTGGTGCGACGAGGCCTTCGAGACCGCCCGGGCCGACGGCAAGATCGTCTTCCTCTCGGTGGGCTACTCCACCTGCCACTGGTGCCACGTGATGGAGCGGGAGACCTTCGAGGACCCGGACGCCGCCGCGGTGATCAACACCCTCACCGTGCCGGTGAAGGTCGACCGGGAGGAGCGGCCGGACGTGGACCAGGTGTACATGGGCATCTGCCACGCCCTCACCGGCAGCGGCGGCTGGCCCCTCACCGTGCTCCTCACCCCGGATCGGCTCCCCTTCTTCGCCGGCACCTACTTCCCCCGGGAAACCCGGGGGGGCCGCATCGGCTTCCCGGAGCTCCTGCGCCGGGCCGCCGCCCTGTGGCGCGACGACCCGGAGCGCCTGCGGCGGTCGGCCCGGGAGATCGTCGACCGCCTCTCCGCCCTGACCGAGCCCCCCCGGGGGAGCCTCTCCCCCCGGCTCCTGGCCGAGGCCGAGGCGGCCTTTGGGGCCGACTTCGACGCAGCCCGGGGGGGCTTTGGCGGGGCGCCCAAGTTCCCCACCCCCCACAACCTGGTCTTCCTCCTGCGCCAACACGGGCGCACCGGGAACCCCGAGCCCCGGGCCATGGCCGAGGCGACCCTGGACGCCATGGTGCGCGGCGGCTTGTGGGACCACGTGGGGTTTGGCTTCCACCGCTACGCCACCGACATAGCGTGGCAGGTGCCCCACTTCGAGAAGATGCTGTACGACCAGGCGGGCCTGGCGCTCGCCTACCTGGAGGCGTACCGGGCCACCGGCGGGCCCGCCTACGGGGAGACCGCCCGGCGGGTGCTCGAGTACGTCCTGCGGGACCTCTCGGCCCCCGAGGGGGCCTTTTACAGCGCCGAGGACGCCGACTCCGAAGGGGTGGAGGGGAAGTTCTACGTCTGGACCCGGGGGGAGGTCCTGGCGGCCCTGGGCCCCGGGGAGGGGGAGCGGTGGTGCCGGGTGTACGGCCTCACCGAGGAGGGGAACTACGCCGAGGAGGCGACCCGGGAGCGCACGGGGGCCAACATCCCCCGCTTGGACCGCCCCCTGGCAACGTGGGCCGGGGAGTTCGGCCTCCCCCCCGAGGAGCTCGCGGCGCGGCTGGAGGCGTCCCGGGAGCGGCTCTTCGCCCGGCGCAACGAACGGGTGCGCCCCCACCGGGACGACAAGGTCCTCGCCGCCTGGAACGGCTTGATGGCCTCGGCGCTGGCCCGGGGCGCCGTGGTCCTGGAAGAACCGGCGTACGCCGAGGCCGCGGCCCGGGCCCTCACCTTCCTCCTCGGGCCCCTGAGCCCCGGGGGTCGGCTCCACCGCCGGTACCGGCAGGGGGAGGTGGCCGTGACCGCCTTCGCCGAGGACTACGCCGCCGCGGCCCGGGGGTGCCTGGACGTGTACGAGGCGACCTTCGACCCCGGGTGGCTCCGCCGGGCCCGGGACCTGGCCGAAGAGCTGTGGGACCGCTTCGGGGGGGACGGCGCCCTCTTCGACACCGCGGCCGACGCCGAAGCCCTGGTGCTGCGGCCCCGGGAGGTGGCCGACGGCGCCACCCCCTCCGCCAACTCCCTCGCCCTGGAGGTCTTCGCCCGCCTCGGGCTCCTCACCGGCGAGCCGCCCTGGACCGACCGGGCCCGGGGTCTCGCCGACGCCCTGGCCGGCCGGGTCGCCACCCATCCCGCGGCCTTCACCCAGTTTCTCGAGGGCGCGGCCCTGCTCCTGGAGCCCACCGCCGAGGTGGTGATCGCCGGAGACCCCACAGCCCCCGACACCCGGGCCCTGGTGGCTGCGGCCCGGCGCGCCTACGCCCCGGGCACCGCGCTGCTCCTCGCGCCGCCGGGGGACGCAGAGCTCGCCGCCCTCGCCCCCTTCACCCGGGCCATGGCCCCAGCGGCCGGCAAGGCCACGGCCTACCTGTGCCGCAACGCCACCTGCGAGGCCCCCCTCACCGACCCCGACGCCCTGGCCCGGTCCCTCGGGCGGCACCCCTAACCAGAAGTTCCCCCCATCAAAAACGGATTTCTCCTGTTCCTGCGGATAGATAGGCCAGGAATGGAGTTCTGGG
>JBBIIA010000254.1:0-2825 GCA_037446775.1 Deltaproteobacteria bacterium
CTGGACCCGTTTGGGCTCGAAGGCCGGGGGCTCGAGTCGCTGATCACCGGGGCCGGGGCCGAGCGGGTGGCGCTCGAAGCCCGACAGCTCGTCACGTTCCACCCCGGCTCGGCCGTGGGCAATCAACTCCTGGCCCTCTTGGCGAAGCGGGCCGAGGACTACGGGGAGATGGGAGCACGGGCGGCAGCCATCGCTGAGGAGTACCCGAAGGCGGCCCTGGGCTACCAGCTCCGCGGCGACGCCCTGCGGTTGGCGGGCGAGCCGGCCCAGGCCCTTGACTGGTACCGGAAGGCAGCGGCCCGGTCGAGCGGAGTTCGGCAGCGGGCCGTGTGGGTGGAGATGGCGACCTGCTACGAGACCCTGGGAGAGTCCGAACAGGCCTACTCGTACCTGGCCAAGGGGGTAACGCCCCATGCGCTGGAAACTACGCACCGCGATCTGTACCTGCGGGGCGCTGCTGCGGCCATGACTGGCCGGGTCGACGAAGCTCTGGCGCTCTTCCAGTGGTCGCTGCTCAAGACCCCCGATTCCGATGCTGAGCACCGGGCTCGGGTCGAGCGGAGTCTCTCGGCCTTCGGCGTGCCGGTTGAGTAGAGCCCGCCGGGGGGGAACGCCCCGGGCAACCCGCCTGCAAAGGAGCGACGCTCGTGCAGCTTTCGGCCCCTCTCCTCTCCATCGTCATCCCTTGCTACGACGAGGAGCGCACCCTGGCCCACTGCGTCGACCGGGTGCTTGCCCTTCGGGAGGCGGAGGTTTCCCTCGAGATCCTAATCGTAGATGACGCCTCCCGGGATGGGAGCGCGGCGGTGGCCGAGGGCTTGGCCGCCCTCCACCCCGAGATCCGAGTGCTCCGCCACCCGGTGAACCGGGGCAAGGGGGCGGCGCTGCGCACGGGGTTTGCCGAAGCCCGGGGAGTATACGTCGCGGTGCAAGACGCCGACCTGGAGTACGACCCCCTGGAGCTCAAGGAGTTGCTCGGGCCCCTGCTGGAGGGCAAGGCCGACGTGGTGTACGGCTCGCGGTTCCTGGGGGGGCGGCCCCACCGGGTGCTGTATTTCTGGCACTCCCTCGGCAACCGGTTTTTGACCTTCGTCTCGAATATGTTCACCGACTTGAACCTCACCGACATGGAGACCTGCTACAAGGTGTTCCGGCGCGAGGTGATCCAAGCAATCGAGATCGAGGAGGACCGGTTCGGCTTCGAGCCCGAAGTGACGGCCAAGGTCGCCCACCGTCGGCTGCGCATCTACGAGATGGGGATCTCGTACAGCGGTCGGACCTACGAGGAGGGGAAGAAGATCGGCTGGCGCGATGGGGTGCGGGCCCTGTACTGCATCTTCCGGTACAACGCCCACCGGCTGCCCCTGCCCATGCAGTTTCTGGTCTACGCAGGCATCGGCGGCGTGGCCGCGGCCGTGAACCTCGCCGCGTTTCTGGGGCTGCTGGCCGGGGGGGCGGGGCTCACGGCCGCTACCGCGCTGGCGTTCGCGGGGGCCGCAGCAGCCAACTACCTGCTCTGCATTGCCCTCGTGTTCCGCCACAAGGCACGGTGGAACTCGTTTGGAGAGATCGCGGTGTACGCCGCGGTAGTGGCCGGGGTAGGCGCCCTGGACTTGGCTATGACCTCTGGCCTAGTGCGCTGGGGGGTGACGCCCTGGGTGGCCAAGGTTGCCGCGTCGCTGGCCGGTCTGGTACTGAACTTCGCCGGCCGCAAGTACCTCGTCTTCCCCGAGGCGCGCGCTTCCGAACCCTCTCACCTCGGCCGCCCGGGGTAGGTCGCGCGCCCTGGCCGAGGCCGCCAATTGACCGATCGAGCGGTGCGGCGGGTGCCCTTCGGGGGCAGCCCTTTCGGGGACTGGCTGGCGCTTCTGTCCATTGCCGCCGCCTGGGCTTGGGTCCTCCACACTACGGCCTTCACCTGGCCCGATGTGCTCGTCGACTTCGGTCGGGAGCTTTACGTCGCGTGGCAGGTCGCGGAGGGCCGGGTCCTGTACCGTGATGTCGCCTACCTAAACGGCCCCCTGTCGCCCCACCTCAACGCCCTCTGGTTCCAACTACGGGGCGAGGGCCTCTGGACGCTGGTCGAGGCCAACCTGCTCCTCGCCCTCGGAATCACCGCGCTTCTCTATGGGTTGGCTCGCCGCATGGGCGGCCGGGTGGCGGCACTGGCCGCGACCCTGACGTTCGTGCTCGTCTTCGCGGCGGGGCAGTACGTGTTCTACGGGAACTACAACTACCTGTGCCCCTACTCCCACGAGATGACCCACGGTTCCCTCCTGGGCCTCGCTTTGGTGGCCGCTCTGGACCGATACCAGCGACGAGAAGGTGAGGGTTGGCTCGCCGCCGTAGGCCTCGTCCTTGGCCTCCTCTTCCTCGCCAAGCCCGAGTTCTTTGTCGCCGGGGTGGCGGCCGGCACGGCCGCCGCGTTCGCGTTCCCGGCGACGGGGGAGCTGAGGGCGCGGGCAAGGCGGCTCGGCATCCTGGCTCTGAGCGCGGCCCTTCCGCCCCTGGCGACCTTTGGCTTGCTCCTCGTGGCGCTCCCGGCCTCGGGGGCGGCACGGGGTACCCTGGGGGCCTGGGCCGTTCTGTGGGATGGCGCGGCGGCCGCGAACGACTTCTACCGCGAGGGCATGGGCCTGGCGGACTGGCGGAGTAGCCTGATGTCCATCGGCTGGAGTCTCGGCGGCTACGCCCTGTTCGTCGGAGCCTCGGCGGCGGCTGCGCTGACCTGGGCTGCGGGGCCGCGGATGCGCCTCCTTCGCCTACCCGCCGCAGCCGGCGCGGTGGGGTTTGTCCTGCACCTCGCGGCGACGGGCGCCTTGCTG
>JBBIIA010000255.1:0-2799 GCA_037446775.1 Deltaproteobacteria bacterium
AGGGGGCGTGCATGCCCCGGGCGATCGGCCGGGACGGGGTGACCGGGGCGGTGCTGGTGGACCCGTCCCGGTGCATCCAGTGCGGCATGTGCTCCATGGCGTGCCCCTTTGGGGTGATCCGGTACCGGGCGGACTTCCGGGCCCCGGGTCGGCGGGCGGTGGCGGTCAAGTGCGACAACTGCACCGAACGCCAAAAGGAGGGCCGCGAGCCCGCCTGCGTCGAGACCTGCCTCGTGGGCGCCCTGGAGTTTGGCGACCCCAACGAGCTCCTCCGCGCCGAGTCCCGCCGCCTCGCCCGGCAGGTGAGCCTGGGCCTGCAAGGCGAAGCCCCCACCCGAGCCGAGCCGGAAACCGTGGCCCTGTGGAGGGCGATTGGGTGAATGGTGAAGGGTGAAGTAGCAGGCATTTCCGTCCGCCATCAGCTGACCGCTGACAGCTACCAAAGGAGCCCCCCATGACCACGAACTGCCGCTGCGATTCCCGTTCCGTCACCTCCGACGCCGGGCCCATGCTCGACAAGGCTCGGCGCGAGGGCCTGTCGACCGTGTGGGACCGCCACGCGGCCCAGGAGCCCCGGTGCGGCTTTTGCGACCTGGGCTTGTCGTGCCGCATCTGCACCATGGGGCCGTGCCGCATCGACCCCTTTGGGGAGGGGCCCCAGCTCGGGGTGTGCGGGGCGGATGCCGACATCATGGTGGCCCGCAACCTGGGGCGGATGATCGCCGCCGGCTCCGCCAGCCACTCGGACCACGGCCGGGACCTGGCCGAGACCCTCCTGGCGGTGGGGGAGGGCAAGGCGGCGGGGTACGGCATCGCCGACGAAGGCAAGCTTAGGGCCCTGGCCCGGGAGTTCGGCCTGGCCGAGGAGGGGCGCGGCGCCCTGGAGGTCGCCCGGGACCTGGCCGGCACCATGCTCGACGAGTACGGCATGCGCAAGGGCCGGCTCCAGTTCCTCGGCCGCCTGCCCGAGGCCCGGCGGGCCCTGTGGGCGAAGCTCGGCGTCACCCCCCGGGGCATCGACCGGGAGGTCACCGAGATGATGCACCGCACCCACATGGGGGTGGACAACGACCCGGTCAGCATCCTCTTGCACGGCTTCCGCACCGCCCTGGCCGACGGGCTGGGGGGCTCGATGATCGGCACCGAGCTCTCCGACGTGCTCTTCGGCACCCCCTCCCCGGCTACGTCCACGGTAAACCTGGGGGTAATCCAGGCCGGGGCGGTGAACCTCCTGCTCCACGGCCACAACCCGGTGGTCTCCGAGATGATCGCCCAGGCCGCCGAGGACCCGGAGCTCGTGGCCCTGGCCCAGCAGGTGGGGGCCACCGGCATCAACCTGGTGGGCCTGTGCTGCACCGGCAACGAGCTCTTGATGCGCCGGGGCATCCCCATGGCGGGCAACCACCTGATGACCGAGCTGGTGCTGGTGACCGGCGCCGTGGAGATGATGATCGTCGACTACCAGTGCATCATGCCGTCCCTGACCCGGCTCGCCGGCTGCTACCACACCAAGTTCGTGACCACCAGCCCCAAGGCCCGCTTCCGGGGCGCCGACCACCGGGAGTTCACCCCGGAAAACGCCCGGGAGCTCGCCCGCCGGGTGGTCCGCGAAGCGGTGGAGAACTTCCCCCGGCGCCAGGCCGGCACCCTGGAGATCCCGGGCCAGCCGGTGCGGCAGATGACCGGGTTCTCCGTCGAGGCGGTGCTCGGGGCCCTGGGGGGGACCCCCAAGCCCCTCATCGACGCCATCGCCGCGGGCCAGATCCGGGGGGCGGTGGGGGTGGTGGGGTGCAACAACCCCAAGGTGAAGCACGACCGGGGCCACGTGGAGCTGACCCGCCGGCTGATCGAGCACGACGTGCTGGTGCTCGACACCGGCTGCGCCGCGGTAGCCAACGCCAAGGCCGGCTTCAAGACCCCCGAGGCCGCCGACCGGGCCGGTCCGGGCCTCCGGTCGGTATGCCGCGCCCTGGGCATCCCGCCGGTGCTCCACGTGGGCTCTTGCGTGGACAACACCCGGATCCTCCACCTAGCGGGCGCCCTGGCCGACGCCCTCGGGGTCGACGTGAACCAGCTGCCCCTGGCCGGCGCCGCCCCCGAGTGGTACTCGGAGAAGGCGGTGGCCATCGCCTTTTACGTGGTCGCCTCGGGCATCACCACCTTCCTCGGCGTCGTACCGCCGATGCTCGGCTCCCCGGCCATCGTCACGCTCGCCACCGAGGGGCTCAAAAACGTGATCGGGGCGAGCTTCGTCGTCGAACCCGACCCGGTGGCCTGCGCCGACGCCATCGTGGCGCACTTAAACGTCAAGCGCCGTGCCCTGGGGTTGCCGGTGTCGTGACAAGCCGCGCCCCGCCTTGACACCCGGAGGCAATGGGGAACCATGGGGCCAGGCAAGCTATCCGCCGATGACGGTGAGGGACGTGCCGCGCCCCTGCCAGCGCTCCGACGCGATCGTGGACGAGGTTCTGGGGCTCGGCCTCGGGAAGGAGGTCGAGAACTCCTACCTGGCCAACGTGAAGAAGGTGTGCGAGGTGGTGAAGGCTGTCGATATGCTCATTGAGGTCGGGCCGGATCGTGGCCCACATGGGATCGAGCACGAAATCGATGCCTTCGCGTCGCGCAAGCTTCGCGGCAGGCACGAAGTCCGAGTCCCCGAGTCTCTTTGACCCAGGGAGCTCGGCCCTTTTCAGCCCGGGGGCAACAAAGGGGTTACGGCCACCGCCGTAACCCCTTGACGTTTCTGGCGCACCCGGCACGACTCGAACGTGCGACCTGCGGATTCGAAGTCCGACGCTC
>JBBIIA010000256.1:0-262 GCA_037446775.1 Deltaproteobacteria bacterium
TGAGCCGCGCCTCGAGGGCGAGGTCGGGCAAGTCCTCCCACCGCAGCCACCGCTCGCCCCCCGCCTCCCCGGCGAACTGCTTGGCCAACAGCGCCTCGGCCCGGGCCGACGCCCGCCAGTGGACCGCCCGCAAGGACTCCCCGGGCTGATAGGCCCGCAGCCCGGCGAAGTCCCCCGCCCCCGCGGCCCGGGCGGCGTCGCCGCCCACCCCCGTTTCCTGCCCCGGGGGCAGGGCTCGCCGGGGGCCCGGCGCCGGGTACAC
>JBBIIA010000256.1:281-2772 GCA_037446775.1 Deltaproteobacteria bacterium
ACCAGACACTCCAGGGGGAACTCCACCACCGCCCAGGCCCGAAAGAGCCCGAGAGGGAAGCGGGTCTCCACGGTCAGGGGCCCGAGGGAGACCCGCCCCCGCCGGGGGGCCGGGCGCGCCAGGAGCACGGGGGTGCCGAGGGGGTCGGCGTCGAGCACCTCCCGGCGGCCGTCCCAGGTCCGGGGCGCCACGGCCACCGCCCGCCGGACGCCCCCGGGGCTCGTCACCCGCAGGGGGAAGCGGGCCACCTGGCCGGCGAAGACTGGCTCGGGCCGCCCGGGGGCCACCGCGAGGTCGGCGAGGTTGCGGTGGGTGGCGAGCGCCGAGACGGTGGCGAGGCTGCCCAAGAGGAAGGTGAAGAGGAGCCCAAGGCTGTTGCGGTAGTTGAGCGACCCGAGCAGCATCGCCACCAAGAGGACCGCCAGGGCCGCCCCGCGGCCGGTGGGGAGGATGAAGACCCGCCGCCCGCCGAGGACGGCGGGGCCCGCCCGGGGGCCCGCCCCCCGCCCGGGCCAGGACCAGCGCACCCGAGCCAGCAGCGGGCGGCGGGGGCTCACGGCACGGGCACCGCCTCGACGAGGCGAGCCACGGCCTCCCCGTCTGCTCCCGGCCCCGTCGCCCCCCCGAGCCGGTGCCCGGCGACCGCCCCTAGCACCGCCTGGACGTCCTCGGGGAGGACGTGGCCGCGCCCGGCCAGGAGCGCCCACGCCTGGGCGCTGCGAAGAAGCGCGAGCCCCGCCCGGGGGCTCAAGCCCGAGCCCCACTCCCCGGAGGTCCGGGTCAGGGCCAGGAGCGCCTGCAGATAATCCAGGAGCGGCCCCGAGGCGTGCACCTGGGGGACGGCCCGCTGAACCGCAGCGAGCTCCTCCAGGCGGAGGCACGGCGCCAAGTCCCGCAGCACGTCCCGGCGGTCCCGCCCGAGGAGCAGGGAGCGCTCCGCCTCGGGGCTCGGGTAGCCGACCCGCAGGCGCATCAAGAAGCGGTCGAGCTGGGACTCGGGCAGGGGGAAGGTACCGACCTGGTCGCCGGGGTTTTGGGTGGCCACCACGAAAAAGGGCTCCGGCAGGGGCCGGGTGTCGCCCTCCACGGTCACCTGGCGCTCCTCCATGGCTTCCAAGAGCGCGCTCTGGGTCTTGGGGGTCGCCCGGTTGATCTCGTCGGCCAAGATAACCTGGGCGAAGATCGGGCCGGGATGGAAGCGAAAGGCCCCGGCCCCCCGGTCGAACACCGACACCCCCAGGATGTCGGCGGGCAGGAGGTCGCTGGTGAACTGGATGCGGTGGAACCCCAGGCCCAGGACCCGGGCGAGCACGTGGGAGAGGAGGGTCTTGCCGACCCCGGGCAGGTCCTCCACCAGCAGGTGCCCCCGGGCCATCAGGCACGCCAGGGCCAGGCGCACCACGCGCTCCTTGCCGAGGATCACCTGATCCGCGCACCCCACCACGTGATCGAGCCGGGCCCGAGCCTCGGCGGGAGTCATCGTCGTCATGGGGCGATCATAGCACGGCCAGCGGCTCCGGGGCGCTCACGGCGCGAGGGCCTTGGTCCAAAACACCATGGGTTTGGGCGTGGCGGCGGCCTCCCCGAGCTCCTGCCAGGTCAGGGCGGCCCGGAGCTCCGGGTGGCGGCGGTAGCCCCGGCGGCCCCAGAAGGCGTCCAGGGGCACGTACGCGTGGGGCCTGCGGGGATCGTCGGGGCGGCGGTCCACGGCGCAAAAGGCCGAGAGGGGGAGGCCGAGGGCCCGGGCGTGGGCCTCCCGCGCCGCGAAGAAGCCCACCCCCACCCCCCGGCCCCGGTAGGCGGGGAGCAGGACCGACTCGCCGCAGTAGAAGACCCGGGCCGGGTCGATCCCGGCGTCGACGAAGGGTTGCCGCAGCTCGGGGGGCTCGTCGGCCAGGGGCACCCCGGTGGCCGCCCCCACCACCCGGCCCCCGTCGAAGGCCGCCACCACCACGCTGCGGGGCGACGCGGTGTAGGTCCTCAGGTAGCCCTCCTCGTACGCCGGGTCACCGTCATACAAGTAGGGCCACTCGCGAAAGACGGCGATGCGCAGCCGCGCCACGTCCGGCAGGTACTGGGCCACGGCCGGGCCGACGAACCGCTGCAGCCGCAAGGACTCGCTCACGAAAGCTCCTTGGGATGGGAGTGACCGGTGACCAGTGACCGGTGACCAGTGACCGGTGACCAGTGACCGGTGACCAGTGACCGGTGACCAGTGACCAGTGACCAGTGACCAGTGACCACTCACCAGTGACCAGTCACCGATCACCGATCACCGATCACCCGTCACGGTACGCGGTCCGGGGGGCTGGATTCAAGGGGAGGGGAAGGCCGGGGGCGCCCGCCCTGGGCGCCCCCGGCCGCTGGAAGCCTTTACGGGCACGGATCTTCGACGATGCTTCAGGTCGCGTCTTCAGCCGGCGCCTCGGAAAACGGGGACTTCGGACCGGATGACAGAGGAAGGCAGACCCGAGGAATCCTGTCCATCCTG
>JBBIIA010000257.1:0-2723 GCA_037446775.1 Deltaproteobacteria bacterium
CCGAAGGAAGCACCCCTGCGGGAGGCACCCCCCCAGCGGGCTCGGTCACCAGCGTCCCGGGGCCCTCCGCGAACCGGCGCCCGGGGCCCCTACCGCCAAAGAGAGGAGAACACCATGAGAACGATCGGGTACGGCTGGCTCGCAGTCGGTCTGCTCCTTCCGGTATTGGCCGCGGCCGCCCCGGCCCACGGCCCCAGGGCTGCCTGGACTACCCACTTCTGGGAGGACGGCACGCGCCTGCACGCGTGGAACGAGGACGGGGACGCCAACCTCTGGCGGACGAACACCACCGAGGGGGCCGAAGCCGCCAAGGCCTACTGGGCCGGGGCAGCCAACGCGAAGTGGGTGGTCGACCCCCTCGCCGGGGGAGGCAACTCGGTCTTTGCCGTCGACACCGGGGCTCTCGCCGCCGGCGACTGGCTCGACTGGGTCTCGACCGGATTCAACGACAACCAGAACACCGCCGCGGACCCGTGGTACATCCGTTTCGACGTCGGCTTCTTCTACGACTCGGCCACCCCCTTCAACTGGTACCAGGTCATCATCACGCCGACCGCCTGGTTCTGGAATCGGTACGCCGAGAACGCCGGAAAGGGCTGGACGGGCTGGAAGGACCTCGGCGTCTACTGGGACGAAAGCGCGGTCCAGGAGGCCGGAAACTGGAACGTCTTCCTGGGCGTCTGGATGCCCGGGCTCACGGCCACCACCGTGCTCTTCGACAACCTCCTTGTGGAGGAAGGGCCCCTCCCGGCAGGAATCCCTTTGACGCCCCCGAGCCCGAGGCTCAGCGGCATCGGGAACACCGGGCCGGGAGGACCGCCCACCCACCTCGTCCCGGAGCCCGGCACCCTGCTCCTCGTCGGCACGGGGCTGCTCGGTTTTGCCCGCGCCCGTCGGCGAGCGGCCCACTGACCTCGACGCCTCGGAACCGAGGCCGGGGGATCCCCGCTCCCCTCGGCCCCTGACACGCGGCGGGGGCCGCGCTCTTCGGAGCCCGCCCCCCTCTCCCCCCACCCCACCCCGTTCTACCCTCCGTCCGTCGCTCCCGGGGGCCGGAGGTCGCATGGGGAACCGCTTGACCGACTGGCTCCGGCAGGCCGAGCACGCCATCCGCCGCGCCGAGGAGATCCTTGCGGTCTGTCGTCGCCGGATCGGCTGACCCCGATGGCGTCCGGCGGCCCGTTGAGGCCTGCGCCCGCGAGCTCCGCGCCGGCCACCCCGAGGTCGAACGGGTGGCCTCGCTCGGGTCGCGGGTCGGCGGCGTCCCGTCGCCGACGAGCGACGTGGATTCTTGCTCCGAGCTCTCCGGCACCGACGAGCCTCTCCGCGACCGGATCCCCGACTCCCTCCCCCCGGGGTTCCCCGGGGGCCTCGACCTCTTCCCCTGCGCGCGGGCCCAGTTCGAGCGGCTCTGCGTCGACGACCCCGAGTGGCGCTGGGAGATCGCGCGGGGAAGGGAGTTGCGAGCGCCGACCCTCGGGGGCCGGGGCGCCCGGCACGAGCCCGAGCACTCCGTATCGTCTCCCTGGTCCTCGCCGCTGCGAGGCTCGCGGGGGCATCGGTCCTGCTGCTCGCTGTCCAGCGGCAGCCGGCAGCCGCGCCCCCCGCCACCCCGGCCGGCGTCGACGGGGCGCCCCGGGTGGGTGCCCTCGCCCGGCGCACCCGCGCCGCCTTGCGCCACGCGGACCGCCCGGTCCGGCTCCCCGTCTCCGAAGCCGAGCTCGACAGCCTCCTCGCCTTCGCCCCGCGCGGCCTCGATCGGTTCACCGCGCGGACCTCGTTCTCGCGAGACGAGATCGGACTTGCCGCGCCGTATCGGCTCGGCCCGCATCGGCTCGGCGGGTTCCTCAACCTACGGATCGGGATCGGACCGCCGGAGCAGGGGCTTGGCCTCTCGCGACTCTCGGTCGGCCGCCTTCGCCTGCCGGGCGCCCTCGCCCTGGGGTTCCAAGCGGTCTTCCGGGACGTCGAGAGCGCCGAGTACCGCGACCTGGTCGCCGTCAATGGGCGCCTGCATCCGCCAACTGACCGCGTACGCGGGGGGAACTAGCGGAGACGAGGGCCGCTGCCGGCTGGCCGAGGCGCTCCCCGAAGGGCTCCGGTAGGAGGAGGGTCTGCCGCGGGGCGACCCCGACGGTGTCGGGACCCCGGAGTTGCCGGGCGGCGCATCAGAGGCCCCTTCGGCTCAGAATTCACGCTCCGGGAGCAGAGCTCACGGCTGCCTCAGTCGACCCAAACGGCCTCCGCTTCCATGGTCCGCAAAAACCGCCCCCCCTCCTCTTCCAGCTTCGCCCACTCGGCCCGGGTGTACACCAGCAACTCGGCCGGCACCGGCAGTTCCTCGGTGTGCCAACCGGCGGCGCGACGCTCGAAGGGTTCGGCCGAATCCGCGACGATCGCCACCAAGTCCAGGTCGCTACCCACCCCCCAGTCGCCGCGGGCGTACGAACCGAAGTAGCCGAACCGCAGGAGGCCGGGGTGGCGGTGCCGCTCGGCGGCGAGCCAGGCACGCAACGCGCCGACCACGGTGGCCCGATCAGGCCACTTGAAGACGGACGAACGCAACGATTTCGCTGGCATACCGTATCGCCTCGCCACTCTGCAGAGGCCCATAGTGCTCGAAGGGCGGGCCGGCCGGGTGTCCGTTGGCATAGCGGGTGGGGACGTAGAAGTTGTCCAGCACCTTCGCCTTCTGGATCAAGTCGTCGGGCACGCCGTCGGGC
>JBBIIA010000258.1:0-2716 GCA_037446775.1 Deltaproteobacteria bacterium
AACGAATAGCGTTGTATCCGGAGTGCCGGCACGAGTAGGCGCAGGGCCAGGCGGCGCGGTTCGTCCCGGCGGTCGGGCCGGGGGTGGCGATGGCCGGCATTCCGGATACAACCTGTTGAACGAAGCCGCTTCGGCGATGCCGCTCGAATCCGGCGGTGGTTCTTCTATGGGGTTTGTATCGGTGGGGGGAAGCCTGGAAGGGGGAGCGGGGGCGTACAGTGGCGAGCGGGAGGACGCTGGCCGTCCCCTCGGCACGTGGCGAACTCGCAATCGGGCGGGAGATCGATCGCACGAGCACCCCCTTCGGGTCTGTTTCTACCGCGGTTTCCGGCCAAATGCCAGACCGATCCGCGTGCGCTCCGGTGAGCGCGTGACGGGTGGCGCGGGTCACCGGGCCCCCGGGCCGCAAGGGGGGGCACGAATCGAAGGGGCGGCGACCGTGGTGCACCGGATCGGGGCGAGGCGCGCGGCCCGGGCCAGCGCCGAGTGGCCGCAGGCCGGGCAACGGTGGACGTCGACCCCGGTGAGCGCCAGGATCGCGGCGTGGGGCGAAGCCGCAACCTCGGGCGCCGGGGTCGGGGCTGCGGCGAGGAGGGTGCGGCACAGGGGCAGCGCGGCCTTCTTCGCGCGGTTGGCGAGGAAGCCGTAGTGGCGGATGCGCTGGAGGCCCTCGGGCAGCACGTGGAGCAGGAAGCGCCGGAGGAACTCCTCGGCCGGCAGCCGGGCGGTGCGCACCGCGTCGCCTCGGGCCCGGTCGCGGTAGGTGAACGTCACCTGGCCGTCGCCCACGTCGCGCAGCCGGTGGTTCGAGATGGCCACCCGGTGGGTGTAGCGCGCGAGGTAGTCGAGCACGGTCTCGGGCCCCGAGAAGGGGGGCTTGCAGTAGACCACCCAGTCGGTGCCGTAGAGCGCGTCGACGAGGCGCTGGAAGGCGGCCGGGGCCGCGAGCGGGGCGAGCCTGCCCGGAAACCGCAGCTGCCCCTTCGCGAAGCAGGTCTTGAGCCCGGCGAGGAACGTGCCGCGAAAGACCTGGGCCAGGGGCTCGACGCGAAACAGGAACCGCGGCCGGCTGGGGATCCAGCGCTCGGGGTCCGTGGCGAGCGCGCCGCCGGGGATGAGGCAGTGCAGGTGGAAGTGGTCGCGCAAGCGCTGGTCCCAGGTGTGCAGAACGGCCAGGAACCCCAGCGTGCCCCCGAGCTCGTGGCGACCGAAGGTGAGCAGCGTCTCGGCCACGGCGTGGAACAAGAGCCCCAGCAAGGGCCGCCGGTTGGCGAGCACCAGGGGATTCAGGTCGTGGGGCAGCGTGAAGACGGCGTGGAAGTAGGCCACCGGCAGGAGCTCGGCCCGCCGGGCCTCGAGCCACCGGGCCTTCGCGACCGACTGGCACTTGGGGCAGTGGCGGTTGCGGCACGAGTCGTAGGCGGGGCGCTCGAAGCCGCAGGCGCCGCAGCGCTCCCAGTGGCCGCCCAGGGCGGCCGTGCGGCAGCGCTCGAGGTCCCGCAGCACCCGCCGCTCGCCGGCGGTCACGGCGTGGGCCCGGCGGTAGGCGTCGCCGTAGAGGCGCACGACGTCGGCCACCTCCCAGCGCGGCCGCCCACCGCTCGCCCCGTGCGCCGCCCCGCAGGCGGCAGACCCCACGCCCGGCTAGGCCGGGTCGGGCGGTGCCTCGGTGGGAATCCGCAACAGATCCAGCGGGCTCGGCGTCTGACCCAGGAGCTTGCGGCTGATGTGCACGTAGCGAAGCGTCGTCACCACCGACGCGTGGCCCAAGAGCTTCTGGACGATCGTCACGTCCACCCCAGCCTCGATCAGGTGCGTGGCGAACGAGTGGCGCAGCGTGTGGATGCTGCTCGCCTTGCGGATCCCCGCCCGGCGGGCCGCCTGCTGGTAGGCACGCTGCGCCGACGAGTTGCACAGGGCGCGGCCCGGCAGGAGCCCCGGAAACAGCCAGGGGTCCGGACGGTACCGGCGCCAGTAGGCCCGCAGCTCCCCGAGCGCCCGCTCGCTCAAGAGCGTCAGGCGGTCCTTCTTCCCCTTGCCCTGCACCACCCGGATCAGCATCCGGTCGCTGTCGAGGTCCTCCACCCGCAGCCCCACCAGCTCGCTCACCCGCAGCCCCCCCGAGTAGGCCGTCATCAAGAGCACCCGGTGCTTCCCGTTGCCGGCGGCCGCCAACAGCCGCTCCACCTCCTCGCCCGAGAGCACCACGGGCAGGTGCACCTCGCGCCGGCGCGGCGGGATCGAGAGCTCCATCGGCCCCCACCCCAGCACCTCGCGGTAGAAGAACCGGATCGCGCACACCGCCACGTTGACGCTGCTCCACGCGAGCCCCTCGTCGATCCGGTGCACCAGATAGGCCTGGATCTGGTTCTGGTTCAGTCGGTCCGGCCGCAGACCGTAGAACGTGGCCAGGCCGCCCACCACCCCGACGTAGGACTGGATGGTGCGGCGCGAGTAGTTGCGGAGCTTCAGTTGCTGGACGAGGCGGGAGCGAAGAGCGGTCATGGCAGCCTCCGGCGATGGGGACGTCCCCGATGGACGTCGCTCGCCGGGCAGCCTACTTCGCCGAAGCTCCTCCGGGGGCCCCACCAGGCCCAGCCGCAGCGCCGGAGTGCAAGTATATGATTTTCTTGCCTTTTCGAAAAGCTACCGCGAAGCGGTTTCGTTCAACAGCCTTGTGTCTTTCTGGCCGCTTCCGGGTAGGGGCGGCCCGCCG
>JBBIIA010000259.1:0-2670 GCA_037446775.1 Deltaproteobacteria bacterium
CTACACCAGCCCCCCCAACAGGGCCGCAGCGGGGGCGACGCGGATCGCCTCGGGGGTCACGTAGTCCTGTCGGCCCACGGCGGAGACCTGCCACGCCTGGGCCTCGGGGAACCGCGCCTTCAGGTACCGGAGCCCCCGGTCGACCTCGGCGTCGTCCCACTTGCACTCCACCAGCAGCAGGGGTCGGCGCCCCTCGGTGACCACGAAATCGACCTCCCGCCGGTCCACGTCCCGGAAGTAGCGGAGCTCCAGGTCCCGGCCCTCGGCGTCCTGCCCGTGGTGCACCCACTTGAGCAGGTGGCAGGCCACCAGGTTCTCGAACCGCGGCCCTTCCGCCGGCACCACCGACCAGTCCAGGTGGTAGTGCTTCTGCTCCTTGCGCACCGCCCGCAGCCGCGGGCCGCCGAAGGGCGCCAGGCGAAACACCGCGTACAGCCGCTCCAGGATCTCGACCCACCGGGCCACCGTCTTGTGGCTGACGTGCAGGTCCTCACGCAAGGCATTGATCGACAGGGGGGATCCCACGCGGTCCGGGAGCGCCAAGGCCAGCAGTTCCAGGGTCCCGAGGTCGGTCACCCGCTCGAGCCCCGCCACCTCCTCGCGCACGAGCAGGGTCCGGTACTCTCGCGACCAACGCCGCGCCTCGGTCTCCGACCCCGAGAAGTATGGCTCGGGGAATCCCCCCAGGGTGAGCAGGTCGCCGAGCTCCGCCGCCGTGGTGAGCCCGAGTTCGGCCACCGATAGGGGATGGAGCCGGAGCAGATGGTAGCGCCCCTGCAGCGAATCACCGCCGAAGCGGTACAGATCGAGCCGCGCGCTCCCCGTGACCAGGATGCGCTGCCCCGGCCGGCGCCCGTCGTACAGGCCCTTCAGGTAGTTGCGCCAGGTCCGGAACTTGTGGATCTCGTCGAAGACCCAGAGATCGGTTGGAGGCAGCCGCCGGCGCAGGATCTGCTCCCGGTGCTCGGCCACGTCCCAGTTCAGGTACCCCGCCCCGGCGCCCTCCAAACTCCGGGCCAGGGTCGTCTTGCCCACCTGCCGCGGCCCGGCCACGAACACCATCTTGGCGGACAGGTCGCGCTCGATTTGCGGTCTCAGGTAGCGGGTCCGGACGTCCACGGCGTGCCTTTGGCTGTAATTTCACCCGTCAGAGAAAACACACGCGAGTAATTTTGCCACAACTCCAATTTGCTCGCCACAGGTGACCGGTGTTCAGGCAGGACTCCGTCAAAGTCAGCGGAAGCCAAAGGTACGGCGAAGGGGACAGACAAGCTATCCGTGCGTCAAGAGCGCCCGTGGGGACAGGTCAATAGTCCCAGGCACTACTGGGGCGAGCTCCGCTACCAGTGCACCGGCAAGCTCACCACCACTGTCCGCCTCGAGGGGGTCAGCCCGTGGGGACAGGTCAATAGTCCCAGGCAAAAGGAGGACGAAGGGGACAGCCAAGCTATCCGTGAGTCAAGGGAGGACGAAGGGGACAGTTGCCCATGAGCTGCGCTCACCTGCGGGGATGAAACGGGGTAGTGTGGTGAAGGTCGGCACAGAGGTCGACTCTCCCCAATGACTCTCCAATGAACTCCCGCGTCGGGCTCGAGTTCATGGGCCTCGCCCCCTACGGCCGCCGGGAAGGCGCTTGCGGTGCACTGCCGGTTCCGGTATGAAGATTGATCATACCGGAGGTGGCGCATGGGCATGGCGAAGGTGGCTGTGACGCTGGATGAGGAACTGCTCGGGCGGGTGGACCGGCTGGTCAAGGAGCGGGTGTTCCCGAGCCGAAGCCGGGCGATCCAGGAGGCCGTGGCCGAGAAGCTGGGGCGCCTCGAACAGGGGCGGTTGGCACGGGAGTGTGCCAAGCTCGATCCGGTGTACGAGCAGGCCCTGGCCGACGAGGGCTTGGCCGCGGAGGGGGAAGGGTGGCCCGAATACTGAGAGGGGACATCGTCTGGGCCGACCTCAATCCGGTTCGCGGCCGCGAGCAGGAGGGGTCACGACCGGTGCTCGTCCTCAGCCATGACGTGTTCAACGCACGTTCGGGCACCGTGATCGCGGTCGCCCTGACCAGCCAGGAACCCCGCGCCGGGTTTCCCCTGACCCTGGAACTGGCGAGCCCGGACCTGCCGAAGCGCTCCTGGGTGAAAATCAGCCAGGTCCGCACCCTCTCCGTGGAACGACTGGGGAGGCAGATCTCGAGAGCCTCGCCCGAGGAGCTCCAGCAGGTTGTGGAGGGGCTGGGCGAAATCCTCGGTGCCTAGCCGAAGGGCGGCACCCCCGCGGGCAGACAACCCGTGGTCGCGGTAGGGACACGGGTTGCCCCGCGCCCCCCGCACAGATCCGGACGTGCGGCACTACCGCATCCGGCTCTTGCCTCAGGTTCGAACGCCAAAACGCTGCGAGGGATAGGGGTGGCAGATTCGCACGGGCGGTAGCCACCTGGAGGGCGCTATGGGGACGTTCGTGCAGAAGACCCCCGTGGGGCCAGGTCAACAGTCCCGGGCAACGTGAAGACGGCGTGGTCGGGCAGTTTCTGCCATCCCCTGTCCACCCGAACCCCGGCGTCGGGCTCGAGTTCATGGGCCTCGACCCTGGGGCCCCCGGGAAGGTGCCCCCGGGAAGGTGCAGTTCTTTCCAATCCAGAAATGAGCCTGAAGGAGGGGGGCGAGGGGAGTCCTT
>JBBIIA010000260.1:0-2668 GCA_037446775.1 Deltaproteobacteria bacterium
CGACCACCTCGACCCCCCGCTCGGCCCACGCCGCGAGGGAGAGCCCAGCGTCCCCGGGCCGGGAGGACCGCCCCAGGGTAAGCACCGGGGGGTGCTCCACCAGGAGCAGCACCTCGGGCCCGGCGCCCGCGAGGAGGGCGGCCCGGCACTCCTCCTGGCGGGCCCAGGCGGCCTGGAAGGAGGTGACGCCGAGCCGGCGCAGCTCCACCTAGGCGACCTCCACCGCGCCCACCGACGCCCCGGGGGACACCGGCTCCCCCACCCCGACCCGCACCTCGGCGAGGGTCCCGGTCACCTCGGCTTCCACCTCGAAGACCGCCTTGTCGGTCTCGATCTCGTACACGGGCTCCCCCTCCACCACGGCACCCCCGGGGGCCACCCGCCACGCCACCAGCACCACCGAGGAGACCCCGTCCCCGAGCTCGGGGACCACCAGCTCGACCCGCATCGTCACCTCCCGCCTTCCAGTTCGTCCCCCAGGGCCCGCTTGAGGGGAGCCAGGAGCCCGCCGACGCCCCCGCCCCAGCCGGCCCGCGCCAGGGTGGTGAGAAACGCTTCGTGGGCCCGCCCGGCCCGGTAGGCGGGCTCGGCGCTCGGGTGCTCGAGGTAGCGGTCCACCAGGCCGAGGTCCAGATCGACCAGGACGCTCGCCTGGTACAGGAAGACCCCCCGCCGGGCGAAGGCGCTGGACCCCACGGCCTTGCGGTCCCCGAGGCACAGATCCCCGGTGCCCCGGGCGGCCAGCGCGAGCCCGGTAACGGCGGCCAGGGCCCGGGCCAAAAGCGCCACCGCGTCGCGCAGGTGCTCCCCCACCGCCAGGGGCCGGGCCACCGGGCGGGCCCAGCTGGCCACCAAGCACCCCGGCGCGAGGACCACTGCACCGCCGCCCCCGAGGCGCCGCAGCACCGGCACCCCGTCGGCGCGGCACGGGGGACCCCGCACCTCCCGGGCCTCGTCGTTGCCCCGGCCGAGCACCACCGCGACCCCCGGGGGCTCCCACAGGCGCAGGTGGGGGCGCCCCGACCCCTCGGCGAGGCCCGGCAGGTCTTCGTCCAGGGGAAAGCCGCTCACGGCGCCTCGCCCCGCAGCACCCGCAAGCGGGCCTCGACCTCCCCGGGGTCCTTCACCGCCCCGGCCGCCATCGGCCAGGGGTCGAGGCGAAAGCGCTGGAGCCGCAGGCACCAGAAGCGCAGGGCCGCCCGCCGCAGGTAGGCCGGCAGCAGGGCCACCTCCTGCTCGGCCAGGGGCCGCTCGGCGCGGTAGCCGGCCAGGACCGCCCGGGCCCGCTCCTCCACCACCCCTCGGGCACCCCAGCCCGCGTCCAAGAGGACCACCGCCAGGTCGTACAGCCACGGCCCGGTGCCGGCGAGCTGGAGGTCGAGAAACGCCCGGACCGCCGTGCCCCCGGGCTCGAAGAGCACGTTGTCCCGAAACAGGTCGGCGTGGACCACCCCCGCCGGCAGCTCCGCCTCGGGCACCCCCTCCTGCCACGCGGCTTCCTCTACCAGAAGCGCGGCGAGGCCCGGGTCGGTGTCGGCGAGGCGGGCCCCGATGGAGCGGGCGAGGGGCGCGAGCACCCGGGCCCGGTGGGGTCCGTCCCGGCGGAACGCCACCCCCTCCCCCGCCCGGTGGAAGCGACCGAGGGCCCGCCCCAGGCTCTCCAGGTGCGCGGCGCCCGGGGCCCAGACGATCTCCCCCTCGACGAAGGGAATGAGCGCCGCCGGCTTGCCCCCCAGGGCCCCGAGGACGCCGTGGGGGCCGCGGCACGGCCGGGGACACGGCGCGCCCCGGTCCGCCAGGGCGCTGGCGAGCTCCAGGGTCTCCCGGACCTCCGCGGCGGTCTCCCGCTCGAAGACGGTGAGCACGAACCGCCCCCCGGCCGCGTCCACCCGGTAGTTGGTGTTCTCGATCCCCTGGGGGATGGCCTCGAAGGCCGACATCGCCCCGCCGCCAAAGGCAGCCACGAAGCCCGCCACCTCCGGGGGCTCTAGGCGCGTGTACACCGCCACTTAGCGAGCCCCCGCCCCAGAGCGTCGAGGCACGAGCGGGTGGTTTTTTGGACGGGGTGGACGGGGTGGACGGGGTGGACGGGGTGGACAGGATGTTTCGGGTCTGCGTGCCTCGGTCATCCTGACCATCCTGTCATCCTGTCCAATTCCCCCGTTCCCCGAGGCGCCCGCGCATCGCGGGCGGCTGCGTTGGCGAGGGCGATCCACTGGGGGGTGGCCACCGCTTCCGGCCGCTCCTCCCCGGTGAGCCCGGCGGCGGCGAGCGCCCCTTCCAGGTCCCCCAGGGCGTCGCGCAGGGCGTTTCGCAGCATCTTGCGGCGCTGCCCAAACCCCGCCCGCACCAGCCGCCACAGGATGTCCTCGTCCTCCAGGGGGGCCAGGGGCTCGGTCCGCACGTCGAGCCGGATCACCCGGGACTCCACCTTGGGGGGCGGGCGGAAGGCCCCCGGCGCCACCCGCAGCACCAGAGCGCGGTGGCAGAAGCAGTCGGCGAGCACCGAGAGCCCCCCCCGGACCTTCCCCCCGGGGTCGGCCAGGACGCGCTCGGCCACCTCGCGCTGGAGCATCACGGTGAGGCTCCGAAAGGCCTCGCGCTGGCGGAAGAGCCGGGCCAGGAGGGGCCCCGAGATGTTGTAGGGGAGGTTGGCCACCAGGGTGAG
>JBBIIA010000261.1:0-2638 GCA_037446775.1 Deltaproteobacteria bacterium
GGATGAGGGATGAGGGATGAGGGATGAGGGATGAGGGATGAGGGATGAGGGATGATGCGGAAGGGAAGGCGTTCTCATCCTTCATCCTTCATCCCTCATCCTTCATCCTTGCAATGGAGGGGAGCTGACCGTGGGCAGCCTGTACGTGGACTCCACCGTCGACGAGCTGCGGGCCGACGGCCGCAGCCTCACCTTGTACCGGGAGGGCCAGCTCCAGGGCCGGGTGCCCCTGGTGCCCCTGGAGCGGGTGGTGCTGCAGGGCAACCTGCTCGTCGAGACCAAGGCCTTGCAGCTGTTGGCCGAGCAGGGCGTGCCCGTGCACCTGGTCACCGGCCGCCAGGGGGCGTGGCGGGCCGGGGTGATCGGCCGCGAGCACAAGCACGCCGCCCTGCGGGTGGCCCAGGTGCGGGCGCACCTCGACGCCGAGGCCGCCGCGGGTTTCGCCCGGCGGTGGGTTCGCCGCAAGCTCGAGGGCCAGCTCGAAGCTGCTACCGAGTGGCTGGGGTGGAACCCGCCCCGGCGCGAGCGGGTGCACGCCGCCCGGGTGGCGATCGAGTCGGCCCTGGCCCAGGTCGACGCCGCCGGGGTCGAGTCGCTCCGGGGTCTCGAGGGCGCCGCGGCCCGGGCCCACTTCGACGCCCTGGCCGCCGTGCTGCCCCCGGCCGTGGGCTTCGCCGGCCGCAACCGCCGTCCGCCGCTCGATCCGGCCAACGCCCTGCTGAGCCTCACCTACACCCTGCTCCACGCCGAGTGGGCGAGCCGCCTGCGCATGGCCGGCTTCGACCCTTGCGTCGGCTTCTACCACGCCGTCGACTACGGCCGCGAGTCGCTGGCGTCCGACCTGGTGGAGCCGTGCCGACCTCTGGCGGACCGCTGGGTTGCGAAGCTCTTCCGGAGCAGCGAGTTCCGGCCCCATGACTTTGCGATGGGGGGCGAGCGGGCCGGGTGCTGGCTCAAACAAGACGCCCGGCGGCGCTATTACCTGGCCTTCGAGGCCTGGGCCGGGCCCCGGCGGGCTGCCTGGGATCGGGAGGCCTACGAGCTGGCCGCCGAACTCGGCGGTTCCGACGATGAGGCGGCCGATGGCTAGCTTCGCGCCGGAGCCCGAAGGGGTGGGGGGCGACCGGGCCCTGTACCTGGCCGAGGCCGACGGCCTGACCCTGCGGGTCGAGGGGCGCACCCTGCGCATCGACCAACCGGGCCGACCGCCGGTGTACGTTCCTCCGGACCGGTTGGCCCGGGCCGTGTTTTGGGGCAGCGTCTTGGTTGACGCCGAAGCCATCGGGCTGTTGCTCGACCGCAACGTGCCCGTGTCGTTCGTGGGCCGCGGCGGCCAGACCCGGGGTCTGGCCTGGGGCCCCGGTCGCGGCAGCGGGGATCTGGGCGCCCTGGTCGACCAGCGCCGCCGCGACCCCGCCTGGGCCGAGGCGTACCGGACCCTGCTCGACGCCCAGGTGCGGGAGGCCCGACTCGACCTGGCCCGCCGGGAGGACCCGAAGGCGTTCGCCCGCTGGCAGGCCCAGGGCCTGCGGACGGCCGATTGGGAAGCGTGGCGCCGGCAGTTGTTCCCGGCCCAGGTGCCCGAGGCAGCCCTCGACGCGGCGTGGCGCTATCTCAAGAGCCTGCTGTGGCACGCGGTGGCCGGCTGGAGCCTCGATGCTGGCCTCGATCCCCACCGGGGCGTGCTCGATGCCCGGCAGACCTTTGGCCTGGTGCGGGAACTCGCGCGGCCCCTGGCGCCGTGGATCGACGGTACCGTGGCCTGGGGCGCCCGGGCCGGCCTCGTTCGCCGGGGAGGGGTCGGCGACGCCCTCACTCCCGCCGCGGTGCGCCGCTGGACGGCCCGCTTCGAGGGCCACCAGGGGTGGCTCGCCGCCGACGTGTCGGCGCGCATCGACGCCCTGGCCAGCCTGGCCCGCGACTGGCAGCCGCCGACGCCCCGCCGCGCCCGGCGGCAGGACGGGTGAAGGGCCATGGCCGACCGGCTGTTTCTGTTTACCTACGACGTGTGCGACCCCAAGCGGCTGGTGCGGGTGCACCGCTGCCTCAAGTCGCGGGCCCTGGCGCTGCAGTACAGCGTGTTTGTGCTCGAGGGGTCGACCGACGACGCCCTGGCCGCCCGCTCGGCGGTGGCCAACCTGATCGACCCCACCCAGGACGACGTGCGCATCTACGCCTTGCCCGACGGCGTAGAGGTCGAACCTCTGGGCGCCACCAGCCCCCTGCCCTCGGGGGTGCTGCTGGTGGGAGCCGGAGCGACCCTGGCGATGCGGGTGCCCCCCGGCCGGGGCGCGGGAGCCGAGGTCGGCCTCCCCTGGGCCGCTCGCAACCGTGGCCGCCCCCGCCGAAAGGCCCGCCGCCGGTGATCCGGCCCCCACGGCAGCCCCGAAGCTCCCCTCGGCCGCCGCCCCCGAGCCCGGCCGTCGTGCCCTGCGGCTCGAGCGATATCCCCTTGCAACCGAGCGATAAGATGGAGGAAAAGAGAGGCACCCGAAGCGTCGGTGCGTTTGATCGTGCAACTGGGTCGTTTGGCGCCAAGCGACCCCGCGAACCGGCCCGCCAAGTGGCTGGAATGATGGAGGAAAGGATGGAGAGCTGTAGGAACAGATGACCTGATTCAGAAGGGATTGAGACGCGG
>JBBIIA010000262.1:0-2617 GCA_037446775.1 Deltaproteobacteria bacterium
TGGGGGGCGCCTGGGACCGGGGGGAGCTGGAGACCCTCTTTCGGCTCTTCAACCCGGCCCTCCTGGGCCTCCCCGCCGACCCCGAGGGGATCGAGGCCCTGGACCCGGCGCTCCTGGAGCGCCGCTTGCGGGGGGTGCTCGCCCGGGTCGAGGGCGGGGTCTACGCCGACGACGCCCTGCGGGTGCGGCTTGGCGAGCTGGCGGGGCCGGACCTCGCCGCCTACACCGACCGGGACCGGGTGGCCGAGCGGGTGGCCGAGCTGGAGGCCGGATTGGCCCGGGACCGCCTGGCCGTGGAGGCCGCCGCCGACGCCGACCGCCTGCGCCGCCACCGGGAGCGGCTGCGGGCCGAGCGCCAGGAGTGCGAGGGTCGGCTGCTCCGCCACCAGGAGCTCCTGAAGCGTAGGGAATCGGAAGCCGGGTGGCGGGCGGAGCACGGGGCGCTCCTGCGGGAGGAGGCGGCCCTGGCCGAGGCCCTCGGGGCCCTGGACCGCCGCCGGGACGAGCTCGCCGAGGCCCGCCGCCGGGTGGAGCGGGAGCTCCGGGAGGTGGAGCGGGACCGCCAGCGCCGCACCGAGGCCGTGCGGCGCCTCACGCCTCCGGAGCCCGACTGGCCCCTGGTGCCGGTGCCCGACCTCCCGGGGGACCTGGGGGCGCTCCTGCCCCGCTACGACGAGGGGCACCGGGAAGAGCGCCGCGCCAGCCGGGAGCTGGGCGATCTGCTGGGGAGCATCCAGGCCCGCACCTACGGCCGCTACGACCGGGCCTCCGAGGGGGAGACCCTGGCCGCCCTGGCCGAGGAGCTCGACGCCCTGGGGGAGCGCACCCGGGCGGTGCAGGAGCTGTGGAAGGGCCTCGCCGCCGCGCTCCGAAACGCCTTCAAGGCGCTCAACCGGGACCTGGAGACCCTGGAGAGCCGGGTCGACCAGCTCAACCGGAGCCTCGCCGGGGTCTCGGTGTCCAACCTGGCGCGCCTGCGGCTCCTGGTGAAGGAGCACCCCGAGTGGGTCAAGCGCATCCGCACCGTGGCGGTGGACGACGCCATGCCGCTCTTTAGCGACCGGGGGGCGGTGGACGCGGCCTTTGCCCAGCTCGGGGAGTTCTTGGCCCACTACCCCCGGGTGCGGCTCGCCGACCTCTTCCACCTCCACTTCGAGGTCACCACCCCGGACGGCGCCTCCCGCACCTACCCCCAGCTCGACACCATCGAGTCCAACGGCACCACCATCACCATCAAGGTGCTGATCAACCTGATGCTCCTGCGGGGCCTTCTGGGCAACCGGGAGGTGAGCCTGCCCTTCTACCTCGACGAGGTGTCGAGCCTCGACCACGAGAACCTAGCCGGCATCGTCGCCAAGTCCCTGGAGCTCGGCTTCGTGCCGGTGCTCGCGAGCCCCGAGGCGATGGACGCCGCCGACCACCTGTACTTCCTCACCGAGCAGAAGGGCCGGGTGCTCCTGGAGGCCCGAAGCTCGCTGGTGCGGCTGCGCCGGCCGGAAGGAGGCGATTGACCCCGGAGGGCCGCGGGGGAAGACTGGGGGTGTGGAGGCGGCGATGGGGAAGAGCGAAAGGCATGGGACCTATGGGAATCATGGGAAGGATGGGAAGCCGGGCCCTTCCCATGACTCCCATAACTCCCATGAGTCCCATAGCTCCCCTGCCCCCTCCCCCCTCCTCTCCCCCCGGGGCGACTACCACACCCTGCTCTCCTACCAGAAGTCCGAGGTGGTCTACGAGATCACCCACCGCTTCTGCCGCCGCTTCCTCCCCCGGGGCGATCGCACGGTCGACCAGATGGTGCAGGCCGCCCGGTCGGGCAAACAGAACATCATCGAGGGGAGCAAGGCGGCCACCACCTCGAAGGAGATGGAGCTCAAGCTGACCAACGTGGCGCGGGCGAGCCTGGAGGAGCTCCTCGAGGACTACCGCGACTACCTGCGGGTGCGCGACCTGGCGGTCTGGGACAAGGAGAGCCGAGAAGCCCTCTTCGTGCGCCAGCTGGGGCGGCGCACGCCGCTCACCTTCGCCCCCTTCCGGGAGTTCGTCGAGACCCGCCCCGCCGAGGTGGTGGCCAACATCGCCATCTGCCTGATCCACCAGACCAACTACCTCCTCGATCGGCAGCTCCAGGGCCTCGCCGAAGGGTTCCTGCAGGAGGGCGGCTTCCGGGAGCGCCTCACCCGGGCCCGCCTCCAGGCGAGAGACGAGCAGAGAAGACCGAAATGACCCGCTCCCACGACTCCCATGATTCCCATTCCCTCGACCCCCTAGCCCACCGCCTGACCCAGCTCCTGGCCCACGGTTCCCTGCCCGCCACCGCCCTGGGCCTGCGCCACCGCCAGGTCCTGGGGCCTCTCTTCGACGCCGGGGTTTTGGCCGAGGTCCGGGCCGGAGCCGGCCGGCGGGTCGAGGTGCGAAACCGAGGCGCCCTGGAGGACTTCACCCGCACCCGCTACCCCGCCGGCCTCGCGGGGCTCGCCGACGACGGCCCGAGCCCCCGGAGCCGGGCGGTGGCCGAGCGCCGGGACGCCAAGCGGGCCGCCGGCACCGACGCCGAGGCGGTGCTGGTGCGCGGCTTCGGGCCCGCCGAGTTGACCGGCCCCGGGGGCCCCCTGGC
>JBBIIA010000263.1:0-2608 GCA_037446775.1 Deltaproteobacteria bacterium
ACCTCCCCGTCCACCACCAGGGCCGGGAAGGCGAAGACCCCGTACCGGGCGATCTCCCCGAGGTCGGAGACCTTGTGGACCTCGGCCTCCCGCCCCGAGAGCGCCACCGCCGCCACGGTGGCTTCGTGCATCCGGGCGCACTTGGGGCACCCGACCCCCAGGACCTCGATCTTCATCGCGCCCTCCTTCAGCCCACGCGCTGCAACTGGGTGACGATCAAATAGGCCCCGACCCCGGCGAAAAGCGCCCCGGCCGAGCGGCGGACCCACAGGTTCCCCCGGGCGTAGCCCTCGGACGCCACCAGCCGCTTCACCAGCCCCGTGGAGGTCCCGGCCACGATCACCAGGGCGCAGTGGCCGACCGCGTAGATCCACAGGAGGGCGAGGCCGTAGGGGAGGCTCGCCTTCGAGGCGACGTAGGTGAGCACCAGGGCGAGCACCGGGGCGGCGCACGGCGCCGAGAGGACCCCAAAGAGGAGCCCCATGCCGAGGGAGACCAACAGCCCGCCCCGGCTCGGCCGCACCCGGACGAGCCACGCCGGCACGCCGAGGTGCCACAGGTCCCAGAACTGGGTGGCGGCGAACAGGCAGACCGCCGCGATGGCCCAGGGCCACCCCGGGTGCGTCGCGCCGAAGTAGGTGCCGGCCGAGACCGCCACCACCGCCATGATCGAAAAAGACGTCGCCAGGCCGGCGACGAAGACCAGGGAGTAGCCGAGGCCCCGGCGCCACTCGGTGACCGCCCCGTGCCCGCCCACCAGGCCGATCAGGACCGGCACCCCGGCCAGGCTGCACGGGTTCGCCGCCGTGGTCACCCCCCCCAGGAACACCGCGGCAGCCGCGAGCCACGGGCTGGTGTGCAGCCACTCGCCGACGAGAGCGGTCAACCCTTCCCACACGGCGTCACCCCTTCTTCGGCCACAAACCCAGGGCCACGAGCCGCGCCTTGAGCTGGACCGCGTCGAGGATCCCCTGGTGGCGGTACACCTCGGTCCCCGCGGCGTCGAGAAACACCAAGGTCGGGCTGAGCACCACCCGGTAGCGCTGGACCATCGCCCGGTCCTCGTCCACCCGGAAGTCCCGGAACCGGACCGCCTCGCCGGTCTCGGCGGTCACCTTGCCGATCTCCTGCTTCAGCTCCACGCAGTAGCGGCAGCGGTTGCCGAGGCCGAAGACCAGGACGGTGGGCGCGGCGACCTCGCCCGACGGTGGCGGAGCCCCCCCCAAGGTCCCGGTTCCGCCCGCCGCCAAGAGCAGGCACAGGAGCAAGGATACGAAGAAGCGGCGGGGCTGGGTCACGATGGCTCTCCTTCGGGTTCAGCACGGAACCGCTCTCTCCCATGATGGCCGGTTTCGGCCGGGGATTCCACCCCATCGCCCCGGCCCGCCCTGGCGCCATCCTACCCGAGGAGGGTCGAGCCCGACTTGACCGAGGTCAAGCCAGCCGAAAAGGGCGCCCGGGCCGGTGGCCAAGGCAGGCCTCGGCGAGGTACCATCCCTCTCCACCCCCACTGCCAACACCGAAGGAGCCCCCATGAAGCCAGGCCACCTGCTCTACCTCTCCCGCGCCGACGTGGAAGCCGTCGGGCTCCCCATGGGGGAGATCATCGCGGCCCTGGAGCGGATGTTTCGGGAGAAGGGCGAGGGCCGGGTCGAGATGCCCCCCAAGCCCGGCATCCACACCCGCCCCGACGCCTTCATCCACGCCATGCCCGCCTATATCCCGGCGATGGCGGCCGCCGGCCTGAAGTGGGTGAGCGGCTACCCCGAGAACCAGGTGAAGGGGCTGCCCTACATCTCCGGCCTCTTGATCCTCAACGACGCGGACACCGGCATCCCCCTGGCGGTGATGGACGCCACCTGGATCACCGCCATGCGCACCGGCGCCGCGACGGCGGTGGCCGCCAAGCACCTGGCGCGGCCCGAGAGCTCCACGGTGGGGATCTTGGCGTGCGGGGTCCAGGGGCGCAGCAACCTGGAGGCTCTAGCGTGCGCCTTTCGGCTGACCCGGGTGAAGGCCTACGACCTCTACCCCGAGGTCGCCCGGCGCTACGCCGAGGAGATGGGGCGGCGGTTGGGGCTAGAGATCGAGGTGGTGGACGCCCCCGAGGAGGCGGTGAAGGGACTGGACCTGGTGGTGACGAGCGGGCCGATCCTCAAGCGGCCCACCCCAACCATCCAGGCCGGCTGGCTGGCCGAGGGGGCTTTCGCCTCCCCGGTGGACTTCGACTCCTACTGGACCGGCGCGGCGCTCGCCGAAGCCGACCGGCTGGTCACCGACGACCTGGCCCAGATGGCGTACTACCGCACCGTGGGCTACTTCCAGGACACCCCCGAGCCCCACGCCGACCTCGGGGAGGTGGTGGCCGGCAAGAAGCCAGGCCGCCGCGCCGCCGAGGAACGAACCATCGCCATGAACCTCGGCATCGCCCTCGATGACCTGGCCACCGCCCCCTTGGTCTACCGCAGAGCCCTGGAAATGGGCCGGGGGACGTGGATGGAGTTGTGATTTGTCCGTGGTCCGTGGTCCGTAATCCGTTGGGGGTCCGTAGCCAGTCAATTCCCGGCGCGGCGGCCCAACAACTGACAACTGACAACTGACAACTGAC
>JBBIIA010000264.1:0-2591 GCA_037446775.1 Deltaproteobacteria bacterium
GCACAGCGCCGTCACCGCGGCCTCGATCTCCCCCGCGGCCGCGGGGGCCCGGAGGTCGATGAGGATCTGGTCCTTCTCCACCGCCTGCCCCGGGGACACGTGGATGCGCGCCACCACGCCCGGCGCCTCGGCGCGAAGCTCGTTCTCCATCTTCATGGCCTCCACGACGGCAACGCCCTGGCCGGCCTCCACCGCGTCCCCCACCTCCACCTCCACCTTCACCACGAGCCCGGGCATGGGAGCGCGGATGGACCGCGGCCCCTGGGGCAGCCCCGACGCGGCGGCCATCTCCCAGATGGCCCGGGTCCGCTCGTCCACCGCTTCCGCCTCCCAGCGCCGGCCCAGGAGGTGGATCTCCCAGCGGCCGTCGGCCCGGCGCCCGGCCAGGATCCGGTGGGAGACCCCGTCCACGATCAGGCTGCGGAGGTCGGTCCCCTCCACCTGCGCCAGGTCGGGGGACACGGGAACTCCGTCCACCTCCACGCCTTCGGCGCCCAGCTCGACCTCGAGGGTGCGAGCGCCCACGGTGACGAACCAGCGCATCAGCGGCCTCCCCCGACGGGGGAAAGGACGGCCACGGTCTCCACGTGGCTCGTCTGGGGGAAGAGGTCGAAGCACCGGAGCCCCTCGAGGGCGAAAGCACCGCGGAGACGGGCCACGTCCCGGGCCAGGGTGGCGGGGTCGCAGCTCACATAGACGATCCGGGACGGCCGGCTGCCGGTGAGGACGGGGGGGATGCGCTCGTCCAGCCCGGTCCTCGGAGGGTTGAGGATGACCAGGTCCGCGGGGAGGGTGTCGGGCAGGAGATCCTCCACCCGTCCCTCCCGCACCCTGAAGCCCGCGGGCGCGCCGTGGCGCGCCCCGGCGCAGGCGTCGGCGTCGAACTCGATCCCTTCCACGATCCAGCCGTGCCGGGCCAGCGCCCGCCCGTACACTCCGATCCCGCAGTAGGCGTCCACGGCGCGCCCGGGAGCCGGGGCCTGGCCCAGCACGTGGGCGGCCAGGGCTCCGGCCGCGCCCCGGTTCACCTGGAGGAACGCGTGGCCGGACATGGGGACGCGCTCCTGCCCCCACACTTCGTGGGCCACGCCACCGGCCACGCGGCGCGCAGTGGGCGCGTCCCCGGGCTGGTGCCACACGGCCACCAGTCCCCGGACCCGCTCCAGGAGGGGGCCGGGATCCCACCCGTCCGAGCCGCCCTTCACGAGGAGGGCCACGCCGTCCTCCAGCGCACGCAGCGTCACCCTCAGCTCCCGGCCGGTGGGCAGCACCCGGCCATTATCGCAGGCTACACGCAGAGCCTTCCATACCGTGGTGAGGGCGGGCTCGGGGAGGAGGCAGTCCCAGCCCGCGTCCACCACCCGTTCCGGGTGGCCCAGGGCATGGAAGCCCGCCACGATCCGCCCGCCGCCCAGGCGGAGGACGGTGAACGTCACGCGGTTGCGGTACCGGGTCCGGTCCGGCGACGGTTCCACCACCGGGACGGGCGCCTCCACGCCCCCGATGCGGAGGAGGGCGTCGGCCACGAAGCGCCGCTTCCAGGCCAGCTGCTCGGCGTAGGAGAGGTGCTGGAGCGTGCAGCCTCCGCACGCGGCGTAGCGGGGACACGGGGCCTGGACGCGCCCCGGCCCGGGCTCCACCACCTGGAGGAGCTCGGCGTGTCCCCAGCGTGGCTTCAGGCGGGTGACGCGGGCCTCCACCAGGTCTCCCGGCGCCGTGCGGTGCACGAATGCCGCGCGGCCGTCGGAAAGGTCGGCGACGCCGGCGCCGCCCGCAGCCATGGCCCGGATCCGCAGGCGCACCTGGTCGCCCACCGCGGGGGGCGCGAGCACAGTCACCGGGCCTGCCACGGCCACCCCCCGCGCCGCCACGCGGTCATCCCCGACGCCGGGGCCTCGCCGATGCGCACGTTCCGCTGGCGCCGGCGCCGCTCCTCCTCCAGGAGGGCCGCGGCCGGCGCCACGATCCGGAGCTCGTCCTCGCCGGGTCCGGCCTCCAGGAGCCCGGGGTGCTCCTCCAGGTACCGGATGCTCAGGCGTCCGGCGCGGAAGTCGGCTTCGCCCATGACCCGGCGGTGGAAGGGCGCGCTCGTCTCCACCCCGGCCACGAGCAGCTCGTCCAGGGCGCGGGCCATGCGGTCGATGGCGCCCTCCCGCGTGGGCGCGTGCACGATGAGCTTGGCCAGGAGGGGGTCGTAGTGGAGCGACACCTCGAACCCCTCCTCGATCCCCGCGTCCCACCGCACCCCGGGGCCCGTGGGAAGACGGAGGTGGTCCACCCTGCCGGTGGAGGGGAGGAAGCTCCTCCAGGGATCCTCGGAGGTGATGCGGCACTCGATGGCGTGGCCCTGGAGGCGCACGTCCTCCTGGCGCAGGGGGAGGGGCTCTCCCGACGCGATGCGGAGCTGCCACTGGACGATGTCCACGCCCGTGACGAGCTCGGTGACGGGGTGCTCAACCTGGACGCGGGTGTTCATCTCCAGGAAGAAGAACTCCCCGTCCTGGTACAGGAACTCCACCGTGCCCGCGCCCACGTAGCCCACCGCCTGGGCGGCGCGCACCGCCGCGGCGCCCATGGCGTCGCGCTCGACC
>JBBIIA010000265.1:0-2575 GCA_037446775.1 Deltaproteobacteria bacterium
GCCAGGGTGAGCACCCGGCCCGGGGGGGCCTCGGCCTCCAGCTCCTCCAGGTCGAGGCGCGCCGCGCCGTCCCGGAAGGCCGCCCACTCCTCGGCCCCCAGGTACGCCTCGCCCCGGGTCGGCACCAGCTGGCCCCGCTCCACCGCCCGGGCGTGGCCGAGGTCCACCTCCCGCAAAAACTCCTGGGCCCGCTCCTCCACCGCCCCGGCCTCGTCCAGCACCACCAAGGTGCCCGGGGGCAGGTGGGCCCACAGGGGGGGGCACGCCTCGTGGAAGTAAGGGAAGAGGGCGTCCCGCAGGGGCGACAGGGGGGAGGAGCGCAGGGCCTCCAGGGCCTCGGCGGTCTCGCCCCGGGTCTTGCCAAGCTCCCGGCACCGGGCCCGCAGCCGCCCCAGGGCCCGCTCCAGGGAGGCTTCGTCCGCCACCACCTCCCGGGCGGGCAAGAGCGCTGCCGCCGTGAGGCGGCCGGTGGAGCGCTGGGTGCCCGGGTCAAAGGTGCGGATCGACGCCACCTCGTCCCCAAAGAGCTCGATGCGCAGGGGCTCGGGGTAAAAGGGCGCAAAGACGTCCACGATGCCGGCCCGCAGGCTCGCCTCCCCCCGCTCCTCCACCTGGCCCACCACGTGGTAGCCGCTCGCCACCAGGGCCCGGGCCAGGCGGTCCCGGTCCAGCTCCTCCCCCACCGAAACCAGCGTGCTCGCCCCCTCGATGGCCTCCGGGGGCGCGGTGCGCTGGAGAAGCGCCGTCACCGGCGCCACCAGGGCGAAGGCGCCCCCGTGGCGGGCGCGAAAGAGCGCCGCCAGCCGCCGGGCCGAGACCTCGGGCACCGGGGGGATGCCCTCGAAGGGGGCCATCTCCCAGGCGGGGTACACGACCACTGCTGGGTCCCAGGGCAGGGCGTCCTTGGGGGGCGCGTCGCCGAGGAAGAACTGGAGCTCGGCGGCAAAGCGCCGGGCCTCGGTGAGGGTCGGGGTGAGGACCAGGAGGGGCCGGGCCCGGCGCGTGAGCACCCGGGCCAACAGGTAGGCGCGGCTCGAGCCCCGCAGGCCCTGGGCCCGCACGGGGCCCCCGGCCGCCAGGGCGGCGAGGAGCGGGGTGATGGTCTGGTCGGCCAAGGGGCGGGCTCCGGCGGGGGTCGGGGTCAAGGGGAGGGAGAGCCGGGTCACGCCCCCGGGTCCCGGCCCGCCCGGAGCATCTTCTCCAGGGCGGCGGCGGCCCGCACCCGCACGGGTTCCTCCACCCGCACGACGTTGGCCATGGTCTCCAGGCTCTCCAGCACGTCTTCCAGGCTGGTGAGCTTCATGTTGGGGCAGACCAGGCCCTCCGAGGGGGCGACGAAGGTCTTCCCCGGGTTCTCCTTGGCCAGGCGGTGGAAGAGCCCGGTCTCGGTGCCCACCAGCACGGTGTCGGCATCGACCGCCTTGCAGTACTCCAGGATGCCCGAGGTGCTGCGCACCGCGTCGGCCAGGTCGAGCACCTCGGGCCGGCACTCGGGGTGGGCCACGAAGGGGGCCCCCGGGTGCCGGGCCCGGGCCTCCCGCACCTCCTCGGCCCGCAGGCGGTGGTGGGTGGGGCAGAAGCCCTCCCAGTACCGCACCTCCTGGTCGGTGTGGCGGGCGACCCACTGGGCCAGGTTCATGTCCGGGGTCAGGTACACGGTGGGGGCCCGCACCGACCGGGTGACCACCACCGCGTTGGCCGAGGTGCAGCAGACGTCGCTCTCGGCCTTCACCTCGGCCGAGGAGTTGACGTAGGTGATCACCGGCACCCCCGGGTTCTCCGCCCGCACCCGCCGCACGTCTTCGGCGGTGATCATGTCGGCCATGGGGCAGCCGGCGTCCATCCGGGGCAAGATCACGGTCTTCTCGGGCGACAGGATGGCCGCGCTCTCGGCCATGAAGTGCACCCCGCAAAAGACGATCACCCGGGCGTCGGTCTTCGCCGCCGCCATGGAGAGGGCGAGGCTGTCCCCGGTGAAGTCGGCGAGGTCCTGCACCTCGCCCCGCTGGTAGTTGTGGGCCAAGAGCACCGCCTGGCGCTCCTTGAGGAGCGCGCGGATGGCCTGGCCGATCGCCTGGTTGCGCATGGAAGCACCGTCCTTCGGGGCAGGGGGAAGTCGGGAATACTACGGCCCCCCCCGAGGGCGCGTCAAGAAAGAGGGAAAATCGGCGCTTGACACCCGCGGCCAGTCGCGTATACTCCGCCCTCCTGTCGCGGGGTGGAGCAATTTGGTAGCTCGTCGGGCTCATAACCCGAAGGTTGCAGGTTCAAGTCCTGTCCCCGCTACCAGCAAGCAAAACGGGCACTTAGGAGCGATCCTGAGTGCCCGTTTTTGTTTGGTCGTGGCGGCGTCCCCCCCAACTATCCCCCACCTTGGCAGATGAACCGGCCGGCCTTCGGGTCGGCGAGAACGCCCCTCCGACACGGCTCTTGCACGCTGATTCCCACCTGGGGTAGAAAGGCCCGGTCTTCCAGAGCGGAGGGGGTCAGTGGGGGTACGCCGACGATCAAGACGAGCCGAGGGCCGCGCGACGGGAGCCACCCGCCGCCGCGGCCCTCGTTGCCTTGGGGCCGG
>JBBIIA010000266.1:0-2522 GCA_037446775.1 Deltaproteobacteria bacterium
TTGAGGTCAGATCGTAGAGCACCAGATCGCCTTCGGTGAGGTGGCGCTGGGCGAGCTTCTTCTCGATGCGCGGTTGGCGCCGCAAGAGCCAGTCCATGGCCTCGTAGATGTCGTCTTCATCCACGTCGCCCAGGTCGAGCAGCTCCGGCAAGGTGGTGTCCTGCCACCAGCGGGTCATGGCGAGCTTCGAGTCCGGCTCGCAGATCCGGGCGACCACCACCCCAACGATGATGTCGCGCTCCCGGCAGGGGGTCGCGCAGATCAGCGTGTCGAGACCCAACCGGCGCACGGCGGTGAGCACCGCCTGGACGTGCCCATGATGGCGGGAGTCGACCTTCTCGAAGACCTTGTCCACCTCCGCGACCCGCTTGCCCTGCAGCACCAGGCGCAGCGCCTCGATCTGCTCGGAGGGCCAGTGGGTGATATTGGCGATGGTGCGGTTCTTGACCTTGCCCCCTTCCCGGTACCCTTCCCGGATGATGATGGTCGGCGGCGAGCCTCGGTTGGGGATCGTGGCGACGTACATGCCAACGCGTGTATCACAACATTACCACAACTGCAAGCGCTTTATGGGCATAGAAGCCAGCATGCATGCCAACACGTCTACACAGGAAAAGCCCCCAACCTGCGGTCCTTGCTCGGTTTTCTGCGAATCAGCTTCGGGAACTTCTGCCTAACCGGAGGGCGGCCCCGCCCTCACCCGGCCCGGCTCGGGTGAGTGTCCCGGGTCCAGAGGTAGAGCACCGCGCCCACCACCACCGCCACCACCGGCACGGCAAAGGCCGCCCGGTAGTCCCCCGGCCGGGCGGCGAGCACCGCCCCCATGGCCTGCTGCATCAAGGCGGGCCCCACCATGATGAAGAAGTTCACCGCGGTGACGGCGCTGCCCGCGTAGCGCCGCGGCACCGACTCCTTGACGTGGGCGTACAGGAGGAACCGAAAGGCCCCAAACAAGCCGAGCGCCCCAAAGACCACCTGCCACCCCAGGGGGGAGGTGGGCGTCCCGATCCCCACCAGGGGGAGCATGAGCAGGACCGCGGCGAGGTTCCCGCCAAACACCGCCCACTTCCGGGTCTTGAGCCAGCGGTCCGACAGGACCCCCGCCACGGCGCTGCCGACCACGCCAAAGAGGCCGAGGGAGAAGAGGATGTGCCCGGTCTCCACCCGGGAGTATCCGAGGCCTTCCATGAAGTAGGGCCCGGCCCACAGGCCCTGGATGCCGGCCACCGAGGCGTAGCCCACCAGCGCCAGGGGGGCCATGGCCCAAAAGGTCGGCAGCCGCAAGACGGCGGCCCACCCCGCGAAGAGCCCCCCGGCCGCCGGGCCGCCCCCCTCCTCGGGGGCCGGGGCGCCGTCTCGCACCACCCAGGCGATGGCGACCGCCCCGGCCAGGGTGAGGGCGGCGAAGAGCCCGAAGGTCCCCCGCCACCCGAGCCACGCAACCAGGCCCGCCAGCGGCGTGGCCGCCAGGAGCGACCCCCCGGTGCCCAGCGCCATGACCAGCCCCGACACCGTGCCGAACTGCGCCGGGGGAAACCAGTCGGCGAAGAGCTTGAGGGACCCCATGAGGATGGGCGCCATGCCGAGCCCCAGAAGGACGCGGCCCGCCACCAGCCCCTCCACCCCCGGGGCGAGGCCGAAGACCAGGGAGCCCAGCGCCCCGACGCACGCCCCCAGAAGCACCATGCGGCGGGCCCCGAGGCGATCCAGGGCCGGGCCGAGGGGGAGCTGGGCCGCGGCGAAGGCGTAAAAGAACGCCCCGCCGAGAAAGGAGAGCCCCCCGGGGCCGAGCCCGAACTCCGCGGTCAGGTCTACCGCGATCAGCGCGGTGGAGACCCGGAAGAAGTGGGAGAAGCAGTACATGACGGACATGACGCCAAAGATGGCCCAGGCCCGCTTGCGGTCTTCCAATGGATCGCCTCCTCCGAGTACGCTGCCGACGCCAGCCCCGGGAGGCTAGACACCCGGAGCCCCGGCCGTCAAGGCCCCAGCGCCCGCCCGAGAGGACCCGATGCCCGACCCCCGCGCTCTGGGCGCCCTCGCCCTCGCCGCCGCCCTCGCCTGGGGGTGGCTCGGCAGCCACCCCGCCCCCCCCTGGGCCCTGGGGGGAGGCCCGCCCCTGGCTCCGGGGCTCGGGGCCCTGGGGGCCCTCGCCGTCCCCGGGGCGTGGGGCGGCCTGCTCTCCCAGGGGGCCCTCGGGACCGCCCTGGCCCTCGCCATCTGGCGCTTCGCCCGTAGCCACCTGGGCACGGCCGCGGGGACCTGGGCCGTCCTGGTGTGGGCCACCCTGCCCGGGGCGGTGGCGGCCGGGCGGCAGCCCACCGCCGACCTCGCCGCCGCCCTCTGCTTCACCGTGGCCCTCACCGCCTGGGCCGACCTACGGGCCGGCCGGGGGGCCGGGGGCGCCCGGCTGGGGGGCTACCTCGCCCTGGGCCTGGCGCCCCTGGCCCGGGGCCTCGGCCTCCCCCTGGCCCTGGCCCTGGCGGGGACCCTAGCCTGGGCTCTCGGCCCCCGGCCCCCGG
>JBBIIA010000267.1:0-2520 GCA_037446775.1 Deltaproteobacteria bacterium
CGAAGCAACGTGATCCTGGTCGGCGGCACCGGCACCGGCAAGACCCACCTCGCCGTCGCCATCGCCCGGCAGGCGATCAAGAGCGGCGCCAAGGGGAGGTTCTTCAGCCTCGTCGACCTCGTCAACCAACTCGAACAGGAGAAGCTCGGCGGCCGCGGCGGCCGGCTCGCCGCACAACTGGCACGTCTGGATCAGGTCTTCGGCGACACCAAGATGACCACGGCCCTACTCGACCGGGTCACACACCACTGCTCGATCCTGGAAACCGGCAACGAGAGTTGGAGGATTCGCACCCGCACCACCAACTGACCGCCCACCCCTGGGGTGGGTCAATTTTGGACGCCGATGGTGGGTCAGAATTGGAAGCCGATTGACATCCGTTCGGCATGCTCCGGATTCCGCGTTCGGCATGGCCCGAATTACGCACGATCCCCTGGCCCAACGGCTGCTGGAGGCTCATACGGCCGACTGAAGGCGCAATGCTCTTCTGCACGAACGGCCCCTTTCTGCTTTCGACGGGGTTGAAGAGCACGCAGGGGAGCCGGAGGCGGTGGGCCAGGTGCCGGGCGGAGAGGCCGCCCAGGGACGAGCCGACCAGGACGCAGGGCTCGCCGGCGTGGCTCGTGCGGGCCTCGGCGATGAAGCGTTCGAGGTGCGGCAGCGCTCGATCCGGGTCGTCGGGAGAGTAAGCCGTGGCGAGCACCGGGGCCGACGCGAGCAGGCGCCGGAGCTCGGTGGCCTTGCGGCCTACGGGGCTGCCGTCGTAGCCGTGGAGGTAGAGGAAGATCAGGGGCCCTCCCTTTCGTCTTCGCCGGCGTCGATCCGGGGGCGCGCACGGCCCTCGGCGACCCGCTGGTCGGTCTGCCCGCGCCTCAGGCCGCGGCCGCCGCGGCCGAGGCCAGCACGGCACGGAGCACTGCCGCCACCTCGCCGTGGACCCCCGGGGAGCCGCTCTCCCGGGGGCCGGCCACGTTGAGCACCCGCACCCGGTGTTGGGCGAGCCAGGCGACCACGGCCGCCGGGTCGGCGGCGGCCAGGTCGACCACCCGGCACGGCTTTCGCAGCTTTTCGGCCAGGCGGATGGTGAGGGCCGTGCCCCGGCCCGGCCGGCCCCGGGTGAACACCAGGGTGGCGTCCGCGTCCCGCACGTTCCACTCGGTGCGCTGGGGGTACTGGTCCGAAGTGGTCTCCCGCAGAGGGTAGCGGGCGGGGACCCGGCCGTCCTCGGCCAGCCGGCCCCGGGGGCACCAGCCGCCCAGCGGGATGCCGAGCTCCAGGGCCACGTCCAGCGCCGCCCGGTCCGCCCCGGTCTGCCCACCCGACACGATCTTCGTCACCATGTCCGTCACCTCCGTGTGCTGGCGCCGGCCGCGGCCCGGGCGCCGTCCTTGGTTGTCGAAGATCAGGATAGGGGGGCACCGTTCCGCGGAACGGAACGGCAGATCGGTTCTCCTCCCGGGTCGGTCAGCCCCCCCGGTACCGCCCCAGGGCTTCGGCGAGCTTCGCCGCCACCTCGGCCCGCAGGTCCGCCGGGGCCAGGACCTCGGCGCGGGGGCCGAAGCCCAAGACCCAGGTCACGAGCTCCGAGCGGCTCTGGCTGGTGAGCTCCAGGACCAGGTGGCCGTCGGCCTCCTCGAAGCGCTGGTCGGCGCTCCACACCCGCTCCCGCACGAAGGGGGCGGCCCAGCCCCGGAAGGCGATGCGGGCCCGAATGGTCTCCCCCTCCACCAGACCGAAGACCTCCGGCGGCTCGCCCCGGTCCACGACCTTCGAGGCCCACCCGGTCACCTCCACCGCCCGGCAGCGGTGCACCGCCAAGAGCGTCGGCTCGTAGTCGGGCTTGGGGAGGCCGTCGGGCCAGGCCATGCGGCACCGGAGGTACAGGGCCTCGTTGTAGGCGACGAGCTTCAAGGGCGCCACCAGGTGCTGGCGGGGCTCGGGCTGCCAGGGGGTCTGGTAGGAGACCCGGCACAGGCGCCGGCGGGTGATGGCATCGAGGATCGCCCGGAGCACCTCCTGGTGCTCCGAGTAGTCCACGTGGCCCCGGGGGTGGGCCAGGGCCACCGGGGTAGTGGCGCGGCCCCGGTCCTCGGGGGAGGACAGGAGCGCGGTGGTACGGCCCACGGTGCGCTCCAGCTCGTCGCGGAGGCGCGCGGGCAACAGGTGCCACACCAGGTCGCGGCACAGGAGGAGGTGCTGGATCTCCTCGGGGCTCAGGGTGACGGTGGGCCGCTTGGGCGGGGCCTCGAGCCAGTACCAGCGGGGCACGCCGATCTTCTCGCTCCGAAGGCGCACGCCCGCCTCGGCCTCGATCCGCTCCATGATCCGCATCACGGTCTGCTTCGAGCACCCCAGGCGCTGGGCGAGCTCGGGCAGGCTGTGCTTTCGCCCCCCGAAGAGGAGCAGGGCGTACGCCGCCAGGATCTTCTCGGCCGCCGTGGTCTCGCTCGCGCTCCGTGCCATGCCCTGCCCCCTCGTCCTCTTCGGTGGTCCGTGCCCCGCCGCGCGGCCGGGCCCCTG
>JBBIIA010000268.1:0-2504 GCA_037446775.1 Deltaproteobacteria bacterium
AACGCCCCTCCGTCAACCGGCAACCCCGGCGGGCTGAAAAATGGCCAAAGTCCAGGGAATCCGATTCAGGATAGTCTGGACGTGCATCCCGTTCTCTCCTTCTGGCGGTCGGTGTTGGGTCGCCACCCACCTTCCTACCAGAACCGAGAACGGGATGCCTTACGTCTGCCTCACGTCCACACCACCTCCCCTGGCTGCTCCACTACCCACAAATCCTGCGGACGAGCCGGGATTCGGACCGCTCGGCGAGCGGTCCCTACCGAGGTCCCTACCGAGATCCGCGTCATCACGGATTGGAAGGGCGCTCTCGCGGGTTGTCGGTAGGGCGGTTTTGCCGAAACCGCCGCCGTCGATCAAACGCGGACGGCTCGGCGAGCCGTCCCTACCGAGGGCTTCGGCCAGGGTGGCTTCGAGGAGTTGGGCGCGGGTGCTGGCGCCGAAGGCGAGCTGGGCTTCCAGGTCGTCGCACAGGGCCATGAGCTCGTCCACCTTGGCCACGATGCGGTGCTGTTCGGCGAGGGGAGGGAGGGGGAGCTTGAGCATTCGAAGGTTGTCCAGGTTCAAGCGGGGCTTGCCCGATCCGTAGGCCTTCTCCAGCAACTCCCCGCGGCAGGCAGCGGTGGCCATGAGGCAGAGGAGAAGCCATCGCGAGGTTTCTTACATCACCGGGAGCCTATCCGCCGCTCCCGGTCGCCACCGGGGCCGCGGGTAGACACGGCACCGGTCCAGGGTAGACTCCGCATCGCGGCTCACCCCGGCCGGCCCCCCGGCCCCTGCTGACGGAGGACGCACCGTGAAAACTCCCCTCGTCCACCTGCCGATCACCTCCATCTACCGCGCCTCCGGCCAGCGCGTACCCTTGCCCCAACGCATGGCCCGCTGCACCCCCGACACCAAGCGGGCGATCCTGGCGATCCGGGCCGACCTGGAGGCGGCCGGGGGGCGCCTGTACCTCTCGGACCTGTTTCGGAGCCACGACATGCAACTCCAGGCCCACCTGGACTGGAAGACCGGCAAGAAGCGGGCCTACAGCCCTCCGCCCGGGGGCAGCTTTCACGAAGGAGGGCGCGCCTTCGACCTGGACCTGGGGAGCCTGAGGATCAAGCTCGACGCCTTCTGGAAGCTGGCGGCGAACCACGGGGTCGTCCCCATCATCGCCGCCCCGAACCCCCGCACCAGCGAGGCGTGGCACTTCGAGCGGCGGGGCAGCCACCAACTGGTGTACGACTACTACCAGGCAGGCAAGGGGACGAACTTCGCCAGCCCCGGTCGGGCCATGGCGGCCAGCGCGATCCTGGCCATCGGCGAGGCCTTCGAGCCCTTCGCCGGCCGGGAAGACGCCGCCTACGTCCAGTCGGCCCTGATCCGGCTCGGCCAGGCGGTGGGCAACATCGACGGCTTCCTCGGCCCCAAGTCGCGGCGCGGGCTGCAAGCCCTCGGGGTGCCGCTGGAGCCCCTCCCCCAGGTCATCGCGGCCCTGGACCAGCTCCTCCAGGTCAAGTTTCCCGAGGAGTTCTACGACCGGACGCCCCTGGAGGCGGTGGATCCCTTCGACCACGCGACCCCAGCCGCCCTGGTGGGGTGACCCCGGGCCCCGCGCCCCGGGGCCGGTCTCGGGCAACACGCCCTTCGCTGCTTCCCTCTATCTTCTCTTGACGCCGTCTCTGCTTCTGCGAGGGTTAGGACGCTACTCGGAAGCCTCAAAGCGGCTTCCCCGAGCCGACCCGAGCCGGGGACTGGCCGCGCCCCCCCCAGCCGCGCCCCACTGGCCCTCCCGGCGTCCCACCCCCAAGAGGAGGCCCCCATGGCCGTCAAGCTCCTGATCCCCGGCCAGCCCCTGGCCGCCCCCCGGGCCGAACCCCTCCTCGGCCTCGTCACCACCGAGCTCACGGCGTTTGGCCTCACCCCCGCCGCGCGCAGCGCCGCCGTCGGCCAGGAGCTCGAGGTCGAGGTCGACGACGACGCGGTGCTCGAGCTGGAGATCGAGGGAGGGTTCTCGGTCTGGACCTCGGCGGCCCAGTACCGGGAGGATCTGGCCGAGGCCCGGCCCGAGGAGCTCGGCCGCGGGGGCGGCGCCGTGCGGGTGTACGCCCTGCCCCAGCCGGGCCTCGCCACCCGGGGGATCGTGGACTGGGTGCTCAAGGGTCTCAAGGTCTTCCGGATCGACCCGGTGGGCGCGGCCGCCACCGCGACCGCCCGGGCGATCACCCGCGCCGTGGAGAACCAGCTCAAGCCCGCCCCCGGGCTGTACCGGTGCGCCGACCCCAAGACCCTGGGGGAACCGGTGACCGAGCCGCTGCAAGCGCCCCCGGGGACCCCGGTGCTGGTGCTCCTGCACGGCACGGCGTCGAGCACCGAGGGGAGCTTCGGCGCCCTGTCGGACCCGGGCCGGGACGGCGAGTGGCGACAGCTCCTGACCCACTTCGGCGACCAGATCTACGCCTTCCAGCGGATGTTCCAGGGCAGATTTCGCATAACCCATGGAAATGATTGAGGAAAGCTGA
>JBBIIA010000269.1:0-2455 GCA_037446775.1 Deltaproteobacteria bacterium
GGGTTCCCCGGGCCCGTAGCCGCGCCTGCCGGGGGCACCAGGGCCACAGGGACCCTCCCCACGGCCCGCGGGGCCGTGGTATGGTGCCGTCCCCCGCTACCCTCACCCGGAGATCGACGCAATGACCCCAATCGGCTTTCTCGGCCTCGGCATCATGGGCACCGCCATGGCGCGCAACCTCCTCAAGGGCGGCTTCCCCGTCACCGTCTGGAACCGGACCCCGGAGCGGTGCGACGCCCTGGTCGCCCTCGGGGCGACCCGGGGGGAGTCCCCCCGGGCGGTGGCGGCGGCGTGCACCACCACCTGCGCCATGGTTTCCGATCCGGCGGCCGCCCGGGCCCTGGTGTGGGGCGAGGACGGCGTGCTGCCGGCCCTGGTCCCGGGCAAGAGCTACGTAGACTTCTCCACCGTGGACCCCGACACCGCCGGGGAGATCGCCGCCGCGGTGACCAGCCAGGGGGCCCGGTTCCTGGAAGTGCCGGTGTCGGGGAGCAAGAAGCCCGCCGAGGACGGCACCCTGGTGCTCCTGGCCGGAGGAGACCGGAGCCTCTTCGACGACCTCGCCCCGGCCTTGAGTCGGCTCGGCCAGAAGGCCCTCTTCTTGGGTCCGGCCGGCCGGGGGGCGGCGATGAAGCTGGTGGTCAACATGATCATGGGGGAGATGATGGTGGCCCTGGGGGAGGGCCTCGCCCTGGCCGACCGGGCCGGCCTGGCGGCCGGGGACCTTTTGGAGGTCCTAGACGCCGGCGCGGTGGCCAACCCGATGTTTCGCCTCAAGGGCCCCAAAGTGGCAGCGGGGGACTTCGGCGTCGCCTTCCCCCTCAAGCACGCCCAAAAAGACCTGCGCCTGGCCCTGGCCCTGGGGGACCGGCTCGCCCAACCCCTGGCGGGGGCGGCGGCCGCCAACGAGGCGTTCAAGGCCGCCCGGGCCCAGGGCCTGGGGGAGTTGGACTTCTCCGCGGTCTGCCGCGCCGTGGCCCCGACGCCCCGGGGCTAGCCGGCCACGGAGCCTAAAACCCCCCGCGCCCCTCCAGGGCCCGGCCCAGGGTGAGGGCGTCGATGTACTCCAGCTCGCCCCCCACCGGCACCCCCCGGGCGAGGCGGGTCACCCGCACCCCCAGGGGTTCGAGGAGGCGTTTTGCGTACAGGGCGGTCGCCTCCCCCTCCACGTCCGGGTTGGTAGCCAAAATCGCCTCCTCGATCCCCTCGGCGCGCACCCGGGCCACCAGCTCCTGGAGACGGAGGTCCTTGGGGGCCACCCCGTCCAGGGGCGAGAGGCGCCCCCCGAGGACGTGGTACAACCCGCGGTAGCTCCGGGTCTTTTCCACCGCTAGGAGGCTCGCCTGATCCTCCACCACGCACACCACCCGCCGGTCGCGCCGCGGCGAGGCGCACATCTCGCAGGGGTCTGCCTCGGTAGCTTGAAAGCACCGGGAGCACGGCCGGATGCGCTCGCGCAGCGCGGACAGGGCCTCGGCGAGGGCCGCCGCGTCCCCCCCGGGGCCCCGGAGCAGGTGAAAGACGAACCGGGTCGCGGTCTTCTCCCCCACCCCGGGGAGCTTCTGGAACTCGCGGATCAAGCGGGCGATCGGGGCTGGGAACATGACCATCCGGGGTGAGGTGGAAGGGGGGCCGACCGAGGGTACCCCAGGGCGGAAGACCCGGGCAAGGCGCGAGGCGTTTTGCTGCAGGGCAATCGCGCATAAGGGGGTAGTCGGTTAGCTCCTCTTGTCATGGCGGCGGCCCCAGTCGTAGCCGAAGGTCACCTCAGCTTCGGTGACCGGCCCCGTAACCACAATCTGCTCGATCAGGCGACGGAAGACGAGGCCACGATGGCGGGAAGTGCGCCTATTGAAACGGAACGTGAACTCCTCCAAGTAGGACTGAAGATGGGCAGGGACGACCGAGCCCTGGTGAGTGCCGAGGATCCAGCGCTTGAGCAGACTCGCGACGCGATGCACGCCAGGCATCGAAACGTGGGCGGGATCGTCGGACGAGGCAAGCACCGTCCTCTCGTGCTGGTAACCCTTCTTGGCCAAGTCGTTGTACCCGACCCAGCCGTCCGTGCGCACGGTTGCGCCTGGTGCGACGACAGCGCAGACGAATGGTATGAGGCTCGCCCCGGCGGCATCCGTGACGTGGCGCATCCGAACGCGTCCGAACCCTTTTGGATCTTTGACTTCTACGGCGATTACGACAACGGACTTGCTCGTCCCGCGCCCACGTTTCCCTCCTCGCTGGACTCCGCCTACGAGGGTTTCGTCGACCTCCACAGCCGCGAGCGCTGCCTTCCGATAAAGGGCAGCAGAACTCCACAGCATCTGATGTCCACGCAGCAATCTGGCACGGGTGGCTTCCGGCCTACCCCGTGGGCACGATCCTTCCCTCCGTCGACGCGCCCCCCACGTGGCGCCGTTGCGCCGTCGCGTGAAACAGCCCCATCGACGCCTTCCCC
>JBBIIA010000270.1:0-2442 GCA_037446775.1 Deltaproteobacteria bacterium
CAGTCGGTGTGGTGGATGAGGATGACCTCCTCGGTGCCGAGCAGGCGCTGGGAGATCGCGAGCGAGCGGACCTCGTCGTCGGTCACGACGCCGCCCGCGTTGCGGATGACGTGCGCGTCGCCCGGGTCGAGCCCCGATCGGTGGGGGGAACCCTGGCGCCGGAGGTCGCCTGGCGGGCCGTGCGGGAACTCCTGTGGGCGGGGGCCGGGGTGGTCCGCTCCGCCGACGGCCTGACCGAGGCGGCGGCGCGCTGCCGGGACCTGTCGCCGGCCTTGGCCTCCGGCCAGAGCCGCGCCCACTGGGACGCCCGGGGGGCCCTGGAGGTGGCGGGCCTTCTCCTGGCGGCCGCCCTGGCCCGGGAGGAGACCCGGGGGAGCCACCAGCGGGCGGACTTTCCCGAGGCCGACGAGGGGTGGCGGGGCTCCCTGCGGGTGCGCCGGGCCCCGGACGGGGGGGCGCCGGCCCGCTCCTTCACCCGTCCGTGAGCCCCGCGCGCCACCGCGCCACCGCGTCCAGGGCGAGGGCCACCAGGGTCCGGGCCCGCTCCGGGGACGTAGCCTCGGCGTAACAGCGAAACTCCGGGGCGTTGCCCGACGGGCGCAGATGCACGATCTCCCCCGAGGCGAAGGTGCCCCGGAGCCCGTCGGTCTCGTCCACCGCGACCACCGGCCCGAGGTCTCCCCGGAAGAGCGCGGCGAGCTCCCGCCGGGGGTCCGTGGCCCCGCCGAGGCTCGCCAGGAGGCGGCGGCTCGCGTCGCCGGGGAAGTCTTGCAGCCGGTCGCTGGCCGTAAACCGGGGGGGCAGCTCCGCGGCGAGGCGCGATACCGGGACCCCCCGGCGGGCCGCCCCAGCCAGGATGGCGACGATCACCACGGCGGCGTCCCGGGTGGGCAGGGGAGGCAGGGACTCCGCCCCGACCCGAAAGGGCGACGCCGTCAAGAAGCCACCGTTTGCTTCGTAGCCCACCACGGCCCGGGCACCCTGGGCCAGCGCCTCTTCCATCCCGGCGATGACGTAGGGGGAGCCGATGCGGGTCCGCCGAACCTGGCGGAAGGCGCCGCACCCCTCGGCGGCGGTGTTGCAGCTCACCGGCAGCACCACGGTCTCGGCCCCGAGGAACTGCGCGGTGAGGATGCCGGCCACGTCGCCCCGCAGCCAGCAGCCGGCCTCGTCGGCCACCAGGGGCCGGTCGCTGTCCCCGTCGGCGGAGACCAGGGCGTCGAAGTCCCCGGAGGCCGCCCACTCCCGGGCCAGGGCTTCGTCCTCGGGGCGGATCGCCTCGGTGTCCACGGGGAGGAAGGCGGCGGAGCGGCCGAGCCGGGTGACCGCGGCACCGAGGCCCTCCAGGATGCGGGCCAGAAGGTCCCGGCCCACCGCGGAGTGCTCATAGAGGCCCACCCGCAGGCCCTTGAGGCACCCCGGGGGGAAGCCCCGGAGAAAGCGCGCCACGTACGCCTCGGCCGCCGCCGGGTCGGGGGGCGGGAGCTCCGGGGACGACCGCAGCCGACCCTCGGCATCGAACGCCCCCGCCCGCAGCTCCACCACCTGGGCCAAGAGCGCCTCCTCGTCCCCCTTGGTGATTTCGCCCCGGGCGCGGGTGAACTTGATGCCGTTGCGGTCGTCGGGGATGTGGCTCCCGGTCACCATGACCGTCGGGATGCCCCGCTCCCGGCCGAAGAGGGCCAGGGCCGGGGAGGGGAGGCGCCCGCAGAAGAGCGGGGCGAGGCCCCGGTCGACCACCGCCTGGGCGATCGCCCCCAGGATGGGCCCGGTGCTCGGGCGCAGGTCCCCGCCCAGGGCCACCCCCGCCGAAGCCCCCTCCCCCAGGGCGTCCAGGTGCTGGAGGAAGGCGGCGGTGTAGGCGTAACAGACCGCGTCGGTCAGGTCGGCGGCCCGACCCCGGGCGCCGCTGGTGCCAAAGCCGACGCCGCTGCGGCGCGCCAGGTCCGCGAGGGAGACGGGGGGGTGGATGGTCACGGAAACTCCTTTGGTGCCGTAGTGGGGACTCCGACAGCATAACAGGATCAACCCCGATGGGTTAGCAACCGCCCACCGCGTCCACAAGGTCCACCCCGTCCACCCGGATGGCCCCCAACTGAGCCTCCGTCGTCCCCCTACCCCCGCTCCACCGCCACCACGCTCCCGCCCAACTCCACCCGGTCGCCAACCTTGAGGACCCGCCACTCCCCGGGGGCGACGGGCCGGCCGTCGACCCGGGTGCCGTTGGTGCTGCCCAGGTCCCGCACGCGCAGCGCCGCCCCGTCGGGCGCGACCTCGGCGTGGCGGCGCGACACCTCTGGATCGGCCAGCACCAGGTCGGCGCCCTCCCGGCCGAGCACCACCGGGGTGCCCGCGAGGGCGAGGGTCGCCCCGGCCGCCGGCCCGGCGGTGACCCGCAGCGCCGGAGTGGCCTTGCCCCGGCGGCGTCGGTTGACCGCCAGG
>JBBIIA010000271.1:0-2400 GCA_037446775.1 Deltaproteobacteria bacterium
CGGCAGGGGAACGGGGGCTCAGGGTACCAGAGAGCCGCGCCCGGGGGCCAGGGGTCCCGCATCTGCCGGAGGGGCCGGGGAGCCGAGGCGAAGGTTCGATGCCGCTATCCAGCATCCCGCCAGGATCTTCCGGAGCTCGGATGAAGCCTGATCCGAACCATCCTGTTCATCCTGTCGAAGAAACCGCCCTCGCGTGCCCCGGCGGCCCGGGGCAGCGGCGTGCCAGAGGTGGCTCCCGGGGCCGCTACAGGACCTTGGTCCAGGGGCTTGGGGGCGCCGGAGAGGCCGGGGCCCCTCCGAGTCCGCCGTAGGCGACGATCCGGTTTCGCCCATCCGCCTTGGCGGTGTAGAGGGCACGGTCGGCCCGTTGAATCAGGGACTTCAGGTCCCGGGCGTCCTCGGGGAAGCCGGCCACCCCCAGGGATACGGTCAGCCGCCGCTCTGGCTGGGCCTCCTCCCCCGGGAAGTACAGGGCATCCACCTCTCGGCGCACCCGCTCGCCGATGTCCATGGCCTCGGCCTTGCGGGTCTCCGGGAGGATCACGGCGAACTCCTCGCCACCAAACCGGCTGACCACGTCGATGGTCCGGATGCTCGCCCGGAGCGCCCGCCCGACGAGGACCAGGGCCCGGTCCCCCGCCAGGTGGCCGTTGGCGTCGTTGTAGGCCTTGAAGTGATCGATGTCGATCATGATCAGGGACAGGGCGTGGCCGTGGCGGGTGGCGCGGTCCACCTCCTCGGCGAGACGCTCCTGGAAGTACCGGCGGTTCAAGAGGCCGGTCAAGGAGTCGGTGATCGAGATCTTCCGCAGCTCCTGGCTCTGGGCGTAGTAGGTCGAGCGTTCGATGGCCATGGTCGCCTGGGCCGCCATGGCTTGGAGCAGCCGCAGGTCCTCTTCCGAGAAGATCTCTCCCGACAGCTTGTCGGTCAGGTTCAAGACCCCCACCGTGCGGCCGTCCACCCGGATCGGCACCGAGGCGAAGCTCTTGGTGGCGTAGCGGGCGCGGTTCTTCCGCCCCACCCGGACATCCTTCTCCAGATTCGCCACCACGATGGGCTCCCCGTCGGCAAAGACCCGGGCGGCGATCCCGTGGTCCGACGCCGCCCGGAGCTTCTCCACCACCCCATCGTTCATCCCGGTGACCGCCCGCACCGAGAGCCCGCCGTCCGCGCCGGTCGGCAACATCAGGCTCCCCTTCTGGGCGCCGGTGAGCTTGCGCGCCTCCTCCAGGATGACCTGGAACAGCTCCTCGGGGTCGAGGCTGGCGAGGAACTGACGGCTCATCTCCTGCACCGCCGCGAGTTCCCGGACCCGCGCGGCGATCTCCTGCTGGAGGCGCTGATTCTCAAAGGCCAGGGAGAGCTGCACCGCAAACCCCCGCATCAACTGCTCCCCTTCGGGCTCCGGGGCGGCATTGAAGACCACCAGGAGGCCGAAGCGCTCCCCCCGCCCTCCCAGGCAAAACGCCGTGAGCGACCGGATCTCCTCCGGCAGGCCGAGCTTCCCCAAGGCGTGGACGTCGTCGATGTAGACGGCACTTCCCGGCTCCGTCAACCCGGCCAGGCACTCGTCGTTCACCCCCACCGTCCACCCCCGCACCGCCTGCTCCAGGCTTCCCATGGCGGTGTGCACGCGCAGGGTGTCCCCCCCCGGCTCCCTGAGCAGGGTAGCGGCGGTGGGGACCTCGAAGAGGACCCCCAGGGTGTTGAGGGCAAGCGCGTTGAGCTCGTGGGCGGAGGTGGCGCGCCCCAGGTCCCCGGCTACCTCGAAGAGGGTGAGGATCTGGGCCTGGCGCTGGGTGTAGCTGTACTTGTGGTGGTGTCCCTGCATGATCCAGCGCAGGGAGAGCTGGGCGAGTTGGGCCAGGGACTGGAACTTCCGCGGCGACGACACCGGCAGGGAGCGCACCCAGTCCCGATCCGCCTCCGGATTGCCCCCGGGCTGGGGGGTCGGACTCCCCTCCGCCCCCTCCGCGACCACGGGCCCGCCCACCAACACCGCCCCCGAAAACCCGGGGGCGGCCTCTGCGGCCGAAGCCCCGAAGAGGAGCAGCCCCTCCGGGCATCGGAACACCAGGGGTTCCGTTCCTCCCCTCGCCTGCAACGCCACCTTCCGGTACAGGGCGTTGCACCGGGCCGTCCCCCACCCGGGGCACCCGGCCGCCTCCCCCCGCAGCACGCGCCCCTCGCCGTCGGCGAGGATCAGCGACAAGCCCGTAGCCGCGCGGTACGGTCCCACGAACCGCTCCCACACGGCGGTGGGGAGTAGCCTATCCAAGATGGGAAGCGGATTGCCCTGCATCGCGGTCTTTTCGCCACAAACCTCTGTGAGGTGAAGAACTTAGCGTTTGGACTGTAGTACACACCATCGGGGGAGTCAATCGACAAGGGCGGCCCAGG
>JBBIIA010000272.1:0-2382 GCA_037446775.1 Deltaproteobacteria bacterium
TCGGCTGCCAGCAAGGGGCCGGGAATTGCTGACCCGCCTCGCCCTTGCCCGCATGAGCGAGCGAGGTGTGGACGGGGCGTTGATCGACGAGTTGATCGCGAGAGGGACGATCAAGGAGAAGGACGCCCAACGGGTGTGGATCTACATGGCGTTCCCGGGGCGGACGGACAACCTGGTGTGCGCCGCCGTCGTTCTCGAGGAGGCCGTGGTGGTGAAGAGCGCCATGGTCAACTGGCGCTTGGTGGAGGTGTGACGTGGAGATCGCCTACGAGGAAGCGGACGACATCTTGTTCACCCGGTTCAACGACGAGCCAATCATCGAGGAGGTGTCATACGGCTGGAACGTCAACATCGGGATGACGGCCCGCGGCATCGGCCAGATCACGGTGTTGGACGCGCGAGAGGCCGACCTTATCCCGATCCACGTATCCCCCGAACTCATCCCCGCCCTGAAGTTCGACCGCCCCGCCGCCTCGATGAGTGAATGACGGGCCGGGTGCAGGGGTTCCGGGTGCGGGGTGCGCCCTTGAGTCTTGCGCGCTATCCACGTCCCGCGCCCAGGGAAGAACAGCGGTAGTCCTCGGGCCTCGCCACGATGCCCGTACCGGGTTCAAGTCGACGTAGGCGAGCCCCTCTTCTGGCCCCTGGCGCCGTGAGCCCCCGGGGTCTAAAGATCCTTCCCGCCGGAGCCGATCCGTTGGGGGTCCGCCCTCCCCCCACGTCCGCCGGAGCCACCGTGCCCAAGCTCGATGCCTACTTCCGCGCCATGCACCAGCAGGGCGCGTCGGACCTGCACCTGGTGTCGGGCAACCCGCCGGTGATGCGCCTCCACGGGGAGCTAAAGAAACTCAAGGGAGAGCCCCTGGTGGACGGGACCCTGCGGGAGCTCCTGCGGGAGCTGACGACTCCCGAGGACTGGGACCAGTTCACGGCCACCGGGGACCTGGATTTCGCCTACGAGCTGGAGGGGGTGGCCCGGTTCCGGGGCAACTACTTCTGCCAGAAGCACGGCGCCGCCGCCGTCTTTCGCCTGATCCCGTCCAAGATCCTCTCCTGCGAGCAGCTCGGCGTCCCCGACGTCGTGCGCCGCCTCGCCTTCCTCAAGAAGGGCCTGGTGCTGGTGACGGGACCCACCGGCTCGGGCAAGTCCACGACGCTGGCCGCCATCGTCGACGAGGCCAACCGCAGCCGGAAGGAGAACATCATCACCATCGAGGACCCGGTGGAGTTCGTCCACGAGTCCAAGGCGGGGCTCGTCAGCCACCGGGAGGTGGGCACCCACACCCGAAGCTTCGCGTCGGCGCTCAAGGCCGCCCTGCGGGAAGACCCCGACATCATCCTAGTGGGGGAGATGCGGGACAAGGAGACCGTGGCCCTGGCCATCGAGGCGGCGGCCACCGGGCACCTGGTGTTTGGGACCCTCCACACCCAAAACGCCGCCAAGACCGTCGATCGGGTCATCGAGGTGTTCACCGCCGAAGAGCAGCCCCAGATCCGCTCGACCCTCGCCGACAGCCTCAAGGCGGTGGTGGCCCAGAACCTCTTCAAGAAGGCGGACGGCACCGGCCGGGTCGCCGCCCTGGAGGTGCTGGTGGTGACCGCCGCCGTGTCGAACTTGATCCGGGAGGGCAAGACCTACCAGATCCCGTCGGCCATCCAGACCGGCAAGAAGCACGGCATGCAGTCCCTGGACGGGGCCATCGGCGACCTTCTGGACAAGAAGATCATCGACCCCCGCGAAGCGTACGAGAAGGCGGGGGATAAGGAGCGCTTCGCCCGCTTCGTGCCGGAAGCGCTCCTGGAGGGTGGGCTGTGAGCACTGCGCTGCGCGTCGAGAAGCGCCCGGTTGCCGTGGAGCTCCTCCTGCACGGGGGCGGTCGTCTGGCCGGGACCGTGTTCCTGTCGGCCTTCGCCCCCGCCCGCTCCGGCCCCCAGACCGTGGCCGACCTGTGGGCGGAACCCGGGCCCTTCGTGCCCTTTGAGACCGGGACCGGGCAATTCGTCCTGGTGGGGAAGGGGGCGGTGGCGGCGATCTGCCACGCGACCCCCGCCAGCGAGCCCGAGGAGCTGCTGGTCCGGGTACCGGTCCGCTTGGTCCTCGCCGGCGACCACCGGGTGGCCGGGGACCTCCTGGGCGAAGCCGGAACCGGCCCACGGGTGTCCGATCTCCTCAACGCCGCCTCGCCGTGGCTGCGCCTGGAGGTCGAAGGGCGCCGCTGCTGGGCCGCCAAAGGGCACGTGGTCACCGCCGAGGCCGTCGGCAGCCGCCGCGGCTAGAAATCCTTGAGGGGCAGAGATCTTTGACGATGCGTCAAGTTTCGTCTTCAGCGGGCGCCTCGGGGAACGGGGGTTTTGGACAGGATTACAGGATGTTCAGGATGC
>JBBIIA010000273.1:0-2345 GCA_037446775.1 Deltaproteobacteria bacterium
AGATTCGGTCGGTGGAGTTTGCGAAGAAGCACAAGGTCCCCATCCATGTCCGCTCGTCCTTTAGCGACGTCGAGGGCACCTGGGTGATGGAGGAGGACGAGAGCATGGAGCAGGTAGTGGTGGCCGGGGTGGCGTACGACCGCAACGAGGCAAAGATCAGCGTGCGGGGGGTGCCGGACCGGCCGGGGATCGCGGCCCGGATCTTCGGCGCCCTCTCCACCCGCAACATCGTGGTGGACATGATCGTCCAGGACGTGGGAGAAGGGGACCGGGCCTCCATGACCTTCACGGTGCCTAAGGCCGACCTGAAGAAGGCCCTCACTGTGATCGAACCGGTGGCGATGGAGCTCGGCGCCACCGAGGTGGCCTCCGACGTCGGGATCGCCAAGGTGTCCATCGTCGGGGTGGGGATGCGCAGCCACGCGGGGGTGGCGGCGAAGATGTTCGAGGAGCTCGCCGACGAGGGCATCAACGTCCTGATGATCTCCACCTCCGAGATCAAGGTGAGCTGCGTGATCGAGGAGAAGTACACCGAACTCGCCGTGCGGGTCCTCCACGACGCCTTCGGGCTCTCCAGGGAGGGGTAGGGCCCCCGGCCCCTGCGGCTCGCCGACACCGCCATGATCCACCTCTACGACACCACCCTGCGGGACGGGACCCAGGCCGAGGATATCTCCCTCACGGTCGAGGACAAGCTCCGCATCGCCCAGCGGCTGGACCAGCTCGGCATCCATTACATCGAGGGGGGGTGGCCCGGCTCGAACCCGCGGGACATCCAGTTCTTCCGGGAGGCCCGGAGCCTCACCCTGGAGCAGGCCAAGATCGCTGCCTTCGGCAGCACCTGCCGGGCCGACCTCGCCCCCGGGGACGACCCGAGCATCCAGGCGCTCCTCGCCGCCGAGACCCCGGTGGTCACCATCTTCGGCAAGACCTGGGACCTCCACGTCGCGGAGGCCCTGCGCATCCCCCTGGAGCGAAACCTCGAGCTGATCGAGGCGAGCGTCGCCTACTTGAAGCGCCACGTGGGCGAGGTGGTGTACGACGCCGAGCACTTCTTCGACGGGTACCGGGCCAACCCCGCGTACGCCGTGCGCACCCTGCAAGCCGCGGTGCGGGGCGGCGCCGACGTGGTCGTCTTGTGCGACACCAACGGGGGCAGCCTGCCCCTGGGGGTGGGGCGGGTGGTCGGGGAGATGGCGGCGCGGTTCGCGGTGCCCCTGGGCATCCACTGCCACAACGACGGCGAGCTCGCGGTGGCCAACAGCCTGGTGGCGGTGGAGGCCGGGGTGACCCACGTCCAGGGCACCGTCAACGGCTTCGGCGAGCGGTGCGGCAACGCCAACCTGGTGTCCATCATCCCCAACCTCGCCCTCAAGATGGGGCGGGCCTCGATCCCCCCCGAGCGCCTGGCGGGGCTCCGCGGCGTCTCCCGCTTCGTCGACGAACTCGCCAACCTCAAGCACAACAAGCACCAGCCCTTCGTGGGGGACAGCGCCTTCGCCCACAAGGGCGGGGTCCACGTGTCGGCGGTGCGCCGCAACCCCCTCACCTACGAGCACATCGACCCGGCCCTGGTGGGCAACGCCCAGCGGATCCTGATCTCGGACCTCGCGGGCCGCGCCAACGTGCTGAGCAAAGCCCAAGAGCTCGGCATCGGGCTCGCCGACGGGAGCGAGGTGGCCCGGGAGGTGGTGGAGCGGGTCAAGCGGCTGGAAGCCGAGGGGTTCTTGTACGAAGGCGCCGAGGGGAGCTTCGAGGTCCTGCTCAAAAAGGGGCTCGGGCGCCACCGCAAGTACTTCGACCTGGTCGGCTTTCGGGTGATCGACGAGAAGCGCCACGAGGCCGAGGACCCGATCGCCGAGGCGACCATCCTGTTGCGGGTGGACGGGGTCCTGGAGCACACCGCGGCGCTCGGCAACGGCCCGGTCAACGCCCTCGACCTCGCCCTGCGCAAGGCCCTCTCCGCCTTCTACCCGGCCATTCGCGAGGTGCGGCTCCTCGACTTCAAGGTTCGGGTCCTCACCTCGGGGGGGGGCACCGAGTCCCGGGTCCGGGTGCTCATCGAGTCCACCGACGGCCGGGAGACCTGGGGCACCGTGGGGGTGAGCGAAAACGTCATCCAGGCGAGCTGGCTGGCGCTCGTGGACTCCATCGAGTACAAGCTGATGCGAGACGAGGAGCGGGCGGCGGGGGAGAGAGAGTAGGGAGCGGTCAGTTGTCAGTTGTTGGCTCTTAGCTGTTAGCTGTGCCCTGTCGCCTCTATTTTCTGCTGTCTACTCCCTGCTCCCTATTCACCGTTCACCGTTCACCGTTCACCGTTCACCGTTCACCGTTCACCGTTCACC
>JBBIIA010000274.1:0-2335 GCA_037446775.1 Deltaproteobacteria bacterium
TCAATGGGGCCGCGGCTTCGTGGCCGCGGAAGGGCGGGCCAGGGGGCCAGGCGGGCCCCAGGCGGGCCCCAGGCTTCAATGGGGCCGCGGCTTCGTGGCCGCGGAAGGGAGTCCGGAGAGGGGAGGGTCCTGTAAACCCGCAAAGCTTCAATGGGGCCGCGGCTTCGTGGCCGCGGAAGGCCCTCTCTCGCAACGGGGCAGGATCGTTGGGGTTTCGGGGCGGGTTTCGAGCGGTGGGGGCCGGGGCCCGGGATTGTGCCGTGTCATGCCATGCTCCCTCCTCGGTTGCCGGCGCCAAGGACGCGCCGGGCAAGGGGTTTTGGGGGTTGCGAGCGCTCCCGGGGGTTCGGCCGTCACCCGACCGCTCGCGGCGCCCGGCGGCGGCTTCATACGATCACCGGGCCCCGGGTGTGGAAGGTCGCCGCCCGGCCGAGCACGTCGACCCGCTTGATCGGGTCGGCGGCCGTGGGCCCCAGGTCGAAGATCAGGACCTGATCCTCGCTCCGATGGATCACGGCGTCAAGGGCGGCCTCCATGCTCACCCGGTCCTGGGCCGTGAGGTCGCACTGGAACACCGAGAGCTGCAGGTGCTGGCCGAAGCCCTTCATCACCTTGAACACCCGGCGCAGCCGCTTGTCGTCGGCGATGTCGTAGGTGACGAGGCAGATCCGGCGCACGGCGTCACCGGGTGGTGAAGGGCGGGTAGGCCGGGATCTCGCCGGCCAGGTGCCGGGCCAACAGGCGCGCCTGCACCTCGAACACCCGCCGGTAGCTGACCCGGTAGCCGAACACCGGGTGGGCGATCTCGTGGGCCAGGCGGCGCTCGAAGGCCCCCAGGAAGGCACGGCGCCCCTCGGGGGTGAGCCCCACGCTGCCCAGGGCCCGGGTGAAGTGGTGGGGCCGAACCTCGCCGTTGTTCACCGCCGTCAACACCGCCGAGTCCACCACCAGGGGCCTAAACTCCTCCATCAGATCGAGCGCCAGGGCCGGCTTGCCGTGGCGGGGCTGGTGGAAGAACCCCAGGTAGGGGTCGAAGCCCACGGCGTGGAGCACCGCGGTCCACTCGCGGGTCAGAAGCGCGTAGCCAAACGACAGGAGCGCGTTCACCGGGTCTTTGGGCGGCCGGCGGTTGCGGCCGTCGAAGGCGAAGCCCTCGGTCGCCCAGGGCTCGGCCTTCACGAGGCCCCCGAAGGCCCCGAAGTAGCGCCGCGCCGCCACCCCCTCGAAGCCCAACAGGGCGCCCAGGTCCCGGGCGGCCCGGGCGGCCTCGGCGTCCTCCTTCATGCCCGAGAGCACGTCGGCCGGCGGCTCGCCGTGGTTGCGGCGCACCAGCGTCCGCTGGTTGGTGATCTTGGCGGCAACGAACCCCCGCGCTAGCGCCAGGCACGCCGCGGGGTCGTCGGCCCGCCGGGACTGGCGGCGCCTCAGATCCACGTTCTTGGCCGGCAAGCCGTGGGTGACGCCGTAGAACCACCCGCCCGACGAGAAATAGCCCACCGGGATGCCCGCCTGGCACAGCGTCTGGACCGCCTGGGTGGTGATCTGGGCGCCGCCGAAGAGGTTCACCGACGAGGTCTCGGCGAGCCGCGCCTCGGCCACCAGGGCGTCGTCGAGCTTCACGGTCAGGGTGTCGCCCGCCTTGCCCACCCGGGCCCGGGGCTCGGTGACGTACAGGGGCAGGGCGTCGTCGCGCTCGGGGTACAGCCGCCGGGGCTCGGGCCCGCCGCCCGCCGCCAAGAGGCGGGTCTCGTCGGGCAGGCAGATGGGGGCGAGCGAGCACCGCGGGCACTTGGGGCTGTCGTCGAGGGGCGGGGGGATCTGCCCCTCGCGGGCCGCGGCCCGAAAGGCGTCGGCCAGCTCCCGGGTGCGGGCCGCGAGCGCCTCGTCGAAGGCCACCGCCACCCGCTCCTTCGAGCCCGCGAAGTAGAGCACGCCGCCGTCGCAAGAAAAGCCGTTGTCCCGCAGGATCAGCCCCTGGGCGCACAACTGCACCCGCTCGGGCTCCCAGGCGCCCTGGGCCGTGTGGGGCCGCCGGCCGCGCTTGTAGTCCACCGGGGTGACCCGGCTCCCCTCGGCCTCGACGAGGTCGATCTTGGCGGTGAGCCCGCAGCTCTCGCCCGCGAGCAGCACCGAGCGGTGGTGGATGACCTGGGGCTCGGCGTCGTCTTCGGCCTCCTGACGCCGCGGCCGCTTCGGCGCCTGATCGACCCGCCGGTGTACCACCCGCCCGTGCACCGTGTCGGCGCTGTCGGCAAAGAGCCCCTCGACCCACATCAGGTACCCGAGGCGCGGGCAGTAGGCGTACTCGTTGAGCATGCGGGCGGGGATGGGGTCG
>JBBIIA010000275.1:0-2274 GCA_037446775.1 Deltaproteobacteria bacterium
GCGGCGGCGGGGGCGCCGCCCGCGCGGCCGCCGCCGGCCCCGGCCCCAGCGGGGCCGGTCGGCCCTGCTCCCGAGGCGCCCCTAGGCGTGGTCCAGGGGGAAGGCGACCTGCGGAGCTTGAGCAAGACCATCCGGGTGGACCTGCCCAAACTCGACGCCCTGATGAACCTGGTGGGGGAGCTGGTGCTCGCCAAGGGGCGCATCCAGAAGGTGAGCGAGAGCCTCCGCGGCCACATGGGGTTCACCGGCGAGGCGCTCGACCTGGCCAAGGCCCAAAAGGAGCTGGCGCGCAAGCTAGGGGAGCTCCAGCAGGCGGTCATGGACGTGCGCATGGTCCCCCTCGGCCAGCTCTTCTCCAAACTCCACCGGGTGGTGCGAAAGCTCCTGCAGGACTCCCCCAAAGAGGCCGACCTGGAGCTCCGGGGCGCCGAGACCGAACTGGACAAGCTGATCGTCGAAGACCTGAGCGACCCCCTCATCCACGTGATCCGCAACTGCCTCGACCACGGGATCGAAGAGCCCGAGGTGCGCCGCGCCCGGGGCAAGCCGCCCCGGGGGACGGTGCAGGTGGCGGCCTTCCAGCGGGGCAACCACGTGGTGATCGAGGTGAGCGACGACGGGGCGGGCCTCTCCCGGGAACGCATCCGCCGCAAGGCGGTGGAGCGAGGCCTGTTGGGGCCCGAAGACCACCTGGAGGACAAGGAGCTCTTCGACCTCGTCTTCCTGCCCGGCTTCTCCACCAAGGACAAGGTGACCGAGATCTCGGGTCGGGGGGTGGGGATGGACGTCCTACGTAAGAACGTCGCCCAGCTCGCGGGGCTGATCGAGCTGTGGAGCGAAGAAGGGCGCGGCACCCGGGTTACCATCGCCCTCCCCATGACCCTGGCGATCATCCAGGTCCTCTTGGTGGGGCTCGGGGGCCAGACCTACGCGGTCCCCCTCAACAGCGTGCTGGAAACCCTCGCCCTGGAGCCCGAGCACCTGCGGACCGTGGAGGGGCGCCCGGTGCTGCGGCTCCGGGACATGACCATGCCCCTGGTGCGGGTGGACCGGCTCTTCGGGGTGGCCCCCACGGACGCCGGGTCCCGCTACGCGGTGGTGGTCGGGGTGGCCGAGAAGCGCGTGGCCTTTGGCGTGGATGAGCTGATGAGCCAGCAGGACGTGGTGATCAAGGCCCTGGGGCGCCGCCTCGGCCAGATCCGCGGCCTCGCCGGTGCCACCGACCTCGGCGACCAGCGCCCGGTGCCGGTCCTGGACGTGGCGGCCCTCGCCGATGAAGTCTTTGCGGGGCGCTGAGGTGGACCGCGAGCCCTGCCGGGGAGAGGCCGTGGAGGCCTGGCGTCGCGAGCTGGTGCGGGCCCTGGGCGAGGACGCGGCGGAGGCCGAGCGGCCCGTACCCGCGCCGGTGGCCCGGGCGGAGCTCTTGACCTTCGAGCTGGGGGACGAGGTGTACGGGATCGACATCCAGGCGGTGGTGGAGATCCTGACCCCGCGCCCGATCACCCCGCTGCCCCGCGCCCCGTCCTTCGTCGCGGGGGTGGCCGGGCTCCGGGGGGCGGTGATTCCCGTCCTGGACATGGCGGCGCGGCTCGGCGTGGGGGAGGGGGCGCCGGGGCGGGGGATGCACATCGTCGTCCTGCGGGACGAAGACGAGGCCATGGGGTTTCGGGTGGACCGGGTGCGGGGGGTCGTGCGCCTCGGCGGCGATGAGGTCCGACCCCACGACCTGCGGGGGGCCGTGGACCCGGTGTTTCTGACCGGGGTGGGGTACGACCGCACGGGGACCCTGATTGCCGTGCTGTCTGCCGACGCGCTGTGCCGCTTCGAGGTCGAGGGCGGGCGATGAGCGGCGAGGCCCTCCGGGTCCTGTGCCTGGCAGCGGGCGAGAAGGTCTTCGCCGTAGATATCATGGCGGTGCGAGAGATCCTGCGCCGCCCCCGGTTGACCGGGGTGCCGGGAGCTCCACCGGCGGTGGCGGGGGTGGTGAACCTGCGGGGGGAGCTGGTGGAGGCGATCGACCTCCACCAGGCGGTGGTGGGGGAACGGTCCAAGGGGAGTGCGGCGGAGCAGCGGCTGGTGGTGGCGCGCGCCGGGGATCGCCGCCTCGGAATCCTAGTCGATCAGGTGCTCGAGGTGGTCACCGTGCGCCTGGAGGACCTCATGCCGGCGCCGGGCCTGATCTTCAACGAGTGGGACAAGCACGGCACCTGCTCCGGACTCGACGGACGCAACTATTTCGAGACGATCCGCAAGGCGCGCGCCGTGGTGAAGATT
>JBBIIA010000276.1:0-2247 GCA_037446775.1 Deltaproteobacteria bacterium
GCTGCTCGAGCGCCTCTCGCGCGTCGAGGCCTTCGAGCGCTACCTGCGACGCTCGTTCCTCGGCCAGAAGCAGTTCTCGATCGAGGGCCTCGACGTGCTCGTGCCGATGCTCGACACGGCGCTCGAGCTCGCTGCGACGGCCTCCGCCCCGGCGCCAAGCACCGCTCGGGTGGCCGCGCCGGCCCGGAGCCCGGCCAGGTCCCCAAGCTTTGCGCCCCGGGCCAGGGGGCCTACGGCCGAGCCGTGGATGACCACCCCCTGGCGGTCGATGACGGCCACCGGGCGGCCGGGCCGCACGCCCTCCCACACCTGCTCCAGGTCGGCGAGCCGGACCGAGAGGCCCACCAGGCCGGCGAAGCCGCCCCCCTCGTCCCGCAGGGGGAGCACGAACCCCGCGACCTGCTCGCCGCTCACCGGCCCCCGGTGGGGGTCCATCACGTAGCGGGGGGCGCCGGCCGCCAGGGCCTGGAAGAAGGGGAGCTCGCGGGCGTCGGGGGGGCCCTGGGGCCCGAAGGGGAGGCCCGAGGCGAAGAAGCGGCCGTCGGCGCCGATGGCCGCGACGTTCACGGCCCCCGGCAGGAGCGCCCTCAGGCGGGCGAAGTAGGCGCCGCAGGCGGCGGCGTCGCGCCGCCGGACCTCCTCGCTCTCGGTCACCGCGTGGAGGAGCGCCTCGTACCGCTCCAGACGCCGCTCGGTGGCCGCCGCCACCGTGTCGGCCGCGGCGGCCAGGGCCTCGGCCTCCTCGGCCCGCCACGCCGCGTAGTCCTGGGCGACGAAGAGACCAGCAAAGGCCGCCGCCAGCAAGACGGCGGCGGCAAAGGCCAGGGTCGAGAGGGGGAGGCCGGGCCGGCCGGCGTCGGGCATGCTTCACACCTCGTCGCGAAAGGGCTCGCCACCCGGCGGGGGCGCGGCTACGGCCAAGCTACCGGCCCGGGGGCGGGCCGTCAACGGGCTGCGGCGAGGCTAGCCCAATCCCATATCCGGGTAGTGGGCCGCCAGGCACTGGGGGCAGATGCCGTGGGAGAACTGAGCCCCCGTGCGGTCGCCGACGTAAACCTCCACCGGCTCCCAATCCTCCGCCCGCCGCGGGTCGCCGCCCTCGCGGCGGATCTTCTTGCAGTGGCAGCAGATGGGCAGCAGCCCCTCCAGGGCCTGCACCGGGCTGAGGGACACCTCCAGCGCGGTCACCGCGGCCGCCAAGCGCCGGCCCAGGACCCAGAGGAGGCCCCACCCCAGGACGAGGAACAAGCCGTGGGCGGCGGCAATGCGCACCCGCTCCCGGCGGGCGGCCGCCCCGTAGGGGGCGTAGGAAAAGCTGACGCCGACGCCGCCCCGCACGTCGCCCTGCTGGTACCCCTGGGCCCCGTGGCACCGCAGGCACGCCTCCTCGGTCCGCAACAGCTCCTGGTAGCGGAAGACCTCGGCGCCGCCCTGCTCCACGACGCCCCAGACCGGGTCACCGCTCGCCGCAGCCTCGCCGAGGGCGGCCGCCGCCCAGGGGTCGGGCCGGTTCTCGGGCCGCAGGGGCCGTTGGCTGGTGAGATAGACCCGCACCTCGGAGCGCGCCTCGAGCTCCTCGGCCGCCAGCCGGGTCATGTAGGCCGGGTTCACCTTGGTAAGGCGCTCTCCGTCCCGGGTGGCGACCTCCCGATCGGCCTCGGGCAGGTAGGGGTTGGGCGGCGCGCGCTCCGAGACCCGCACGTAGACGCCCCCGTGGGCGGCGTTCCAAGACCGAAACGCAACCACGGCGTCCAGGATGGAGCGGGCCCGGCCCCGGGCCAGCTCGGGATAGCGGTCTGCCACGTCGGCCAGGACCAGGGTGAGGGAAGCAGCCGCCAGGGCCGTGTACGCGGCGGCGAAGAGCCAGAGGGTGCGGCGGGTGCGGCGGCGGGCAGCGGAGATCGGGTTCACGGGGTCCTCACTCCAGGGCTCGTGACAAGCCCGGGACGTCGGGGTGTCACGAGGGCGTCAGGAGCACGATCGGCGCAGGCCAGGCTGAGGAGGGCGAAGGGTGCCGATCCGCTCCTGGGAGCATCTTGCCACAGGGGCGCCGGGCAGGCGAAGGCTGATTGGGCCTGGGATGAAGAAGCAGGCGAAGAGCAGGTGGGCCAATCAGCCAGTAGCCAGGGCGGGGCTCGCCCTCCCTATCTTCTGACCCTGTGCTCGGCGTTTCGCGGGGGGGCGGTACGTCGCTCACCATGATCAGCGGATGGTTCGTCTGGCCCCATCGTTTCTACCGCGACCAGC
>JBBIIA010000277.1:0-2232 GCA_037446775.1 Deltaproteobacteria bacterium
CGCGGCGGGACTTCGAGAAGCAGTTGAAGGCGGAGTTCCCGTTCCTTCCGCCGGGTAGCCCCCGCCGGGACGTAGGTCCGATGTGTCCGATCCGAGATTCCAAGTGGGCGTGGGGGAGCACCAAGGGGAGGGGGCCAGTCCCCAAGGGCCTCCCTTCGGCGCAGGGGTGGGGGGCATGGGCTCCTCCGTCTCGATCGGGATGCCGGGTCACGGGGACCCGGCCGGCGTCAGTCGGGCCGGCTCTTCCAGGATTCTGAGGATCTCCCGGGAGCAGTACACCCGGTCGCGCCTGGCCTCCGAGATGGGGGCGAGGATCGACAGGGCCACGAGCTTCTCCACTGCCCGCTGGGCCGTGGTGTAGGCGACGCCCAGGCGCTCGGCGGCGCGGGTGACGGTCCAGAAGGGGTTCTCCGCCAGGAGGTCCACCAATGCGGTCACCGCCTTCGACGCGGTTCCCGCAGCCGCCAGCCGCCAGCCGGCGAGCAGGCCGTTGATCCGCTCGGCGCGGCTGAGGGCGTCCTCGGACTGGCGGGCCACGCCGTTGAGGAAATACTCGAGCCACTCCGGCCACGCGCCGCGCTCGCTGACGGCCAGGAGCCGTTCGTAGTACTCCGGACGCGTGGCCTCGAAGAAGGCGCTGAGGTAGAGCAGTGGCGTCGGCAGGATCCCCCGCTCGACGAGGAGCAGGGTGATGAGGAGCCTCCCGATGCGCCCGTTCCCGTCCAGGAACGGGTGGATGGCCTCGAACTGGTAGTGGCACAGGGCCGCGTGGACGAGTGGGGGCAGCGCCCGATCGTGCAGGAAGTCCTCCCAGGCGGCCAGCACCGAGGGGAGCTCGGCCGGCGGCGGCGGGACGTACGAGGCGTTGGCCAAGGTGCACCCGGCGGGCCCGATCCAGTTCTGGGAGCGGCGAAACTCCCCCGGGGTGGCGTGGTGCCCCCGCACGCCCTCCATCAGGTGGGAGTGCAGCTCGCGCATCAGGCGCAGCGAGAGCGGCAGGCTCTTCAGGCGCTCGATGCCGAACTCCAGCGCCGATACGTAGTTCCCCACCTCGCGGAGATCCTCCGGCGCCCGTTCCACGGCCGCGCCCGCCTCCGCCGCGAGGAGCTCTCCCAGGGTGGCCCGGGTGCCCTCGATCCGGCTTGAGAGCACGGCTTCCCGCCGCAGAAACGGCCGGAGCAGCAAGTGGGGATTGGGCAGGCGCCCGCCCTCTCCGGCGAGCCGTCCGATGGCCCGATCGGCGTCCGACAGCGCCCGAACCAGCCCGAGACCCCACTCCAGGGACGGCGGCAGCGGATCGGGGACGAAGGCGGTGTGCCCCTCCGGGCTGCGGATCGTTCGCCCGGGGATTCTCCGAGTGGGCACTGTCGGAACTCCTTGTTTGCGGACGCGAGAACAACGAGCCAGACTGTTTGCGAAATCAAAGATATCGAAAATAGGCCACCGCGGCAAGCGAGTGCCGTTGGTGCCGTTGGTGCCGTTGGGGACAGGCGCCAAGGGCCCTCTCGGAATGGAGGCAGGAATTGGGAGCAGTCCCCGGCGGGACTGAGGTGGTCCAGGGGGGTGTCGAGATCGTCGGTCGTGCTCCGGGCGCCCCGGTGCAGGCCGGACTTGCGCTGCCCGGGAGCCCTCGGGAGGGGCAGCCGCCGTCAGATGCCCGCGAGGAGAAAGTCGATGGCGCGGAGGATGTCGCCCCGGCGGATCGCCGCCGACCCGACCACCGGGCCGAGGGCGGTCCTGCGCACTCCCGCGAGCTCCGCGGTGGACATGACCACCTGCTGACCCTCCACTTCGAGGACCGTGCACGTCCGCCGGGACGTAGGTCCGATGTGTCCGATCGGAGATCCCAAGTGTGCGTGGGGGAGCACTGCACAGGTCTAAGAGGAGCGGGCGAGGCGGGGAGTAGGTGCAGCGAGGTAGCCACTCGCGCCCCGTCGGCCCCGCTTTCCGGCTGCGCCGGGGGCCCAACGCCTCTCCGGGCCCGGTCGCGGGGGCCGCGGTCTCGGGCAGGGGGTGATTTCCGGTGATGACGCAGAGTGGTTCTTCGCTCGTCCCCGAGGGGCCCCACGCGGCGACGCAGCGACGGGGGGTGACGCAGGTTCTCCCTGTCCGCATCTCCCACAACCTCGTCCCCGCCCGCTTCGTCTGGCTCTGGATGAAGTACGTCACCGGCGCCAACGACGCCCACCACTGCACGAACGTGCTTGGGTCAGGGGCTGGGGGTCAGGGGTC
>JBBIIA010000278.1:0-2146 GCA_037446775.1 Deltaproteobacteria bacterium
GTAGAAGAGCTGAATCCAGAGGTAGTTGGCGTTGTCGGCGGCCGGCATGCCAAAGGGGAAGCGGGCCGTGTTGCTCTTGATCCGGTCCTTGTCCACCTTGTCGACGTTGAAGGGCGGATTGGCCATGACGAAGTCGAACTTGCCCACGGCCTCGTGGCGGTCTTCGTAGTAGGTGTTGCCCTGGAGGATCTCGCCCGCGAGGCCGTGGACGGCCAGGTTCATGGTGCACAGGCGAATCGTCTCGGCCACCCGCTCTTCGCCGTAGACCATGATCTCGGCGCTGGGGTTGGCGCGGTGGTTCTCGACGAACCGGGCGCTCTGGACGAACATGCCGCCCGAGCCGCAGGCCGGGTCGAAGATGCGGCCGTGGTAGGGCTCGATCACCTCGACGATGAGCTTGACGAGCGCCGTGGGGGTGAAGAACTCGCCGCCCTTGCGCCCCTCGCTCATGGCGAACTTGCCGAGGAAGTACTCGTAGATCTTGCCGAAGGCGTCGCCCTCGACGTGGACCGGGATGGAGTTGAAGTTCTTCAACAGCGCGACGAGGGTCGCGTTTTCGAGGCGGTTGTAGTTTTGGGGCAGCACGCCCCGCAGGTCTTCGTTCTCCCGCTCGATGGCCTTCATCGCCTCGTTGATGGCGCTGCCGATGTCCTTGCCCTCGGCGAGCTGGAGCAGATGGGAGAAGCGCGCCTCTTCCGGCAGGTACAGCACGCCCTGGGCCTGGTAGTCGAGCTTTCCGGGGGACCGGCGCCCCGTGCCTTTGGCGGCTAGTTCGCTCTGTGCGACGGTGAACCGGTGGTCGGCGTGCTTGAGGAAGATGAGCCCCAGGACCGGGGCGGAGTACTGGGAGGCGTTGAGGTTCGAGTTGGCCCGAAGCTCGTCGGCCGCAGCCCAGAGGCGCTTCTCGAGGGTCTGGTTCTCGTCGGTCGCCACGGCTATAGGAGTGGCGGGGCTCGGAGGAAGCCCAGGCTTCGCCCGGCGGCCCTGGGTGGGCCTGGTCGCTGCCTTCGGCTCAGAGGCTCTCTTCGGAGCCCCCGGTACGGCGCCGAGCACCTTCTTCAGTCGCTCCAAGACCTCGGGCGGCGGCTCGGCCTTCCCGCGCTCCCACAGGGACACGGTCGGCTGGCTCGCCCCCACGGCCTCCGCGAGCCGTCCCTGCGACCACCCGAGCGCCCCTCGCCGGTCTCGAATCCATGCGCTCACACCCATCCGTCGAAACCCCCTCCTCACGAGATCGATCGTCGAAACCCTGCGGCACTCTAAACCTTGGGCTCCTCGGCTCACAAGAGCTTCCCGGTCTTGAGGCTGAAGGCCGCCCGGGGGGTGACGACCAGGTGGTCGCGCACCGCGATCTCGAACTCGGCGGCGAGGGTTTCGAGCCGGCGGGTGATGGCGTGGTCGTTCTCCGAGGGGGTCGGGTCGCCGCTCGGGTGGTTGTGGGCGAGGATCAGGGCGGTGGCGCCGTGGAGGAGGGCGGCCTTGAGGATCTCGCGAGGGTAGAAGGGCGCCCGGTCCACCGTGCCCTCGATGACCACCCCGTGGTGCACGAGGCGCCCGCCGTCGTTGAGGCACAGGACCATCAAGCACTCCCGGGGCTCGGCGCCGAGCTCGGCCCGGACGAAGGCGGCCACGTCCTCGGGGCCCGCGATCCGCCGGGTGCGCTCGGCTCCCTGCTCGTAGTAGCGGACCATGGCCGCCCGCAGGGCTAGGAGCAGCGCCGCCGCCTGGGGGCCGACCCCGGCGACCTCGAGGAGCCGCTCCGGGGGCTGGTCGAGGACCGCCGCGAAGGAGCCGAAGCGCTCGATCAGGCGCTTGGCGAGGGGCTTTACGTCGATCCGGGGGATGGCGAAGGCGAGCAAGAGCTCCAGGAGCTCGTAGTCCTCGAAGGCCTCGCGGCCGGCCCGGAGGAGCCGGCGGCGCAGGCGGTCGCGGTGCCCGTGGCGGTGGTCTTCCTCGGTCATCGCCGTCCCCGGAGACGGTGCTTGGCGCCAACGCCCCCCTTCTACCCCCGGGACCACGCCGTTTCAAGCCGGGCCAGCCGTCCCCAGGGTTTTCCCGTGGGGACGGACCTGGGGTGTTGGCCAAGTTGAAGGTCCAGAAGTGGTGGCACGAGAAGACCAGGAGCGCAGGCAGGAGGAGTCGGGCT
>JBBIIA010000279.1:0-2112 GCA_037446775.1 Deltaproteobacteria bacterium
GGCGTTGGTCACGAAGGTGAACGGCAAATCGTGCCGCCGCGCCTCGTCCACGGCGGGCTCCAGGCTCCCCCGCAGGGCCTCCAGGGCCGTCGCCACCCCTGGGACTCCCTGGCGCGCCCGGCCCAGGTCCTGGGCGAGGGCGTCGCGCACCTCGGCCACCGCCCCGTACAGGCGCTGGCCGAGGCTGGGCGGCAGGGGCATGGCCACCCCGCCCGGCGGCGGGGGCATGCCGTGGAAGCCCTGGGGCGGCGCCAGGCTCTCCATGCGCCGCCCCCCCTCCTCCACGGCCCGAAGCCGGGCGTGCTGGCGCTCCAAAAAGGCCGGGAGCTCCCGGCGCAGGCCCTCGGCCGCCCGCTGGGACGCCTCCCGGCCCACCGCCTGGGTGCGCTCCAGCACCCGCTCCTGTTCGGCCCGCAGGCGGGCCGCCTCGGCTTCGAGCTCGGCGACCTCCCGAAGGCTCGGATCCACCTCGCCCCGACCCGCCCCCTGGGCGGCCTCCTCCAGGGCGGCGAGCCAGCGGCCCAGGGTCTCCAGGATCTGGGCCGCCAGGGCCTCGGCGCGCTCCCGGTCCCCGGCGGCCAGGGCTTCGCGCAGGGCCTCCAGGGCCTCCTGGAGTTCGTTGCCGGGCATGTTCTCCACCGCGTCGGCGTTGGCGAAGGCGTCGGGCATCTCCCCGTCGGCCCGGGAGAGGCGCTGCCCCATCTGCCGCAGGAGGTCCCGGATCTGATCCACCCGGCGCACCAGGTCCTCGGGGGTCGCCCCCCGGCTGAGGTCGTCAAAGAGGCTCCGCTGCAGGGCCGAGAGCTCATCCCCCAGGGACAGGGCGTCCTCCATGCGCAAGCTCTGGAGGAGCCGATCGAGGAACAGGGCGTCCCGCTCGAGCTCGGCGATCACCGCCTCCCGGTCCCCGCCCCCCGCGAGGTACGGCTCCAGGGCGCCCCGCAGCCCCGCCTCGATGCGCAGCACCGCGAGCGCCCCCAGGGCCCCGTCCCCGGCGGCCTGGCGCACCCGGTCGGCGAGCTGGGCGAAGAGCGCGAGCAGGTCCTGCCCTCCCGCCACCAGGCGGGCCCGGGCATCGACCCCGGGGACGGGCTGCTCCAGGTGATCGGCGAGGTGCCCGAGGAGCATCTCGAGGAGGCGCTCCTCGAGGCCCTCGATCTCGGCGGCGAGGCGCCGCTTGCTGACGAAGGAGAGGTACACCGAGCGGCTCGACCCCGCCTTGGCCCCGGACACCTCGTCCCCGTCCCAGGCGTCCACCCGCAAGTGGGCGCCCTCCCCCAGGCCGGGGTGGGCCAGGGGGAGGAACCGGGCACTGCCCTCCACCCGGGCGCCGGGGGCGAGGGAAACCGGGATGCGCACCTCCTCGTCCCCCTGGAGCACCAGCTCCACCCGCTCCACCCGCAGGTCGTCTCGGGCCTCGAAGCGCACCTCCACGGCGTGGTCCGCGCCCACCTCCAGGTCCCCCTCGGGGTGGACGAGCTCCACGGTGGGGCGGCCGTCTTCCCGAAGGCGCAGGGCCCGCGGCCCCAGGGTCGAGGGGACCGCCCGGCCGCCCCGGGCGAAGGCGAGCTGGTAGCTCCCCTCCCGGTCGTGGATCCAGGTGACGGAAAAGGCCGTGCGCTCCACGATCAGGGGCACCGCGAGCCCGTCGGGGCCCTCCCAACGCCCCTCGTCCATGGGGCGCGAGAGCTCGCCCTCCAGGGTGACCCGGGTGCCCCGGTACGCCTCCACCGCCCCGTCCACCCCCTCCAGGCGGGTCTCGGGCAAGCCGGTGTAGGCGGGAGGGGCGAGGAGCAAGGTGAGATTGCCCACCGCCACCGCCTCCGGGGGGGGGCCGAGGGCGAGGCGGACCCAGGCGAGGCGCCCTCCCGGCGGTCCCCAGGCGAGGAGGGCGGCCCCCAGGGCCAGGGCGGCCAGGGCCTGGCCGAGGCGGGCCGCGGCGGGCCGCCCGGGGAGGGCGTCCCGGGGCGCGAGCCCGGTGGCGAGGTCCGCGGCCGCCGCTACCTCGGCCCCGGCCAGGGCGGCGCTCGCCCCCCGGTCCTCGGCCCCCCCCTCCCCCCAGGCGGCGAGGTCGGCCCCCGTCACCTGCACGCGCGCGATGGCGAGGGCCCG
>JBBIIA010000280.1:0-2090 GCA_037446775.1 Deltaproteobacteria bacterium
CGAAGCAACGTGATCCTGGTCGGCGGCACCGGCACCGGCAAGACCCACCTCGCCGCCGAACTCGTCGGATCCGGTCGAGGAGGAATCGGGTACCTGGAACTTGGCCCCGGGAGGCATCTGGACCACTCCGACCGGCTCCGGCACTTCGGAGTTCATTCGGGTGGTGTTTCTGGATGCGGCTCGGAGCCAGGCGGTGTTCGATCTAGACGGATACCTCGTCCGACAGCCGTAAGGGAAGCGGGCCAGCGAGCCCGGGGCACGAGCGGGGAGGTCCTTTGGGGCCTCCCCGCGTTCTTGAGGGCGGAAGGGAGCGATGCGCAAGGGCTATTTGGCGGTTCTGGCGGTGGCCGTGGTCGGGGCCGGGGCCGGCGGGTGGTACGGATGGTTCCGCGGTTTGGAGAAGCCGCCGGTCAAGCCGCCGGTCTTCGACGGCGTGCGCAGCCGGGCGGCGGGGGTGGTCTATACCCACGAAGACCCGGTTACGGGGCTCCAGTTGGTGATTCGGGCCGAGACGGCGGTGACCCGCGACGGCAAGGTGGGCAAGCTCTTTCGCACCCCCCTCAAGCCCGAGGTGGAACTTGGGGGGGTGGAGGCCGAGGTCCGCTCGGCCGACGGGCGGCGGGTCCTGTGGGCGAAGGCCCCCCAGGGGCTGTACGACCCCCGGCGGGGCGGCGTGAAACTGACCCGCCCCCGGCCCTTCCGGGTCGGCGACGCCGAGGTGGAGGCCGAGGAGGTGCGGCTGGGGGAGGGGGGGCAGGTGCGGATTTCAGGGGGCTATCGGGTGCTGCGGGAGGGCAGCCCGGTGGCTGCCGGACGGCAGTTCGAGGGCCCGGCCGAGAAGCTGGTCGCCCCCGCCGCCCAGGGGTCGGCCGGAGGGGCTCGCTGAGGGCGGGCCCGGCTTGGCCTTTCGGCGGCGCCCATTGGGTCGGTACCGGCCTCAAGGGCGGGGGCCAGGGCGCCGATCCATGGGGAGATCGGCTCGGGGGCTCGGGAGGAGGCTTGGGGTGAAGGTCTTGGGTTGGCTGGCGCTTCTCCTGCTGGGGGGGGCGGGGCTCTTGGCGGCGGCGGAGCCCCCCGCCAAGTGCGGCGTGGGCCTTCGCTCCCATCGGACCGAGCGGTTTTCGCCGTTGCGCCCGGCGGCGCGCCTCGGGGCGGCCCGGGAGGCGGCGCCGGTAGCCGTAGATGGGGCCAACGTCTACCTCACCCCGCACTTCCGGGTCCTGTGGGGCCACCGCTACGACTCCCTCGACCCCCAGTGGGCCGACCCCGACGGCAACGGCGTGCCCACCTGGGTCGAGGTGCTCGCGGCGGGCTTGGAGTCGGCCCTCGCCACCCAGCGGGCCCTGGGGTTCCCCGAGCCCTACGGCCTCGAGCGCTACTACCTCGACGCCTACGTGGGCAACACCGGGCTCACGGTAGCCGGCGTCCAGATCACCATCGGCTCGGGCTACTACGCCTACACCGAAATCGACCGGGACCACCGGGTCGCCTACTTCGTGTTCGGCCGGGACTACGCGGCCCATACCGGCGACGAGCTCGGGGTGCTGCGGGCCACCGCCGCCCACGAGCTTTTCCACGCAGTGCAGCGCGCCGACTACCCCTGGGACGACGAGGTCGCGGTGCCCGACAGCCGGTGGCGCCGGGAGGGGTGGTGGTTCGAGGCGACCGCCACCTGGGTGGAAGAGCTGTGCCAGCCGCAGGTGGACGACTACCTCACCTACGCTGGGCGGTTCCTCGGCGAGCCGGAGCGCTCCCTCGCCCTGATGAACGGCGCCCGGGAGTACGGGGCGGCGCTCTTTCCGGGGTACCTGTGGCTCCACCGGGGAGGCGCGGCGCTGTGGCGCGAGGTGTTTGCCGGGTCCTTTCGGGGGGGCCTGGAGGGGAGCCTCGAGGCTGCCCTGAAGGCCCGGGGGGGCTCGGCGGCCGAGGCGGTGGCGGCCTTTTGGGCCCTGGCCGCCGACCCGGCGTCCGTCTGGCCCGACGGGGCACGGCTCGCCCAGGCCCCGCGGCTCCTCCGGGTCGCCGAGGCGTTGCCCCTCGCGGTGGAGCCCGGCGCCGGGCGGCGCCCGGAGCGGTGGGGGGCGAGCTTT
>JBBIIA010000281.1:0-2064 GCA_037446775.1 Deltaproteobacteria bacterium
TCGGCGGGGCCGCGGGCTCGGCGGGGCGGCTGACGGCCGGGGACGGCTCTCCCGGCGCGGCGGCAGCAGTTGGGGCGGGGGCAACCGCCGGGGCGGGAGCGACCGGGCTCGGCTCGGAGGGCGGCGGCCGGTAGGGCTGAACGACCATCACCCGGCGCACCGTGGCCTCCTCCAAGAGCGGCCGGTACCGCACCCGGGGGCCCCAGAAGAGGGCGAGGTGGAGCACGGCGGCGACCAGCATCCCCAGGCCGAGGCCGAAGCTCCGCAGGCGGCGCTCGCGGCGAGCGTCGCCCCAGGGGCCCGGGATCACCGGCTGGTCCCCTCGGGCGCGGTGGGCAGCGCCACGTCCCGTACCCCCGCCTGGATCAGCTCGTCCATGACGTCCGCCACCCGCCCGTACGGCACCCGCCGGTCGCTCCGCACCACCACCGGTCGGCGGGGGTTGACCTGGCGCGCCCGGGCGACCAGGGGACCCAGGGCCTCCAGGGGAACCGCGGCGCCGTCGACCCGCACCTCGCCCTCCCGGGTGATGGTAAGCACCAGCTCCCGGAGATCGACGGCCTCCCGGGTCTGGGTCTCGGGGAGCTCGATCACGATGCCGCGGTCGGCGCTAAACACCGTGCCGACCATGAAGAAGATGATCAGCAAGAAGGCGATGTCGGCCATGGAGGCCATGGGGACCGCCTCGTCGTCGGGCTGGATCGTGCGCTTAAATTTCAAGGTAGTCGCCTCCGATCTCGCCGTGCACCCGCTCCCGAGCCTGCTGTTCCTCGGAGCGCTCCAGCGCCGCGAGGAAGTGCAGGGAGCCCTCTTCTAGCTCCAGGACGAAGCGGTTCACCTTGCCGGTGAAGAGGGAGTGGGCAAAAAACGCCGGGATCGCCACCGCCAGCCCCGCGGCCGTGGTGATGAGCGCCTCGGAGATGCCGGTGGCCACGTTGGCGGGGTCGCCGAGCCCGGCGCGCCCCATCGCCTCGAAGGCCTTGATCATGCCCGAGACCGTGCCAAAGAACCCGAGGAGCGGCGCGGTCTTGGCTACGGCCTGCAAAAACCCGAGGCCGCGCTCGAGCTTGGCGACCTCCAGGTTGCCCCGGCCCTCGATCGCCCGCTCCACTTCCGCCCGGCCCCGCCGCGCCTTCTCGATGCCCGCGGCGAGGATGCGGGGCATGGCGCCCGAATCCTTGCGTGCGGCGGCGAGGGCCTCGTCGACCCGGTTGGCCTCCAGGGCCGCCGACACCCGGGCGACGAAGGCCTCGGTGTCGGTGCGGGCCCGAAAGAGCACCAGGGCCCGCTCCACCGCCACCGCCACGGCCGCCGCCGAGAGGACGAGGAGCACGTACATCACCGGGCCCCCCTTTTGGAACAGCTCTACCATCGCTTCCTTCCCTCCGACGGGGGGCGCCAGCCGCCGCCCGGGCACGTTCTAGAAACCGGTGCCCTCGAGGCACGGCCTCCTCAGTTGATCCGCCCGTGACACGGGGTGCACAGCTCGGCGAAGCTCGGCACGCGCCACCCCTTCTCCTCGCCCGCCCCCAGGGCCGCCTTCCCCAGGAGCACGCCCTTCTCGTGGGGGTTGTGGCAGGTGGTGCACACGGCGCGGTGGTTGGGGCCGAGGGGCAGCTTGACCCGGTGGCGGCGCTCGTACTCCTCGAGCCGGGCCCGCATGGCGGGGCCAAGCTCCACCAAGTGGTTGCCCGAGGGGTGGGGCCCCGGGTCGTGGCATCCCATGCACAGCTCTACCGGGCTGTGCAGGAACAGCAGGTCCTTGGGGTCGAAGTCGCCGCCCTCCCGGTCCTGGGGCGGCTTGCGGTGGCAGAAGGCGCAGGTGGCGGCCTGGACTTCGCCGCGGTCGTTGAGCTGGCGGTGGGGATTGAGGCCCCCCGCCCCGGCCTTGGGGTGGCAGCGGTAGCAGAAGTCGGTGAAGGGGGCGAACGGTCCCCCCCGCAGGAAGGCTCGGTTCTTCGGGTCAACATCGCTCGCGCACGGGTGATCGTGGCAGGTGGCACAGGTGGTCTGCCCGTCCGCCCCCAGGGGCTCCCCTCGAAGCCTCCTCCCGTGAATCTAAAC